>NZ_JBJDQL010000064.1:0-35974 GCF_044903305.1 Streptomyces sp. NPDC019531 | reverse complement strand
AGCTACGCCTACGACGAGGCGGGCCGCACGGTCCTGGCGATCCGCCCGGACGGCCGCTACACCAGCATCGCCTACAACGAGGCGGGCCTGCCGGTCACGGTGGCGGCCGCAGACGGCACTCACGTCACCCAGCAGTTCGACGAGTTCGGCAACCGCACGGCGGTGACCGACGCGTCCGGGGCCACGACCCGCTTCACCTACGACGACCACGGCCACCTGGCGTCCGTCACCAACGCCCTCGGGGACACCACCCGGGCCCGGTGCAACCCGGCGGGTTTGCCTCTGGAGATCACCGACCCGTTGGGCGCGGTGACCCGCTACGAACGCGACGTCCTCGGCCGCCCGGTGACGGTCACGGACCCGACCGGTTCGGTGACCCGCCTGGAGTGGACGGTGGAGGGCCGCCTGTCCCGCCGTATCGCGGCAGACGGCACCACCGAATCCTGGACCTACGACGGCGAAGGCAACTGTGTTGCTCACACCGACGCGCTCGGCGCCATCTCCCGCTACGAGTACACCCACTTCGACCTGCTCGCCGCCCGCACCGGCCCGGACGGCGTCCGCTACACCTTCGACCACGACACCGAACTACGCCTCACGCAGGTCACCAACCCGCAGGGCCTGACCTGGAGTTACGAGTACGACCCAGCAGGCCGCCTGGTCTCGGAGACGGACTTCGACGACCGCACGCTGACCTACGACCACGACGCGGCCGGCCAACTGACGGGCAGCACCACGGCATCCGGTCAGTCGATCCACTTCTCGCGGGATGTCCTGGGCCAGGTGATCGGCAAGGACGCGGCCGGGGCGATCACGACGTACGTCTACGACCCGTCGGGCGCCCTGACGGAGGCGACGGGCCCGGACGCGGTCTTGCGGCTGCACCGGGACGAGGCGGGCCGCGTCCTGTCGGAGAAGGTCAACGACCGCTCTCTCACCCACACCTACGACGTACTGGGTCGCAGAACGGGCCGTACGACCCCGACCGGCGTGACGACGACGTGGTCCTACGACGGAGCAGGCCGCTCCACCGGCATGGTGGCGTCGGGCCGCACCCTCACCTTCACCCACGACGAGGCAGGCCGCGAACTCACCCGCCACATAGGCGAGTCGGTGACCCTCACCCACACCTTCGACCCGATGGGCCGCCTGACAAAACAGAACCTGGTCGGCCCGACCGGCAACCGCCTCCAGCACCGCGCCTACACCTACCAGGCCGACGGCAACCTCACCGCCCTCGACGACCACCTCAACGGCACCCGCCACTTCGACCTGGACGCGACGGGCCGGGTGACAGCGGTGCACGCGACGAACTGGACAGAGACGTACGCGTACGACGAGGCGGGCAACCAGACCCAGGCGACCTGGCCGTCAAGTCACCCCGGCCACGAATCGACGGGCACCCGCACCTACACGGGCACCCGCATCACCCGCGCAGGAAACGTCCGCTACGAACACGACGAAGCCGGCCGCATCACCCTCCGCCAGAAAACCCGCCTCTCCCGCAAGCCGGACACCTGGCGCTACGAATGGGACGCGGAAGACCGCCTCACCTCCGTGACGACGCCAGATGGCACCACCTGGCGCTACCACTACGACCCTCTGGGGCGCCGCACGGCCAAACTCCGCCTGGCCGATGACGGCGAAACCGTCGTCGAACGGGTCGACTTCACCTGGGACGGCACGACTCTCTGCGAACAAACCACAACGTCCCCCTCTGCCCCCAACCCGGTCACGCTGACATGGGACCACCAGGGCCTGCACCCGATCACCCAGACGGAACGCGTCACCGGGGCCGACGCCCCCCAGGACGAAATCGACTCCCGTTTCTTCGCCATCGTCACCGACCTGGTGGGCACCCCCACCGAACTGATTGATGAACAGGGCGACATAGCCTGGCGCACCCGCACCACCCTCTGGGGCACCACCGCCTGGGCCACGGACAGCACCGCATACACCCCCCTCCGCTTCCCCGGCCAATACTTCGACCCCGAAACCGGCCTCCACTACAACTACTTCCGCCACTACGACCCCGAAACCGCTCGATATCTCACGCCGGATCCCCTCGGTCTCGCACCCACCCCGAATCCCAATAGCTACGTCACAAACCCCTACACCTGGGCTGACCCACTCGGCCTGGCGCCGGAAGCCTGCACGACCGATGTGGCGCTCGGCACGAGAAAAGAAGGGGATCTGCGTAATTTTGCCGAGTCGCGGAATTTCACTCATTTCCTCGACGACACTCGAGACGGATCACTTTCCCAAGTTCGAGCGGTGGCGCATGAACAGCCTCACGTCAGACTGCATGTGGTCATGGATGGATTCCGTGATATGAGTGACCGTCTCAGCGGTAATGCCGCAGATCTCTTCGAAGCGGCTTATTCGAGAGGGAAGGGAGATAACTGGTATACAACCGAGCGTGAGATGGCCATCGTCGGGGACTCGGTAAAATGGGGACGTCGCGACTGGGCCAGTCTATCCTTCTATCTGAACGGCGCAGAGGTAAGGCTCCCCTGCCCAAGCTTCCTTGGAGGTTAGTTCCAATTGAGACACATTACCCAATGGGAGCGCCCATTCCGAGTTTGGTCGTACACCGTAAGCTACTCCCAGCTCCTGCTGCGGAGCGTAAACGCTGAAGGGTACGACACGAGAATTGATGTGCTTTTCTCCAATGTCGAAATGATGCACCTGAGCCCAGATATGGATCGCCTGGTTGTGGACGAGGCGGACCGGGCCGAAGTCGACCTACCTGTTCCCCAAGCAGCGTGTGGCTCGCACGCTCGAGTTTTCGTCATCAATGAGGGAGAGTCATACGTCATCGCAACTCATTGCCAATGGCATGAAGATGAGGGTGGCCCGCGCAGTCCCTCTAGGTTCGGTCCGCTCCCTGGGGTGCCAGGGTATCCGGATCCTGACTGAACAGATCACAAGCGAAAACACGTTAGTTTCTTCTGAGTTTTCCTGAGATTCTCCAAAAGTGACAGGTGGACGATGTCGTTCGGGCCCCCGTCAGTGGGTTTCGGTCCTCCAGCCGACGTGAGCTGCTCGCTCAAGTGCGCGAGGTCTGTGGCCCGACCATGGAACGCCACGAAACGACCTCGCGAAGCCAAGGTAGATCCATCCTTACGTAGATTGAATCTTACTTCAGCCCTTGCTGCCTTTCCGGCCCGACCGCAGCTGGTCTACGCCGGTTTCCTCGCCACGAGGTATGCCCGGGACAGCTTCTCCTCGCCGAGGGGTTCCCTGAGTACCCGGAGGATCACCTGGAAGCCTGCCTTGGTGAGGGGCTCGGCCACTGCCTCCGGGGTGCGCAACCAGTAGTCGAGGGAGATCTTGTGGCCGAAGCGTTCGTCGAGGTGCAGGTGGGTGCCGCCGGGTTCGTACTGGAAGCCGATCAGGGCGTGGGCGCCGGGGGCGAGGACTCGGTGGAACTCGGCGAAGGCCTGCGGGAGGTGGTCGTCCGGGACGTGGATGATCGAGTAGAGGGCGGTGATGCCGCCGAGCGTTTCCGACGGTAGGTCCAGAGACGTCATCGAGCCCACGTGGAAGCGGAGCGTCGGGTGGGCTCTGCGGGCCAGTTCCACCATCTTCGGGGAGACGTCCACGCCGAAGACCGGGATGCCGAGTGCGTGGAGCGCGGCGGTCACGTGGCCGGGGCCGCTGCCGATGTCGGCCACCGGGCCCTTGCCCTGCTCCTTCACCAACTCCGCGAAGCCGGTGATCTGCGTTCTGTCCAGCGTGGGGATGCCGGCCCAGTCGGAGAACTGCTCGGTGTAGGGCTCGGCGATCGTGTCGTACGCGGTTCGGGTGGCCCGTATGAAGTCGGAGGTCTCGGCGTTCACGGGCTGCACCCTAGCGGGGGCCGGTGGGGTGGCAGGGGGAGTTTGCCCGGTGGTCACCGAGTGGTGGGGTGCGGGGACTTCAGGGCTTCGAGGAAGGCGGTGAAGGGGCCAGGCGGGAAGGTGAGGGTGGCCCTGGTCGGGGTCTTGGAGTCGCGGATCGCTATGTGAGTGGGGTGGGTGGCGATTTCCACGCAGGCGTTGCCGTCGCCGCCGCCGGAGAAGGACGACTTCCGCCAGTTGTCGCGGGTCTTCATCGGTTGCCTCACAGCTCTTTGGCCAGATTGTGGATCAGTTCGCGTGACTGTTTGGGATCGAGTGACGCCGCCTCCACTCTACGGAAGAGCGTTCGAAAGACGCCGAGTTGAGCCTCTGCGTCGATGAACGCCGTGCCGTGAGGGGCGTCGCGGATCACCGTGTCCAGCCTTGGGATGCAGCCACCGGCGTAGATCATCGCGCTGCCGGTGTCGTCGAAGCGTTCCAGGCTGAGCGGGATGACTCGGACGGTGATGTGATCCGCTTCGGAGAGTTCCAGGATGCGGGCGAGCTGTGTCTGCGAGGTGGCCCGGCCGCCGACCCTGATGCGCAGCGCTGCCTCGTGGATCACTGCCTGGTAGGGGATCGGCGTCGGCCCTTCGAGGATCACTCGACGCTGTATGCGATGCCGCACACGCAACTCGCGATCGGCATCGGGGAGTTCCGGGATGCGGGTCGAGAAGAGTGCCCGTGCGTAGTCCTCGGTCTGTACGAGGCCCGACACGTGCAGCAGGTCCACGTCCCATCGGAATGTCGCGTTGTGTTCCAGCTCGGAGAGGTCCAGGAACGGCGTGGGCAACTGCTCCCGGTACTCCTCCCACCAGCCGCGTGTCCGGTCGGTGGCCACCTGCACCAGGGCTGAGATCAACTTCTCGTCGGAGCAGGAGTAGTTGGCGGCCATGCTGCGCAGGCGCTTCTCGCTCACCCCGGTTTGCGCGAATTCGATCTGGCTGATCTGGCCGGAACTCACCCCGAGCAGGGCTGCCGCCTCCCGTCCGGTGAGGCCCGCCTTCTCCCGCAGCCTGCGGAGTTCGGTTCCCAGTCGCATCTGCCGTGCGGTGGGTTCCGGCCTCAGTCCCGCCATGGAGTGCTCCTCGGATCAACACGCCCGTGGGCGCGACTCGTTCGGGGGCAGATTACGCGGTCTGATTGCTAGACCTGGAATTGCAGGTCTACTGTCAGTGACGCAACGCACACTCTGCGGAAGGTCACCGCCCCCCGTCACGCCCGGACTGTCACGGCGATGCCACCGCATGTCCAATCCGAGCGAACGGCCGATCTGGAGTTGACGCATGCCCGAAAAGGAACCCTGGGAGTACACGCTGTACATCCCGAACGACATCCGAGCCGTCACCGTCGCCCCGCCGCACCCTCCGGCTCATCCTGACGATGCACGGCCTGATCCGCCTCGTCGACACCGCGGAGCTCCTCGCGGCGGAGTTGGTCTCCAATGCCGTACGGCACACGAAGGGGCCGGCCGCGCTGAGGGTGCGTTGCTCGGCGGGGGTGTTGCGGATCGGGGCGTGGGATGCGGATCCTCAACCTCCCGAGCTGCCGGGGCAGCTCGACGTGGTGGAGGAGGGCGGGCGGGGGTTGGCGTTGATCAAGGGCTGTGCCGACCAGTGGGGGTGGCAGCCGCTCGCCAGGCACGGCAATCGAGGGAAGTTCGTGTGGTGTGAGCTGGGCGCGGCCTAGCCGCGTCAAGGGCGCTTCGCGTCGGCTGCGCCGATGGCCCTCCGGGCCACCCCTGACACGGCTCGCTCCAGCACCGGCTGGTGGGCGGGCTCGGCCGGGTAGGTGAATCAGTCCGGGTCTCGCTGGGCCGCACCCGCGTTTGATGTCCTCGCCGATCACTGCCGCAGGCGCGAGTGGCCATGTCCCGCCCTGCCCCGCATCCGGCCGTGACCGTTCCGGGACCCCGTCCCAACCCTGTCCCCGGACCGTTTCGACAGATGAACTGAAGCGCAGGGGAGATGCCCGGCGTGGTATGTGTGGGAAAGGAGGTTCCTACCCACCTCAAAACACATCCATGCGTCGAGCGGCCAAATTTTCTTCCCTCTGCGGGTTGAAGTTTTGTTGATCGCGGGTCGGTTGGTCGCCCCGGCGTCCTACCCTTTAGAGGGTGAAGCAACTGATGTCACCAGAGTCCGAGGTCGATCTGCCCGGGGAAGCCGTGCTCCCCGGGGTGCTCCCGGGCGTGCTGAGCGACGCGCTGCACGCCGAACTCGTCCACTTCCGGCGCGACCTGCACATGCACCCGGAGCTGGGCAACCAGGAGTTCCGCACCACCGCGGCGATCAAGGAACGGCTGGAGAAGGCCGGGCTGAAGCCGCGCGTGCTCGCCGTCGGGACCGGGCTCGTCTGTGACATCGGGGAGTGGGACGGCGAGCGGCCCATGCTCGCCCTGCGCGCCGACATCGACGGCCTGCCGATCCCGGACACGAAGAGTGAGTGCTCGTACCGGTCGACCGTGCCCGATCGGGCCCATGCGTGCGGGCACGACGTGCATACGGCGGTGGTGCTGGGGGCCGGTCTCGTTCTCGCCGAGCTCCAGAACAAGGGGCTGCTGCCGCGGCCCGTGCGGCTGCTCTTCCAGCCCGCCGAGGAAGTGCTGCCCGGCGGGGCCGCCGACGCCATCGACTGCGGGGTGCTGGAGGGGGTCGGGAAGATCCTCGCCGTGCACTGCGATCCGCGGGTCGACGCCGGCAAGATCGGGCTCAGGACCGGTGCCATCACCTCCGCGTGCGACCGGCTGGAGATCGCCCTCGACGGACCCGGCGGGCACACCGCCCGGCCGCACCTCACCACCGACCTCGTCACCGCCGCCGCCCGCGTCGTCACCGACGTGCCCGCGATCGTCGGGCGGCGTGTCGACACCCGCGCCGGGCTCGCCGTGACCTGGGGGCGGGTCGAGTCGGGGCACGCCCCGAACGTCATCCCGCAGCACGCCGAGCTCTCCGGGACCGTGCGCTGCCTGGACCTCGACACCTGGCGGCAGGCCCCTGACATCGTCGTCGCGGCCATTGACGAGGTCGCCAATCTGCACGGGGCCAAGTCCGAGATCAACTACATCCGCGGGGTCCCGCCCGTCGTCAACGACGCCGACGTCACCGAGCTGATCCTGGACGCCATGACCGCCCGGCGCGGCGCCGACTCGATCGAGAGCACCGAGCAGAGCCTCGGCGGCGAGGACTTCTCCTGGTACCTGCAGCATGTGCCGGGTGCCATGGCCCGCCTCGGGGTGCGTACGCCGGGGGAGCGCGCCGTGCGCGACCTCCACCAGGGCGACTTCGACGCTGACGAGTCCGCGATCACCGTAGGCGTGGAGATGTTCACGGCAGCAGCCCTGCTGGACGCCGCGAAGTGAGACGAACGGCCCCCTCGGGGGCCGTTCCGCCGCCCGGCGCAACATGGTCGTAAGCCAATCGTGCGCTCTTCGCAATCCGAGTGTGCGAGGCCGGTAGAGCCTCAGTTCAGACGCTGTTTGCCTCGAATCGATAACGGCTTCGGAAGAGGTCTGTTTCCGACATCTACGCGCGTTACGATGCCGCGAAGCCAACGCCGCAGGGGCGTACAGGCCCGAGCACTGGCATGGTGCTCACATGAAGCGCCGACGAGGCGCTCAGGTCAGGTGAAGGAGCCTCCCGTGCGCCGGGTAGCCAAGCTTTCCGCTGCGTGTATCGCTACCGCAGCTCTCGCACTGACTGCCACCGCGTGTGGCAGCACCTCCTCCGAGAACGACAGCTCGTCCTCCTCCTCTTCCGCGAGCGGCGGCACGGGCATCAAGATCGGCCTCGCCTACGACGTCGGCGGCCGCGGTGACCGCTCCTTCAACGACTCCGCCGCGCGCGGTGCCGACAAGGCCGAGAAGGAGTTCGGCGGTTCCATCAAGGAGCTCACCGCCAAGAGCACCGACACCGAGGCCGACCGCGAGCAGCGCCTGACCGACCTGGCGGACGCCGGCTACAACCCGATCGTCGCCGTCGGCTTCTCCTACGCCACCTCGGTCGACAAGGTCGCCGCGAAGTACCCGAAGGTCAACTTCGGTCTCATCGACTCGGTCGCGACCGCCAAGAACGTCGACAGCATCACCTTCACCGAGGAGCAGGGCTCCTACCTCGCCGGTGTCGCCGCCGCGCTGAAGACCAAGAAGGGCCACGTCGGCTTCATCGGCGGCGTGGACACCCCGCTGATCAAGAAGTTCGCGGCGGGCTACGTCCAGGGCGTCAAGGACACCAAGCCCAGCGTCAAGGTCGACGTCCAGTACCTGACCCACGGCTCCGACCTGTCCGGCTTCGCCAGCCCCGACAAGGGCAAGGAGGCCGCGTCCGGCCAGCTCGACAACGGCGCCGACGTGATCTACACCGCGGCCGGCTCCTCCGGCAACGGCGCGATCGAGGCCGTCTCCGCCGTCAAGGGCGCCTGGGCCATCGGCGTGGACTCGGACCAGTACAACATCCCGGGTCTGAGCAAGTACAAGAACTCGATCCTGACCTCGATGGTCAAGAACGTCGACACCGGTGTCTACGACTTCGTCAAGTCCGTCCACGACGGCAAGCCGCTGACCGGCAACCAGATCTACTCGCTCGCCAAGAACGGTGTCGGCCTGGCCACCAGCGGTGGCTTCATCGACGACATCCAGCCCCAGCTGGACGCCGCGAAGAAGAAGATCGTCGACGGCACCGTGAAGGTCAAGACCAGCTGACCTGACGGTTCCCGCCGGAACCCGGGCTCGACGAGGGGGCCTCGACAAACCCCCTCGTCGAGCCATAACAATGTGTCAACTCTACGCGTGTAGCATGGAGTTCCCGCGATGGAGTCTGTCCGGCGGATCAGGTCGGTATCGAGCAGCGGTACCTTGTCAGCACACGCGAGCGGGGACTGGTGCGTCCAGCTGCAAGGCGGAGGAGGGCGTCGACGCGGAGCGTCGGCAACCGACGACAACGCCGCAGATGGGCGTGCCGGTCCCCGCGACACCGACATGATCCGCCGGACAGGCCCCAGCGTCGCCGACGCCTGCCCTCCCCTACGCAGCCCCTTTCCCCCAGGAGAGTGCGCCATCAACGCGTCCAGCCCTCCCGCTGCCGTCGAACTGCGCGGCATCACCAAGCGATTTCCCGGCGTCGTCGCCAACAAGGACATCGACATCACCGTCCGCACGGGCACCGTGCACGCCCTGTGCGGCGAGAACGGCGCCGGCAAGTCCACCCTGATGAAGATCCTCTACGGCATGCAGCAGCCGGACGAGGGCACCATCACGGTGAACGGCGAGACGGTCACCTTCCACACCCCCGCCGACGCCATCGCCCGCGGCATCGGCATGGTGCACCAGCACTTCATGCTCGCCGACAACCTCACCGTCCTGGAGAACGTCGTCCTGGGCGCCGAGAAGCTGTACGGCATCGGCGCCAAGGCCCGCGCGAAGATCAGGGAGATCTCCGCCGCGTACAGCCTGAACATCCGGCCCGACGTCCTCCTTGAGGAGCTCGGCGTCGCCGACCGCCAGCGCGTGGAGATCCTCAAGGTCCTCTACCGCGGCGCCAAGACCCTGATCCTCGACGAGCCCACCGCCGTCCTCGTGCCCCAGGAGGTCGACGCCCTCTTCGACAACCTGCGCGAGCTCAAGGCCGAGGGCCTCACCGTCATCTTCATCTCCCACAAGCTCGGCGAAGTCCTCTCCGTGGCCGACGAGATCACCGTCATCCGGCGCGGCACCACCGTCGGCACCGTCAAGCCCGCCGGCACCACCCCCAAGCAGCTCGCCGAACTGATGGTCGGCAGCGAACTGCCCACCCCGGAGACCGAGGAATCCACGGTCACGGACTTCCCGCTGCTGAAGCTGGACAGCCTGCGCCTGGCCCAGACCGACCTCGACGGCGTCGAGCGGATCATCCTCGACGACATCAGCTTCACCATCCACAAGGGCGAGGTCCTCGGCATCGCCGGCGTGGAGGGCAACGGCCAGTCCGAACTGGTCGAGGCCATCATGGGCATCCGCACCCCCGACTCGGGCACGATCACCCTCGACGGCACCGACATCTCCCACGCCCCCACCCGCCACCGCCGCGAGGCCGGCGTCGGCTACATCCCCGAGGACCGCCACCGCCACGGCCTGCTCCTCGAAGCCCCGCTGTGGGAGAACCGCATCCTCGGCCATGTCACCGAGAAGCCCAACTCCCGCGGCCAGCTGCTCGACATCAGGTCGGCCCGCACCGACACCGAGCGCATCATCCAGGCGTACGACGTCCGCACCCCCGGCATCGACGTCACCGCCGCCTCCCTGTCCGGCGGCAACCAGCAGAAGCTGATCGTCGGCCGCGAGATGAGCCATGCGCCCAAGCTGCTCATCGCCGCCCACCCCACCCGCGGTGTGGACGTCGGCGCGCAGGCCGCGATCTGGGACCACATCCGCGAGGCCCGCCGCGAGGGCCTGGCCGTGCTGCTGATCTCCGCCGACCTGGACGAGCTCATCGGCCTGTCCGACACCCTGCGGGTGATGTACCGCGGCCGGCTGGTCGCCGACGCCGACCCCGCCACCATCACCCCCGAGGAGCTGGGCTCCGCCATGACGGGTGCGGCCACCGGCCACCTGGAGCACACAGAGGACTCCGCAGCGGTCTCCGCAGAGGACGACGAGGACGACGCCCGATGAACAAGCTGACCCAACGCATCGACAAGGAGCGGCTGCTCCTCGCCATCGCGGCCCCGCTGCTCGCGGTCGTCGCCGCGCTCGTCGTCACCACCCTGGTGATCCTCGCCACCGGCAAGAACCCGGGCGCGGCCTTCAGCGACATGCTGACCTACGGCTCCGCGAGCGACAGCCAGGTCTACATCCTCAACAAGGCGACGACGTACTACCTGGCGGGCGTCTCGGTGGCCATCGGCTTCCGGATGAACCTGTTCAACATCGGCGTCGACGGCCAGTACCGCATCGCCGCGTTCTTCGCCGCCGTCCTCGGTGGCGCGCTGACCACGCCGGGCTGGATCTCCATCCCGCTGATCATCCTGTGCGCCATGGGCACCGGCGCCGTGTGGGCGGGCATCGCGGGCGTCCTCAAGGTGACCCGCGGGGTCAGCGAGGTCATCTCGACGATCATGCTCAACTCGATCGCCACCGCGATCATCGCCTACCTGCTCCAGCCCGGAAAGCTCGCCGAACTGCAGGCCGGCGGCACGGTCGTCTCCACCAAGCCGCTGCCGGAGTCGTCGTACTTCTTCCAGATCGACACCGGTGCGGCGGGCGAGCTGTGGGGCTTCATCGTCATCGCGGTGATCGTCGGCATCGCGTACTGGTTCGTCCTCGGCCGCACCCGCTTCGGCTTCGACCTGCGCACCGTCGGCCAGTCCGAGAGCGCCGCCGCCGCGAGCGGTGTCTCGGTGAAGAAGATGGTCGCCACCAGCATGCTGATCTCGGGTGCGGTGGCCGGTCTGATCGGCATGCCGACCCTGCTCAACGACAGCCACCAGTTCAGCAACGACTTCCCCGTAGGCATCGGCTTCACCGGTATCGCCATCGCGCTGCTCGGCCGCAACAACCCGGTCGGCATCGCGCTGGGCGCGCTGCTGTGGGGCTTCCTGGAGCGCACCACCAACCACCTGGAGTTCGAGGGCTACGACAAGGAGATCCTCGGCGTCATCCAGGGCGTCATCGTCCTGTGCGTCGTCATCGCCTACGAAGTCGTACGCCGTTACGGACTCAAGCGCCAGCAGCAGCGGGTCGGCGCCGAGCTCGCCGCCCAGGCCGCAGCCCCGACCAAGAAGCAGGAGGTGGCGTGATGACTGCCACGATGACCGACACGCCGCCCCCCGCGGCACCCAAGACGGACACCGCCACCCGGTCGGGCCGCTCGCTCGGCCAGATCCTCATGATCGTCGCCGGCGCGCTGCTGCTCGTCGCCGCGGTCCGTGTCATCTCCGGCTCCGACCAGCTCACCTCCGAGGGCCAGGTCTCCGCCGCTCTCAGCCTCGCCGTGCCGATCGGCCTCGCGGGTCTCGCCGGTCTGTGGTCCGAGCGCTCCGGTGTGGTCAACATCGGCCTCGAAGGCATGATGATCCTCGGCACCTTCGGCGCCGGCTGGATCGGCTGGCAGTCCAGCCCCTGGCTCGGCCTCCTGTGCGGGGTCGGCTTCGGTGTGCTGGGCGGCCTGCTGCACGCGGTCGCGACCGTCACCTTCGGCGTCGACCACATCGTCTCCGGTGTCGCGATCAACCTCCTCGCGCTCGGCACCACCCAGTACCTCGCCAAGCTCTTCTTCGTGGACGGCAAGGCGGCGGACGCGGGCGGCAACCCCAAGCAGTCCCCGCCCGTCGACTCCCTGCCCCACTTCGACGTACCGGGCCTGTCCAGCGGTCTGCACTCCATCGAGAACCACCACTGGTTCCTGATCTCCGACATCGCCGGCATCCTCGGCGGTCTGGTCACCGACCTGTCCATCGTGACGGTCCTCGCGGTCGTGCTGTTCATCGGCAGCTGGTGGCTGCTGTGGCGCACCCCGTTCGGTCTGCGGCTGCGCTCCTGCGGCGAGAACCCGATCGCCGCGGAGTCCCTCGGCGTCAACGTCTACAAGTACAAGTACATGGCCGTGGCCGTCTCCGGCGGTCTCGCCGGTCTCGGTGGCGCCTTCCTGGCGCTGGTCACCTCGCACACCTACCTGGAGGGCCAGACCGGCGGACGCGGCTACATCGGTCTCGCCGCCATGATCTTCGGCAACTGGCGGCCCGGCGGACTCGCCATGGGCGCGGGCCTGTTCGGCTACTCCGACGCGCTCCAGCTGCGCAACGGCGGCGAGACCGTCCACGCGCTGCTGCTCCTGCTGTTCGTGCTGCTGGTGGCGATGGCCGGCTGGAAGCTGTACAAGAAGGCGCACTGGCAGGGCGGCATCAGCCTCATGGTGGCCGCGGGCGTCCTGGTCTGGTACCTGGTCACCGACGAGGTCCCGAACGACTTCGTGGGCGCCACCCCCTACGTCGTCACGCTGCTGGTGCTGTCGCTGTCCGCGCAGCGCCTGCGGATGCCCAAGGCGGACGGCATGCGTTACCGGAAGGGCCAGGGCAAATGACGGACGTCGACTGGGGCGCGCTCAGGGCCGCGGCGCGGGACGCGATGTCCCGGGCGTATGCCCCCTACTCCGGCTACCCGGTCGGCGTGGCCGCCCTGGTCGACGACGGCCGTACGATCACCGGCTGCAACGTCGAGAACGCCTCCTACGGCCTCGGCCTGTGCGCCGAGTGCGGTCTGGTCTCGGCGCTGCAGAACACGGGGGGCGGCCGCCTCACGCACTTCACCTGCGTGGACGGCCGGGGCGAGGTGCTCGTCCCCTGCGGCCGCTGCCGCCAGCTGCTGTACGAGTTCGGCGGCGCCGAGCTCCTCCTGGAGACCCCGGCGGGCGTCCTGCCGCTGTCGGAGATGCTCCCGCAGGCCTTCGGGCCGGGGCATCTCAACAAGTAATTTCTCGGAAGGAAAAGCCCTGCATGGCCATGGACGTCATCTCCGTCATCCGCACCAAGCGGGACCGCGGTGAACTCAGCGACGAGCAGATCGACTGGGTCATCGACGCGTACACCCGCGGGGAGGTCGCCGACGAGCAGATGTCCGCTCTCGCCATGGCGATCCTGCTCAACGGCATGAACCGCCGCGAGATCGCCCGCTGGACGGCCGCGATGATCGCCTCCGGCGAGCGCATGGAATTCTCGGCCCTGTCCCGCCCGACGGCCGACAAGCACTCCACAGGCGGTGTCGGTGACAAGATCACGCTGCCGCTCGCGCCCCTGGTGGCGGCCTGCGGCGCGGCGGTCCCGCAGCTGTCGGGCCGGGGTCTCGGCCACACCGGCGGCACGCTGGACAAGCTGGAGTCGATCCCGGGCTGGCGCGCACTGCTGTCGAACGAGGAGATGCTGAACGTCCTCGACACGACCGGCGCGGTGGTCTGCGCGGCGGGCGACGGCCTGGCCCCGGCGGACAAGAAGCTGTACGCCCTCCGTGACGTCACGGGAACGGTCGAGGCGATCCCCCTGATCGCCTCCTCCATCATGTCGAAGAAGATCGCGGAGGGGACCGGTTCGCTGGTCCTGGACGTGAAGGTCGGCACCGGCGCCTTCATGAAGACCATCGAGGACGCACGGGAGTTGGCGTCCACGATGGTGGGCCTGGGCACGGACCACGGCGTGAGGACGGTGGCGCTGCTGACGGACATGTCGACGCCGCTCG
Source organism: Streptomyces sp. NPDC019531 (assembly GCF_044903305.1). Taxonomy (NCBI): domain Bacteria; kingdom Bacillati; phylum Actinomycetota; class Actinomycetes; order Kitasatosporales; family Streptomycetaceae; genus Streptomyces; species Streptomyces sp. NPDC019531. The sequence continues at coordinate 21,892 of NZ_JBJDQL010000064.1, read as the reverse complement.
GCCTCACGGCGGGCAACGCGCTGGAGGTCCGCGAGTCGGTCGAGGTCCTGGCCGGCGGCGGCCCGTCGGACGTGGTGGAACTGACCATCGCGCTGGCCCGCGAGATGCTGGACGCGGCGGGCGTCCGTGACGCCGACCCGGCGAAGGCCCTGGCCGACGGCTCGGCCATGGACGTATGGCGGCGGATGATCGCGGCGCAGGGCGGCGACCCGGACGCGGAGCTGCCCACGTCGAAGGAGCAGCACGTGGTGAAGGCATCGGCCTCGGGCGTCCTGACCCGCCTCGACGCCTACGGCATCGGCGTCGCCGCCTGGCGCCTCGGCGCGGGCCGGGCCCGCAAGGAGGACCCGGTGCAGGCGGGCGCGGGCGTGGAGATGCACGCCAAGCCGGGCGACACGGTCACCGAGGGCCAGCCCCTCCTGACCTTGCACACGGACACCCCGGAGCGCTTCGAGTACGCGTTGCAGTCGATCGAGGGCTCCTACGACATCGCGGCGCCGGGTACGGCCTTCACGGCGTCGCCGGTGGTGCTGGAGCGCATCAGCTGACCTGGCGTTTCCTCATTCGGGTGAACGGGATCGGTGGACCACCACCGGTCCCGTTCGGCATGCTGGGATCGGTGACGCACCGATAGGAGACCGCCATGAGCGCACTCACCGTGGGCCACGATCCCGGGCAGAGCTGGGACGACCTCGTCCAGCTCTGGGACGAGATGGAATGGCCCGAGGGCAGCAAGGTGGAGATCATCGAGGGGATCATCACCGTGTCACCTGCTCCCGCGTCTCGCCACAACGTGATTGCGGCCCGTATCCAGCGTCGCCTGTACTCGGTGATCCCTGAAGACTGGGAGATCTTCCAGACTCAGGCCATCGCCGTACCGTCGCGGCTGGGCATGCTCATCCCGGACATTCTGGTTGCGCCGGTCCAGGAGTGCACTGAGGCGGACTCCTATCTGCCGGGTGCCGTCGCCGAACTTGTCGTGGAGGTCACCTCCAGGAAGAACGCCCGTCACGACCGCGTGAGCAAGCCGGCCGCCTACGCCTCCGCCGGCATCCCGCTCTACCTCCTCGTCGACCGCTGGGCACCGGAGGGGCCTACCGCCACCCTCTACGGAGAGCCCCAGGGAGACGTCTACCGCCCGCTGGCCGTGGCGAAGTTCGGCGAATCCCTCACCATTCCGGCGCCCTTCGACCTCGTCATCGACACCGGCGAGTTCCCCGAGACCTGAGTCACCCGAGCACCGCAGCCACCCCCACCAGCACCGGTACCGACAACACCGTCGACACCAGGATCGAGTCCCGCGCCAGTCGCTCGCCCACGCCGTAGGCCGACGCGTACGTGTAGAGGTTCTGCGCGGCCGGCAGGGCCGACGTCACCACCACGTCGAGGAGTTGGCCTCCGTGCAGGCCGAAGACTCCGGCGGCCAGGACCCAGGCCGCCGCGGGCTGCCCCACCGACTTGAGCGCGACCGAAAGCAGGACGAGCTGTCGGTCCGGGCCCCGGCCGGCCATGGTGCTGCCGCACAGGGAGATGCCGAAGGCGAGCAGGACCGCCGGGACCGACATACCGCCGATGAGGGTGACGGGGTCCATCACCGCGGCCGGGACGTGCACTCCCGTCGCCGACACCGCGACCCCGGCCAGCGAGCCGAGCGCGATCGGGTTGCGCAGGGGCGTGGGCAGCCGTAGCCACAGCGGGCTCTTCCCGCCTGAACCCGACGCCAGGCCCAGGACCGTCAGCGCGACCGGGGTCACCCCCACCAGCTGGAACAGCAGGACCGGCGCCACGAGCGACGCGTCGCCCAGGACGTACACCGCGATCGGAAGGCCGAGGTTGCCCGAGTTGACGTAACTGGAGCACAGCGCGCCGATGGTGGTACGGCCAAGACCCCAGCCGCGTACGACACCCACCGCGACGAACACCCCCGCCGCCGCTGCCGTGCTCAGCGCAGTGACCAGCAGGCGGCTGGAGAAGATCACCGACAGGTCGGCCCGTGCCAGCGTGGTGAACAGCAGCGCCGGGGACGCCACATGGAAGGCGAGTTTGGTCAGGACCTCGCGGCCCTGGTCGCCGAGATAGCCACGCAGGCCGATGACATAGCCCACGCCGATGACCACCGCGATCACCGCGAAGCCGGTCAGCACTCCCTGCACGGAGACCCCTCAAGGGTGAGAAGGGCGTGAGGTATCCAGGGAGGTGCTGATGGGTGGCGCATACAGGCAACCCTCGGGGGAAGGCGGCGCCCAGGTCAACGTGATTCTGCGTGGCCGATGAGTTACGCCCGCCCCTCCGGTCTACCGCTCGTGGACGCCATGACACCCGCCGTACTCGTGCTGGCCGGCCCCGTCACCCGGGACGAGGTGACGGGGCTGAGTGACGAGGTCCGGGCCCTGTTGCGGACGACCGGTGCCGGGGTCGTGGTGTGCGATGTCGCCGGGCTGGGGCCGCCGGGGCTCGGCGCCGTCGACCTGCTCGCCCGGCTCCAGCTCGCGGCCCGGCGGGCCGGCGGCAGGATCAGGCTGCGCGACCCCGATCCCGGGCTACGCGCCCTCCTTGACCTCGTCGGCCTCCGCTTCGAGGTGGAGGAGCAGGCCGAACAGGGGGAACCAGCGCTCGGTGTCGAGGAAGAAGTGGAACCCGGTGAGCCGGCCGTCTGAGATCTCCAGTATCTGGACCGCCCAGGGGCTGTGACCGCCCTTCTCCGGGTCCGGCTTGTACTGGGCGAACCCCGGCAGGCCGTTGACCTGCACCGGCACCAGGCGGGAGCCCTCGCAGGCCGAGCCCAGCGTCGTCATGAAGCCCGTGATGTCGTCGTGGCCCGTCAGCCACAGGTCGAACGGCGGCATCGTCATGATGGCGTCCTCGTGGAGGAGGGCCGTCAGCGCCGTCATGTCGTACCCCTCGAACGCCTTCACATAGCGGTCGAGGAGCTTCTGCTGCTCCTCGTCCAGCGGGTCGGAGACGGCCGCGTCGGCGCCGTGCTCCTCCCTCTCGGCGAGTGTGGCGCGGGCCCGCTGCAGCGCGCTGTTGACCGAGGCGACGGTGGTGTCGAGCAGTTCGGCGACCTCGCTCGCCTTCCAGGCCAGCACCTCGCGCAGGATCAGCACCGCGCGCTGCTTGGGCGGCAGTTGCTGCAGGGCGGCCATGAAGGCGAGTCGCACGGTCTCCTTGGCGACGGCCGCCTCTGCCGGGTCCTCGACGGTCGGCAGGATGCGGTTGTCCGGCATCGGCTCCAGCCAGGTGTGGTCCGGGCGGGGGGAGAGGGCGGCCTGGGCGAGGGGCGTCGACTCCGAGAGGTCCATGGGGCGGGCGCGCTTGTTGCCCGCTGTGAGCATGTCCAGGCAGACGTTGGTCGCGATCCGGTACAGCCAGGAGCGGAGGCTGGAGCGGCCCTCGAACTTGTCGTAGCTCCGCCAGGCCCGCACCAGGGTGTCCTGCACCGCGTCCTCGGCCTCGAAGGAGGAACCGAGCATGCGGTAGCAGTAACCGGTCAGTTCCGTGCGGTGTTTCTCCAGCCTGACGTCGAGGTCTGTCGTCGCCGTACTGTCCGTCATCGTCCACCCACCCCTGTGGCCGTGCTGTGTCGCGCCTTTGCGCCCAGTACTCGGAAACTACCGCAGGGGTCTGACAATGGCGTGCCGAGCGGGGGAAGGTGCAGGTCAGAGGTTTCTCGCCCCCGCCGCCCCTACCCGTCCCGTTCCTGGGGGCTGCCGCCCCCAGACCCCCGCTTCGGCCCTGAAGGGGCCTCGTCCTCAAACGCCGGACGGGCTGATTTCAGCCCCTCCGGCGTTTGAGGAGCGGGGGTCCGGGGGCGGAGCCCCTGGAGGACGGGACGGGACGGGTAGGGGCGGCGGGGGCGAAAAAAGCTCCCCCTGACCGGCCGACCCCGGTCAGGGGAAGCGAGACGTGCGGCTCAGGCCGTGGCGAGCCGCTGCCCGGCCCTTGCCGCACGCGTTCCGAGGACGGTGATCGACACCACGCCGAGCACCGCCAGCAGGCCGACCCCGACCGTCCCGGCCCAGCCGCCCGCGTGGAAGGCGAGCGCGCCGACCGTGCTGCCCGCACTGGAGCCGACGTAGTAGGCGGACTGGTAGAGGGCCGAGGCCTGGGCGCGACCATGCGTGGCCGTCTTGCTGACCGCCGAGGACGCCACCGCGTGCCCCGCGAAGAAGCCGCCGGTGATCAGGACCAGGCCCAGGAGAACCAGCCACAGGGAGCCGGAGAGGGAGAGCAGCAGGCCCGTTGCCGTCGTACCGCCCGCCGCGTACAGGGCGCCCCGGCGGCCCAGCCGTCCGACCAGCCGGCCTGCCGTCGACGCGGACACCGTGCCCACCAGGTAGACGAGGAAGATCGAGCCGATGATGCCCTGGGGCAGCGAGAAGGGCGCCTCGGCCAGGCGGTAGCCGATCACCGTGTACACGCCGCCGAAGACCGTCATGAACAGCGCGCCGATCGCGTAGAGACGGCGCAGCAGCGGGTCCGAGAGATGCGTACGGACCGTGCCGAGCAGCACACGCGGCTTCAGCGAGCCCGCCGCGAAGTGCTTCGGCGCAGGGAGCAGCAGGCGGAACGCCACCGCGCACGCCACCGCGATCACGCCGATGACCCCGACGGCCACCCGCCAGCCCCACTCCTGCGCGACCCACCCGGTGATGACCCGGCCGCTCATCCCGCCCACACTGTTGCCCGCGACGAACAGGCCGATCGCCGTGACCAGGGCCTTCGGGCGGACCTCCTCGGCGAGATACGCCGTCGCGGAGGCGGGCAGCCCGGCCAGCGCCGCCCCCTGCACCGCCCGCAGCGCGACCAGCGCGGGCAGCGAGGGCGCGAAGGGCACCAGGAGCCCGACGGTCACCGCGACCGCCAGCGAGGCCGTCATGACCGTACGGCGTCCGAAGCGCTCGGAGAGGGCGCTCATCGGCAGCACGAACAGGGCCAGTCCACCGGTGGCCGCCGCCACCGTCCAGCTCGCCTCGCTCGCCGCCACCCCGAACTCGCCCGAGATCAGCGGGAGAAGGGCCTGCGTGGAGTACAGCAGCGCGAAGGTCGCGACACCGGCGAGGAAGAGGGCGAAGCTCATCCGGCGGTAGCCGGGGCCGCCCGGAGCCATACGGGAGTCGGTGACGGATGAGGCGGCAGGGACAGCGGATACGGCGCCCACGCGGGTGGACGCCTCGGTACTGGCAGGCATGCTTCGAACCTAGAGATCCCCCACTCATCCGTCCAATGCATGGATTCGTCATAATCGTTCCCATGGTGCATCAGCAGAGGTCACAAGCTCATCTGTCACCGTCCAGTGACACAGAAGACATTGTTGCGCTGCTCGCGCCGCGCCTCGCGTACTTCGCCGGGGTCGCCCGCACCGAGCACGTCACGCGGGCCGCGCAGGAGATGGACGTACCGCAGTCGACGCTCTCGCGTGCGATGGTCCGCCTGGAACAGGACCTGGGCGTCGACCTGTTCGCCCGCATCGGCCGCACGGTCTCCCTGACCCCCGCGGGGCGTACCTTCCTCGCCTCCGTCGAACGGGCCCTCGCCGAGATCGAGCGGGCCGCCGACGAGGTCCGCGCCGACGCCGACCCGGCCACCGGCAAGGTCGCCTTCGGCTTCCTGCACACCATGGGTTCGGAAACGGTCCCCGGCCTGATCCGCGCCTTCCGCGCCGACCATCCCCGCGTCCGCTTCAGCCTGGTCCAGAACTATGGCGAGGCGATGATCGAGCGATTGCGCGCGGGGGAGTTGGACCTCTGCCTGACGTCCCCGGTCCCGGACGCCCCGGATCTGGTCGCCCGCCGCCTCGACGAACAGAAGCTACGGCTCGTGGTCCCCACCGACCACCCGCTCGCGGCCCGCAGGCGCGTCCGCCTCGCCGAGGCCGCCGACGAGGTCTTCGTCACCCTGGAACCCGGTTACGGCCTCCGCCGCATCACCGACGACCTCTGCCAGGAGGCCGGCTTCAAGCCGCGGATCGCCTTCGAGGGGGAGGAGGCGGAGACGCTGAGGGGCCTGGTGGCGGCGGGCCTGGGGGTGGCACTGCTCCCTCCGCCGGCCTTCCCCCGCCCGGGGGTGGCGGAACTGACGGTCACCGCGCCGCGAGCGGCACGGGAGATCGGCGTCGCCTGGCTCGACGGTCACCCGGACACCCCGCCGGTGGCGGCCTTCAAGAAGTTTCTCCTGTCGAGAAGGGGGAGCCTGCTTCCCTGAGCTACCGCCGACGCCCGAACCCGGAAGCGAGCGGCATCCGCAACCCCAGGGGCGGAGGCGCGGCCAGCGCGTCCCGCACGGGTCGCGACAAAGCCCGCCCGAACAGCGCCCCCATCACGAAGTCCTCGGTGAGCGCCTGAACTTCGGCCCGGTACTGATGCAACCCGTGCCCGTCGGAGTGCACTTCGAAGCGGCACACGTCCCGGTTCGCCTTCTTCGCCCGGGACGCGAGCCGGAAGGACAGCTCGGGGTCCGTCTGCTCGTCGTTCGTGCCGTGCACCAGCAGCACCCGCCGCCCCACGAGCTGCTTCACCGGCTCGGGGGCCGCCGCCACGTCCTCCTCGGGCAGCCAAGGAGCGATCGCCACCACGGAGTTGACGGCCTCGTGCCCACCCGAGTGCAGCGCGGCCCGCGCGCCCATGTCGACGCCGACCAGGGACACGGGAACGTCGCCATAACGCCGTACGACTTCGCTCGCGGCCCACGTCGCGTCCTGCGCGAGATGCGCCTCGTTGCCGTTCCACCCGCGATAGCGGTAGTGCACGACGTGCGCCGCCAGTCCGTCCCGCTGCCCGGTCCGGGCCAGCCGACGCCCCAACGCCCTTACGGCGGACGGGAGTCGCATGGAGGAGGGCCTGCGCAGAGAGGTTTCGTCGCCGCCCGGAAGGAGCAGCACCACCCCGCTCACCGTCGCCGGCTCCGGGCCGAGTGTCCTGCCCAGTCGGGCGCTGCGAACCGGCGTCGCTTGCTGTGCCATGACAGAACAGTGTCAGAAGCCCGGGTGTACGACACGGGGCGGGGCGGTCACCGTTACGTATCGGCGGATTCGTACAGCAGGCGATCTACGCGCGTAGGAGTTAGAGTGCGGAAATGACGAGCCAGACTGACCGGATGGGGAACCCCCCGAGCTCGGACCAGATCCGCCGGGCACCCAAGGTTCTGCTGCACGATCACCTCGACGGCGGGCTGCGGCCCGGCACGATCGTCGAGCTCGCCCGGGAGACCGGGTATTCCCAACTCCCCGACACCGATGCGGACCGGCTGGGCGTCTGGTTCCGCGAAGCCGCCGACTCCGGTTCGCTGGAGCGGTACTTGGAGACCTTCTCGCACACCGTCGGCGTGATGCAGACCCGCGAGGCGCTCGTGCGGGTGGCCGCCGAATGCGCCGAGGACCTCGCCGAGGACGGTGTGGTCTACGCGGAGGTGCGGTACGCCCCCGAACAGCATCTCGAAAAGGGCCTGACCCTCGAAGAGGTCGTCGAGGCGGTCAACGAGGGGTTCCGGGAAGGGGAGCGCAGGGCCAGGGCGAACGGTCACCGCATCCGCGTCGGCGCCCTGCTGACCGCGATGCGGCACGCGGCCCGTGCCCTGGAGATCGCCGAACTCGCCAACCGCTACAGGGACTTGGGGGTCGTGGGTTTCGACATCGCCGGGGCCGAGGCCGGTTACCCGCCCACCCGGCACCTCGACGCCTTCGAGTATCTGAAGCGCGAGAACAACCACTTCACCATCCACGCCGGCGAGGCCTTCGGACTGCCATCCATCTGGCAGGCCCTCCAGTGGTGCGGCGCCGACCGGCTCGGGCACGGTGTGCGCATCATCGACGACATCCAGGTCCACGAGGACGGCACGGTCAAGCTCGGCCGGCTCGCCTCGTACGTCCGGGACAAGCGGATTCCGCTGGAGCTGTGCCCCAGCTCCAACCTCCAGACCGGGGCGGCCGCCTCGTATGCCGAACACCCGATCGGCCTGCTGCGGCGCCTCCACTTCCGGGCGACCGTGAACACCGACAACCGGCTGATGTCCGGCACCGGCATGAGCCGGGAATTCGAGCATCTTGTCGACGCGTTCGGCTATACGCTCGACGATCTCCAGTGGTTCTCCGTCAATGCGATGAAATCAGCGTTCATTCCTTTCGATGAACGACTCGCGATGATCAATGACGTCATCAAGCCCGGTTATGCCGAGCTGAAGTCCGAATGGCTGTTCCAGCAGACTGCCTCCACCAGCGGTTCTGTGGACGAGGAGAGCTGACCCGGGGCAATTCTCGGGCACGGAATGCGGGCGGGTGTTCACAATCCGTCCGCATTTCGATGTTTGCGGGAGGCGGGCGCGCATGTTTACGGTCGTGGACCGCTCGCATCCCCATAAACCCATTTCGAGGACGTATTTAATGAAGCAGTCTGCTGCCAAGACCCTCGGTGTCGCCGCCCTCGGTGCCGCCTTCGCCGCCGCTGCCGCAGGAGCGGCGTCAGCCGCCGAAGCCGCTCCGGCGGTCCCGGACGCCACTCAGGCGCTCGGCTCCGTCGCCCAGGGGCTCCCCACCGGGAACGTCACCAAGGCGCTGCCGGGTGCCGGTGAGGCGCTGGCGCAGGCCCAGCCGACGCTCGGTGCGGGCCTGGCGGCCGCGCAGCCCGCCGTCGGGAAGGTCGTCGCCGACGGTCCGACCGCGCCCGTCGCCGGTCTCCTCGGCGGTCTGCCGGTCGGCAAGGCCCTGCCCGGCGGCACCGGCGTCCACGGCCTGCCGCTCGGCTGAGGCCCACCACCCCTCGTACGCGCCGGTGGGGCGCACCCCGTCGAACTCGGGGTGCGCCCCACCGGCGTACGCGCGCGAAGGCGGTTACCAGGCCGCCTGGGCCTTCTCCTCCGACGGGAACAGGATCCACAGCGCGATGTAGAGCAGGAACTGCGGGCCGGGCAGCAGGCAGGACACCAGGAAGATGACGCGCATGGTGGTCGCGGAGGTGCCGAAGCGCCGTGCCAGCGCGGCACACACGCCGCCGATCATGCGGCCGTTGGTGGGGCGGGCGAGGCGGGACATTGCGGCTCCTTCGTGAGCGTCGGTGGTCGCGGTCCGGATGACCGCCGTTTCCATCTGCCCTCAACGCTACGGAGACGAACGGCACAAAGCGTCGCTCTACGGTGCGATCCCGACCCTGGGAATCGTCGGGGTAAGACCCTGAGCCGGCTCCTCCTGGCGGACGGCGGTGCGCCGCCGGCGCTCGCTCCCGCGGCGGAGCCAGTAGCGTGCCGCCGGCACGACCGCGAGGTGCGCGAGGGCCACCCCGGCGGTGTTCAGGAGCAGCGAGTCGATGTCGACGACCTGGCCGGGGACACCGGTCTGGAGCAGCGCGATGCCCAGGGAGATCAGAGCGCCCGCGGCGGACGTACGGATCAGGGAGCCGAGCGGAGAGGCCCAGAGCCTGCCGTGCACCATCGGGAGCAGGACGCCGAGCGGGGCGAGCAGGGCCAGTCCCTCGCCGATCCGGCGGGCCGCCTCCTGCCAGCCGAGAGCGAGGTCGGCGCGGATGCCGGCCAGTGGGTGCAGGTTGGCCGGGACCACCCACGGCACGTCCAGCGGTCGTAGCGCGAACCAGGCGACGAACGCGAGGTGTGCGACGAGGAGGACACCCCCTGCCACACGGACGCGAAGGGCGGCACCGCCGCCGATGAAGCCTTGCTGCACGACCCCCTAGACGCCCCGCTCGGCACGATCGGTTCCGGAACACCCCGAGGTACCTGGGTGAGGTCTGCGCCACACGTGGTGGTCAGGCCCTCGTCAGCCGCCCGTCACCTCGCTCGACGGGGGCTGCTCACTGCCCGGCCGGGAGCGGACCTCGTCCGTGCAGTCGTAGCGGCGCAGGGGGGCGGTGCCCGGGCCGCCGAGGATGACGGAGCCGTCGCCCTCGGCCGCGGCCGAGTCGGAGAAGGTGCAGACGACCTGGGCGAGGGCGTGGGTGGAGAGCCCGGTGGGAGGGGTGCTCAGGCGCAGGGTGTCGTCGGGGTCGCCGGGGCGCGGTCCGCTCACGGTCATGCCGCCGCGTACGTACGTCGTGTAGCCGGCCTCGCGCTCGGCGGTCGACGGTGCCTCCGCGAGCTGGTCCAGGAGCCCTTGCGCGACCAGCACCCGCCGCTCGGAGTCCGCCGTGCCGTCCGGTACCCGCACGGTCCGGTCCACGGCCACCAGCGACGATCCGCACAGCAGGAACACCTGCACGGCCAGGCCCCGCGAGGCCTGCGCCGCCACATCCGGTTCGGACAGCGAACACCGCACCCGCGAGGGCGCGGGCCCGAAGTCGGTGGGCACCTCGGTGGACCGGATCCCGCAACCGGCGAGCAGCAGGCCGAGCAGGGGGAGCGCCAGCAGCCGACGTGCGTTCAGCGCGGCACGTGCCCGCCCCGGGTGCCGTCCATCCGTGTCCATCACGCGTCCCCCTTCTTCGCCCCGCCGTCGTCCTTCTTTGCCTCCAGGAGCTCCTCGGCGAGCGCCGAGGCGTCCCGGGGGATGCGCAGCGTGAACACCGCGCCCCCGTGGGGGGAGTTCGCTGCGGTGATCTCGCCGCCGTGGATGTGGGCGTTCTCCAGGGCGATGGAGAGACCGAGTCCACTGCCCTCGGAGCGGGGGCGGGAGGCGCTGGCCTTGTAGAAGCGGTCGAAGACATGGGGGAGGACGTCCTCGGGGATGCCGGGGCCACCGTCCTGTACGGCGATGACCATCTCGTCGGCCGCGGCCCGCACCGAGACCTTCACCGGCGAGCCGCCGTGCTTGAGCGCGTTGCCGATCAGGTTGGCCAGGATCACGTCGAGGCGGCGCGGGTCGAGGCGGGCGTGGATGCCGCGCTCGGCGTCCAGCTCCACCGCGTCCAGCCACGCGCGCGCGTCGATGCACGCGGTGATCTGGTCGGCGACGTCCACGTCGTCCAGGACCAGCCGGGCCGTTCCCGCGTCGAAGCGGGTGACCTCCATCAGGTTCTCGACCAGGTCGTTGAGGCGGCGTGTCTCGCTGACCACCAGGCGCACGGCCGGCTCGATCATCGGGTCCATCGAGCCGGACTCCGCCTCCAGCTCCTCCTCCAGGATCTCCGTCACGGCGGTGATCGCGGTGAGCGGTGTACGGAGCTCATGGCTCATGTCCGCCACGAACCGCCGGGAGGAGTCGTCGCGCGCGGCCATGTCGGCGACCCGTTTCTCCAGCGCCTCGGCCGCGTAGTTGAACGTCCGTGACAGATCGGCGAGTTCATCGGTGCCCGAGACCCTGAGCCGGGTGTCCAGCCTGCCCTCGCCGAGCCGCCGGGCGGCGACTCCCAGCCGGTGCACCGGCTTCAGTACGGTCGTCGCGGCGGCCTGCGCGAGCAGCGCCGAGCCGATCAGGGCGAGACCGGTGGCGATACCCAGCGACCAGGCAAGGGAGTTGAGGTCCTTGGCCTCCGGCTCCAGGGACTTGAGTATGTAACCCGTCGGGCCGCCGCCGATCACCCTCGTACCGGCGACCAGATACGGGGTGTCATGGTTCACGGTCCGCTGCCAGTACAGGTGATACGCGTACTTGTTGGCGGAGTCGACGGTCTGCTTCTCGTTCACCGCCTCGCGCAGTGACACCGGCACGTCCTGGAGGGTGAACCCGTCCAGGGCGCCCGAATTGCCGTACACCGTCTTGCCGCCCGCGTCGGTGGCGACGAGCAGCACGCTGAAGCGCTGGCTGCTGCCCGCCATCTGCCCGGCCGCCTGCTGGAGTTCGTCCTGCGTGGGCTCCTCCGGCAGCGCGCCCGCGCGGTTCTGCATCTCCTGCTGGAAGTCACGCAGCACCGCGTCCTGGGCGCGGGTGAGCACCGCCTCGCGGTTGAGCCAGTAGGCGATGCCGGACGCGGACACGGCGGCGGTCAGTGCGACCAGGCCGAAGACGACCACGAGACGCAGCCGCAGACTGGTGAAACGCAGCCGTGACCACACACTTTTGCGAGCCGCGAACCAGCCGCGGAGCCCCCCTTGTGCTTTGGTCACTGAGGCGTGTCCAGCCGGTAGCCCACGCCCCGCACGGTACGGATCAGCGTCGGGGACGACGGCACGTCCTCGACCTTGGCGCGCAGCCGCTGCACACAGGCGTCGACCAGGCGCGAGTCACCGAGGTAGTCGTGCTCCCAGACCAGGCGCAGCAACTGCTGGCGGGACAGCGCCTGGCCGGGCCGCCGGCTCAGCTCCAGGAGCAGCCGCAGCTCGGTCGGCGTGAGCTGGAGGTCCTCGCCGTTCTTCGTCACGGTCATGGCCGCGCGGTCGATGATCAGGCTGCCGAAGCTCGCCGCGTCGGTCGACTCGCGTTCCCCGCGCCTCAGTACGGCCCGGATCCGGGCGTCCAGCACCCGGCCCTGGATCGGTTTGACGACATAGTCGTCGGCGCCGGACTCCAGTCCGACGACGATGTCGATGTCGTCGCTGCGCGCGGTCAGCAGGATGATCGGCAACTGGTCCGTGCGCCGGATGCGCCGGCACACCTCGAACCCGTCGATACCGGGCAGCATGACATCCAGCACGATCAGGTCCGGCCGCTGCTCTCGCAGCAGCTGCAGGCCGTCCTCGCCGGTGGCAGCGGTGGCAACCCGGTGACCCTGGCGCGTGAGACTCAGCTCCAGGGCCGTACGGATGGCGTCGTCGTCCTCGATCAGCAACAGGGAAGGCACGGGCTCATTCTGGCCCATGGAGGGGGTGCGGTTCGACCTGTGGGGATACGGCAGTCCGTACGGCACCCATCCATGGGTCCGCTGTGCAATTCCTGAGACGGACCCCTGTGACAGGTCTGTGACAGTCGGCGGACACGGTCATGAAGGTGCGAGGGCAAGCTTTTCGGCACGGGCAAGGAAGCACCGCCCGGAAAGACCGAACACCGGAAGTCCACGACGGGGGGCGCGAGATGAACACGCTGCACAGCACCAGCACCAGCGCAGTGGTCACGCGGCTGCACGACGTGACCCGGGGTTCCGAGAAGTCCGGTGCAGTGAGCGGGCGGGGGTGCGCTCGCGGCACCGGGCGTCAGCACACCGGGTACATGTCGGTGGTTGACACCTTCACGGGGGAATCGCACGGGGGACCGTCGTACAGGGAGGGCACGGGGGAGCGCCGTTCGCTGTCGGAGGCGGAGTTCACCGCCTACGTCCAGGAGCGCCGCGCCTCTCTGTACGCCACCGCGTACCACCTGACCGGGGACCGCTTCGAGGCCGAGGACCTGCTGCAGAGCGCGCTGTTCTCGACGTACAAGGCATGGGACCGGATCAGTGACAAGGCCGCGGTGGGGGGCTACCTGCGCCGCACCATGACGAACCTGCACATCAGCGCGTGGCGCCGCCGCAAGCTGAACGAATACCCGACCGAGGAGCTGCCGGAGACGCCCGGCGACACGGACGCGATGCGCGGCACGGAACTGCGCGCGGTCCTGTGGCAGGCGCTCGCCCGGCTCCCCGAACTCCAGCGCACGATGCTGGTCCTCCGGTACTACGAGGGCCGCACCGACCCGGAGATCGCGGAGATCCTCGACATCAGTGTCGGCACGGTGAAGTCCAGCATCTGGCGGTCGCTCCGCCGGCTGCGCGAGGACGAGGTCCTCAGCTTCGGCCGTGACGAGGAGAGCGCCTTCGGGGAGCTCGTCGCCTGAGGGTGGGGGAAAGCAAGGAGCGGGGGTCCGGGTACCGGCTGGGGGGCCGGTACCCGGGCGGGGGATCAACGGGGGTCACGGGGGACCGACGGGGATACGGGGGAGCACCACATCGGGGGGAAGCACCACATCGGGGGGAGCACCAAGGAGCGGGACTGGAGGGCCGGGGGGTCCGTCCAGTCCCGCTTCTGTATGTGCGCGGCCAGGCCGTTCAGGTCGCTCAGGCCGCCGGAGTCGTCGCCGGCATACGGCCCGCCGCGGCGGCGGAGAGGCGGCCGAGGGCCTCGTCCTTGTCGCAGCGGTGGGCGCCCAGCGCGGTCTGGCGGGCGATGATCGAGCGTTCCAGGCGCATCAGGCGCCAGCCGCGCCGCAGCAGGAAGGGGACCGACTTGCGGCCCTCGCGAAGGTCCCGCAGGAACCGGCGGCGGAACGTGCGCACCGGACCCCGGCTCAGGCACAGCGCGTCGGCCAGCACGCCGAGTTCACGGCAGCGGGTGACGATCTCGGCGGCGAAGATGCCCTCCGCGATGAACAGCGGGGTCCGGCCCATCTCGACCGCCTCCTCGCCGGTGCGGGCGCTCAGCGAGATGTCGTAGACGGGGATCTTCGTACGGCCCGTGCGGCACAGTTCCACGATCGCCGTCACCGCGGTGTCCGCGTCCCACGACCCGGGGTGGTCCCAGTCGATGTCGGAGCTCCCCGTCACCAGCGGCAGCGTCGGGTCGTCGCCCTCCTTGTAGAAGTCGTCGAGCCTGAGCACCGGGAGGCCGGAGCGGGCCGAGAGGAGGGACTTGCCGGAGCCGGAGGGGCCGCAGAGCAGCACGACTCGCGTCGGTATGGCCGGTTGGGAACTCACGGGACACCAGTGTGAGGCATTCACCCGCTGTTCATCGACCCCGCGGGTCGGCTTTGAAGCCTGCGTCACACCTCAACTACCCTTCGTGTCGACCTGATTACCCCTTGTACGGAGAAGGTGGCAGAAACAATGGCCCGACACGAGACTCCGACCGCCCAGCGCGCACTGGTCGCCCTTGCGACCGCGGGAGTGGCGCTCGGCGCCGGCGCGACGGCGGCCTCCGCCGCGGAACCGGTCGCCGACGTGGTGCGCACGCGGCCGACCTCGCTGGGGAACATCGACCCTCACGCCGGGCTCCAGGGCCTCACGTCGACCGTCGGCCACGTCACCGGCCCGGTCGCCGGCCTCAAGCCGAACCCGTTGGCGGGGACGGGAGCCGACCCGCTGGACAACGGGGTCAGTACGCAGCTCGCCGACTTCCAGCCGCTGGCCACGCAGGCGCTGACGGGACCGGTGGCTCAGGCACAGTCGATCGGGAGCGTGCCTGTGGCGGGGCAGGTTGCGGGGTTGCTGAACGGCTGATGGCGGGTCAGTCGGAGAGCCGCGCCTCCCGGGCGATGGGAGGCGCGGCTCTCGGTTTCGGTCAGGCGGTGCGGCCGAGGTGGGTGACCATGATGTGGATGTGGATCACCTCGTTGTCGATGACGTACAGGACCCGGTAGTCGCCGACGCGGAGGCGGCGGATGTCGGGTGGCCCGTACGGAGTCGACGCCGTCGGACGGGGGTCGTCGGCCAGTTTGTCGATGGTGTCGAGGACCACGGCGAGGCCGCTCGGATCTTCCTTCAAAAACCGCGCCGCCGAGTCGAGGGCCTGCGGCTCGAAGACGATCTCGTACTTCACTGCTGTTCGAGCCCCAGTCGACGACGAACCTCGGCCATCGGGATGCCGGGTCCGAGAGTCCCCTCTGCCTTGCGTCGCTGGTAGTCCGCCACGGCCAGGGCGTCTTCGAAGTCCTCTATCACCTGTGGCGATACGAGGAGGGCGGCCACGTGTCCGTGGTCGGTGAGGGCGATGGTCTCGCGGCCGTGGGCGGCGCGGCGGACCAGGTCGCCGAGCTGGGAGCGGGCGGCGCTGATGGCGATCTCAACCATGTGCACATGGTGGCACGAGGTTACTCTTGTGGGCAATTTGAAGAGCCGCGTCTCCCCGGACGTCGGGGAGACGCGGCTCTCCGATATCAGGGCCGCTGTCAGTACGCCGAGCCCGACGCCCCCAGGGAACCCGTCGGGTGCCAGACCGTCTTCGTCTCCAGGAACGTCGTCATGCGGTCGATTCCCGGTGCCGCCGTCCAGTCGTCCACAGGCTGTGGACGCAGGACTCGCTTCAGGTTGTCCGCCGCCGCGATCTCCAGTTCCTTGGCCAGGACCTCGTCCGCGCCCGCCAGGTCGATCGCGTTGACGTCCTGGTGGGAGGCGAGGGGGGTCGCGATCTCCGCCGTGCGGCCCGACAGGACGTTGACCACGCCTCCGGGGACGTCCGACGTGGCCAGGACCTCGCCCAACGACAGCGCCGGGAGCGGCAACCTCTCGCTCGCCACCAGCACAGCGGTGTTGCCCGTGGCGATCACCGGGGCCAGCACCGAGACCAGGCCCAGGAACGACGACTCCTGCGGGGCCAGGACGGCCACCACGCCGGTCGGCTCGGGGGAGGACAGGTTGAAGTACGGGCCCGCGACCGGGTTTCCGCCGCCGACCACCTGGGCGATCTTGTCGGTCCAGCCCGCGTACCAGACCCAGCGGTCGATCGTTGCCTCGACCTGCTCGGCCGCCCTGGACTTCGACAGGCCCTCCGCGTCGGCCACCTCGCGGACGAACTGCGCCTTACGGCCCTCCAGCATCTCCGCGACGCGGTAGAGGACCTGGCCGCGGTTGTACGCCGTCGCGCCGGACCAGCCACCGAACGCCTTACGGGCGGCCACGACCGCGTCACGGGCGTCCTTGCGGGAGGACTGGGGTGCGTTGGCCAGCCACTTGCCCTTTGCGTCGGTCACCTCGTACACCCGGCCGCTCTCGGAACGCGGGAACTTCCCGCCGACGTACAGCTTGTAGGTCTTCAGCACGGAAAGTCGGTCAGACATCGAGGTACGCCTCCAGGCCGTGGCGGCCGCCCTCGCGGCCGAAGCCCGACTCCTTGTACCCGCCGAACGGCGAGGTCGGGTCGAACTTGTTGAACGTGTTGGACCAGACGACGCCCGCGCGCAACTTGTTCGCCACGGCGAGGATCCTGGACCCCTTCTCGGTCCAGATGCCCGCCGACAGGCCGTACGGGGTGTTGTTCGCCTTGGCGACCGCCTCGTCGGGCGTACGGAAGGTCAGGACCGACAGCACCGGGCCGAAGATCTCGTCCCTCGCGATGGTGTGCGCCTGGGTGACGTTGGTGAAGAGCGTCGGGGCGAACCAGTAGCCGGAGGCGGGGAGTTCGCACTCCGGGGACCAGGGCTCGGCGCCCTCGGCCGTACCCTTCTCGACCAGCGAGGTGATCCGCGAGAGCTGTTCGGCGGAGTTGATCGCGCCGATGTCGGTGTTCTTGTCGAGCGGGTCGCCGAGGCGCAGGGTGGACAGGCGGCGCTTGAGGGAGTCAAGGAGTTCGTCCTGGATCGACTCCTGGACCAGCAGGCGGGAGCCCGCGCAGCAGACCTGGCCCTGGTTGAAGAAGATGCCGTTGACGATGCCCTCGACGGCCTGGTCGATCGGGGCGTCGTCGAAGACGATGTTGGCGCCCTTGCCGCCCAGTTCCAGGGTGACCTTCTTGCGCGTGCCCGCGACGGTCCGCGCGATCTCCTTGCCTACGGCCGTGGAGCCGGTGAAGGCCACCTTGTCGACGTCCGGGTGCGCGACGAGCGTGGCGCCCGTGCCGCCGTAGCCCGGAAGGATGTTGACGACACCCTTGGGCAGGCCGGCCTGGCGGCAGATGTCCGCGAAGAAGAGGGCGGAGAGGGGGGTTGTCTCGGCGGGCTTCAACACCACCGTGTTGCCGGTGGCGAGTGCGGGCGCGATCTTCCACGCCAGCATCAGGAGCGGGAAGTTCCAGGGGATGACCTGGCCGGCCACGCCGAGCGGCTTGGGGCTCGTGCCGAACCCGGCGTGCTCCAGCTTGTCGGCCCAGCCCGCGTAGTAGAAGAAGTGCGCGGCGACCAGCGGGAGGTCGGCGTCCCTCGTCTCCTTGATCGGCTTGCCGTTGTCCAGGGTTTCCAGGACGGCGAGCTCGCGGCTGCGCTCCTGGATGATCCGGGCGATGCGGAACAGGTACTTGGCGCGCTCGGAGCCGGGCAGCGCCGACCACTTCTCGAAGGCCTTGCGGGCGGCCTGTACGGCACGGTCGACGTCCGCCTCGCCCGCCTGGGCGATCTCGGACAGCACCTCCTCGGAGCTCGGGCTGACCGTCTTGAAGACCTTGCCGTCGGCCGCCTCCACGAACTCGCCGTCGATGAAGAGGCCGTAGGAGGGGGCGATGTCCACGACCGAGCGGGACTCGGGTGCCGGGGCGTATTCGAATGCAGATGCCATGTGGATCAGTCCACCGTCACGTAGTCGGGGCCGGAGTAACGGCCGGTGGCCAGCTTCTGACGCTGCATCAGCAGGTCGTTCAGGAGCGAGGAGGCGCCGAAGCGGAACCAGTGGTTGTCCAGCCAGTCCTCGCCGACGGTCTCGTTGACCAGCACGAGAAACTTGATCGCGTCCTTGGTCGTACGGATGCCACCGGCGGGCTTCACGCCCACCTGTACGCCGGTCTGCGCACGGAAGTCGCGCACCGCTTCCAGCATAAGGAGGGTGTTCGCGGGCGTGGCGTTGACGGCGACCTTGCCGGTGGACGTCTTGATGAAGTCCGCGCCCGCCAGCATGCCGAGCCAGCTCGCGCGGCGGATGTTGTCGTACGTCGACAGCTCGCCGGTCTCGAAGATGACCTTCAGCCGGGCGGCGGTCCCGCAGGCCTCGCGCACGGCGACGATCTCGTCGTACACCTTCATGTACCTGCCCGCGAGGAACGCCCCGCGGTCGATGACCATGTCGACCTCGTCGGCACCGGCGGCCACGGCGTCGCGCACGTCGGCCAGCTTCACGTCGAGCGCGGCGCGGCCGGCCGGGAAGGCGGTGGCCACGGAGGCGACCTTGACGCCGGAACCGGCGACGGCCTCCTTGGCGACGGCCACCATGTCGGGATAGACGCAGACCGCGGCCGTGGCGGGGGTCGTACGGTCCGTCGGGTCGGGGCGGACCGCCTTGGCGCCGAGCGCCCGGACCTTGCCCGGGGTGTCCGCGCCTTCCAGCGTCGTCAGGTCGACCATCGAGATGGCGAGGTCGATGGCGTACGCCTTCGCGGTCGTCTTGATGGAACGCGTACCGAGCGAGGCGGCACGCGCCTCCAGGCCGACCGCGTCCACGCCGGGCAGCCCGTGAAGGAACCGGCGCAGCGTGCTGTCGGACGCGGTCACGTCCGTGAGCGGGTGTGCGGCTGATGCAATGGTGGACATGGTCACCAGACGAGCATATCTACGCGCGTAGCGGCTGTACAGGGGGCCGGTGGGCTCACCTGCAACGGGGCGGGACTGCACGAACACTCTTACCGGCGGCGCTTAGGATCGCGAACATGACGACCGCACCCCCGGAATCCCCGGACCGTATCTACCGCTCACCCATGGCGCTGATCGGCGGCTTCCTCCTCCTCGTCATCATCGGCTGGCTCGGCATCGACGCGGTCTTCTCCGGCACCGGCCGCACCCCCTGGCTGGCCCTCGCCGCCCTGATCCTGGTCGTACCGCTGGTGATCGCCTTCACCCTCCGCCCGGCCGTCTTCGCGAACAACGACCGGCTGCGCATCCGCAACCCCTTCCGCGTGATCGTCGTGCCGTGGGGCGAGGTCGAGATGTTCCGTTCCGGCTACTCGAACGAGGTGTTCGTCAAGTCCGGCACCAAGTTCCAGCTGTGGGCGATCCCGGTCTCCCTGCGCGGCCGCAAGAAGGCGGCACGGCAGACGGCACGGCAGTCGGCCCGGCCGTCCGACGCCCGCGGTTCCGGCCGGGGGCTCGGCCTGTTCGGCGGCGGGATGCAGGCGGACGGCTTCGGCGGCCGTACGCCCGTCCCGGAGGGCCCCGCCCGGGCCGAGACCGACAGGATCATGGACGAACTGCGCGAGCTGCTGGAAGCCCGGGGGAAGGCGGAGACCTCCCGGGGTGAGGTTTCTGTGCGGTGGGCTTATGAGATCGCGGGGCCTGCGGTGGCTGGGGCGGTGCTTTTGGCAATTCTGGCGGCTGTGGGGTAGCGCCTCGGGGGATTCCGACATCCCGTCCCGACGCCCCATGCCGACGCCCACTGCGCCGCCAGGACCGGCCGGACGCCGTGGTGCTGTCGGGTGGGTCCCAGAGGGAGAGCATCACGAGACCCAGGACGTGTACGCCGACGTAGGCGATGGGGGTCTGTGCGAGGGCCGGGACGCGGCGGCGGGGGCCTCCGGGGCGGTGGCCGCGCGGTTCGGTGTCGGCCTGACGGTGGTCGAGGACACGGTGACGGGGCCCCAGAAGTCCTGCGTAAATCACCCGATGGGGTGCCGGGTGTGGCCGAGGGGTGAGGTGAGGGGCGATCCGGACGTGGGCCGCCCCTCGGTTCAGATACCGGCTGCGGTCGACAGGTCCTGCTTGAGCGTGGTCAGCAGGTCGGCCGCCCTGGTGCGGGCCGCCGGAAGGTCCGCGTGTGCGGCCACCGGGATCACCACTTCCAGATAGCACTTCAGCTTCGGCTCGGTGCCGCTCGGGCGGACGATGACCCGGGCGCCGTCCAGCGTGTAGCGCAGGCCGTCGGTGGGCGGGAGCTTGTCCGTGCCCTGCGTGAGGTCCTCCGCCTTGGTGATCGCGAGGCCCGCGAGCTCGGTCGGGGGGTGCTCGCGGAGCTGCTCCATCGCGCGGGCGATGACCGACAGGTCCTCGACGCGGACGGAGAGCTGGTCCGTCGCATGGAGGCCGTGTTCCACGGCGATGTCGTCGAGGAGGTCGGGGAGCGTGCGGCCCTGTTCCTTGAGCTCCGAGGCGAGTTCCGTGATGAGGAGGGCCGCGGTGATGCCGTCCTTGTCGCGTACGCCCTCGGGGTCCACGCAGTAGCCGAGGGCCTCCTCGTAGCCGTAGCGGAGACCGTCCACCCTGGCGATCCACTTGAAGCCGGTGAGGGTCTCCTCGTAGGGGAGGTTCGCCTTCTCGGCGATTCTGCCGAGGAGGGAGGAGGAGACGATCGACTCGGCGAACGTGCCCTTTGCTCCGCGGTGCACGAGGTGGGTGGCGAGGAGGGCGCCCACCTCGTCGCCGCTGAGCATGCGCCAGGTGCCGTTCTCCCTATCCCTGACGGCCACCGCGCAGCGGTCCGCGTCGGGGTCGTTCGCGATGATCAGGTCGGGGTTCGTCTCGGTGGCCTTCGCGAAGGCCAGGTCCATCGCGCCGGGCTCTTCCGGGTTGGGGAAGGCAACGGTCGGGAAGTCGGGGTCGGGGTCGGCCTGTTCGGCGACGAGTTCCGGGGTGGGGAAGCCGGCGCGGGCGAAGGCGGCGAGGAGGGTGTCCTTGCCGACGCCGTGCATCGCGGTGTAGACGGTGCGGGCGGTGCGGGGGGAGTTCTTCGCGAGTACGGCGTCGGTGCGGGCCAGGTAGGCGGCGAGGACCTCGTCGCCGAGGGTCTGCCAGCCGGTGTCCGGGCGGGGGACGTCGTTGAGGCTCGCGATCGCTTCGATCTCGGCGGCGATCTCCGCGTCGGCGGGCGGGACGATCTGGGAGCCGTCGCCGAGGTAGACCTTGTAGCCGTTGTCGCGGGGTGGGTTGTGGCTGGCGGTGACCTCCACGCCGGCCACCGCGCCGAGGTGCCGTATGGCGAACGCCAGGACGGGTGTGGGGAGGGGGCGGGGGAGGACCGCTGCCCTGAGGCCTGCGCCGGTCATCACTGCGGCGGTGTCCCTGGCGAAGTCCTCTGATTTGTGGCGGGCGTCGTAGCCGATGACTACGAGGCCGTCGGTGGTGTCCTGTTTTTTCAGGTACGCGGCGAGGCCGGCGGCGGCTCGGATGACGACCGTGCGGTTCATGCGCTGGGGGCCGGCGCCGAGTTCGCCGCGGAGGCCGGCGGTGCCGAACTGGAGGGTGCCGCTGAAGCGGGCGGTGAGTTCGGTGACGTCTCCGGCGTCGATGAGCTTGGCGAGCTCGTCGCGGGTGTCCGGGTCGGGGTCCTCGGCGAGCCAGGTCCTGGCGCGGGCGATGAGGTCGTCTTGCACGGGGGCAGCCTCTCGTTGTGTGCCGGGTGCCTGCGGCGGCCTGTGCGGGTTCGGTGGGGGCGGGTGTTTTGCGCAGTTCCCCGCGCCCCTTATATGCCTGCGGCGGCCTGTGCGGCTCCGGTGGGGGTTTGTGTAGCGCGTCGGGTTCGGTGGGTGGGGCGGGGCCGGG
>NZ_JBJDQL010000063.1:0-36792 GCF_044903305.1 Streptomyces sp. NPDC019531 | reverse complement strand
GGCCGTGCTTGAGCTCGGAGGCGGGGTAGGCCTCGGCGTGGATGTAGGAGACCTCCTTGAGCTTCAGGGAGGCCTCGCGGGCCACCGGGTAGCCCTCGCACTGCGCGGCCGCGAGCGCGTCCTCGGCGTCGACGTGGCCCGAGGTGGGCACATCGAGCAGTTCGCGCAGGCTCCCGGAGAGCAGGACCGGGTCCTTGTCCTGGACGAGGACCGCGGTGCGCGCCGAGTCGAGCGGCAGCTCGTCCAGCGGCACGCCGCCCAGCAGCACCGACGTGCCCTCCTCCGAGGGATGCCCGCCCAGCCGCTCGGCCAGCAGCCCCGCCGCGTCCGGGTCCCCGCACACCACCGCGGTGAGCCTGCCCGAGGGAGCGAGCAGACCGGTGGCCGGGTCGTACAGATCCCCGGACGGCACCTGTTCCGTGTCCCGTGTGCCCTCGGCGGACGTGGCCCGGTCCAGCGACAGCACCCGGGCGGCCCGCTGGGCCGAGGGCCGGGAGAAGGAGTACGCCATGGCGATCTCCTCGAAGTGCCGCAGCGGATAGGTCAGAAGCATCACCGAGCTGTAGACGGCGACCAGTTCGCCGATCTCGACGCGGCCCTGGCGGGCCAGGTGGACGCCGTACCAGACGACCGCGATCAGCAGCAGACCCGGCAGCAGCACCTGGATCGCGGAGATCAGGGACCACATCCGGGCGCTGCGCACGGCAGCGTGCCGGACCTCCTGGGAGGCGCTGCGGTAGCGGTCGAGGAAGAGTTCCTCGCCGCCGATGCCGCGCAGCACGCGCAGTCCGGCGACGGTGTCGGAGGCCAGCTCGGTGGCGCGGCCCGCCTTCTCGCGCTGGACGTCGGCGCGTCTGGTCGCCCGGGGCAGCAGCGGCAGCACCGAGAGGGCCAGGACCGGCAGGCCCACGGCGACCACCATGCCCAACGCGGGCTGGTAGACGACCAGTCCGACGCAGACCACGACGACGGTGACCGCAGCGGCGGTGAACCGCGACCAGGCCTCCACGAACCAGCCGATCTTCTCGACGTCGCCGGTGGACACGGCCACGACCTCGCCGGCCGCGACCCGCCGGGTCAGCGCCGAGCCCAGATGCGAGGCCTTGTGGGCCAGGAGCTGCTGGACGCGCGCGGCGGCAGTGATCCAGTTGGTGACGCCGGCGCGGTGCAGGAAGGTGTCGCCGAGCGCGTTGCCGATGCAGCACAGCAAGAGCAGGCCACCGGCGAGGGCGAGCCTGCGGCCGGAGTGGTCGACGACCGCCTGGACGGCCACGCCGACGCAGAAGGGCAGCGCGGAGACGGAGAGGAAGTGCAGCAGTCCCCAGGCCAGTGACTTGAGCTGTCCGCCCAACTGGTTCCGGAAGAGCCACCACAGGAACCGGTGGCCCGAGCGGGCGTCCGGCACTCCCGGGTCGGGATACGGAAGGTCTTGGATCTGCATGACGTGTAACGTCCCAGCGGCTCGTGTCAGGGGGGTGGGAGGGAGCCGCACACGGCGGCTGCAAACCGTGAAAGGTTCGCCGCAGAGCGTGGTCGGAGGCAACAGGTTTTCCGTCGCGGCGAACAGAACCGGCTGCGCTCGCGGAATCGGCCCACCGCGGACCGTGGTGCGACGATGGAGCGATGCGAGACGGGGGCGCACGACGTGCTGTGGTGACGACGACGGTCCTGGGAGCGCTGCTGATTCCTCTGGGCGGATGCGGCGGATGCGGCGGATGCGGCGGTTCGGGGCCGTCGGACAGCGGCGGCACATCCACCAGGGCCTCAGTCAAAGCGGACAAACCGGAGACCGAACACACCCGTGTCCCCGATATCGGCGACCGCCTCCAGCGCCGCATTCCCGCCGCCTCCCGCCAGGTCGTCGTGGTCTACGGCGACGGCAGGAACTCGGCGGACGCCACCGTTGTGCTCTACACCAAGCGCGGCTCCAGCTGGGACCGTGTCCGCGGCTGGCCCGGGCACAACGGCAAGAAGGGCTGGACCACCGACCACCACGAGGGCGACAAGCGCAGCCCCGTAGGCGTGTTCACGCTCAGCGACGCGGGCGGGGTGCTTCCGAACCCCGGGGCCGGGCTGCCGTACACGAGGTCCGCCGCCATCGCGGCCCCGCGCTGGTGGCCGAAGCCCTACTGGGACTTCGACTACGTCATCGCCATCGACTACAACCGGGTCCAAGGCACCCCGCCCAACAACCAGACCCGGCCCGGGGGGTACGCCAAAGGGGGCGGCATCTGGCTGCACATGGACCACGGCAGCGGTACGTCGGCCTGCGTCAGCGTGTCCAGGGACGCGATGCGGTATCTGCTGCTCACGCTCGATCCGGATCGGCATCCCGTGGTGGTGATGGGGGACAGGGCGGACCTCAAGGTCTGAGGCCGCTGCGGGAGGCGTCATTGCGGGGGAGGCCCGACTCGCCGTAGAACACCGCCATGAAGAGACGGATCGTCATGTCCATGCTCGCGGGGGCGACCCTCCTGGCAGGCACACTGTTCGGGGCGGCGCCCGCCCAGTCCGCAGCGCCCACCCGGCCCGCGGATGCCGGCACCCAATCCGCCGAGATCCCCGCCGAGTTCGGCACCGACTGGCACGACCCCATCACCGCGGCCCCACCCGTCGCGAGACCCTCCGGCAGGTCCTGCCAAGTCACCGTCGCCGAAGCCCAGTTCCGCGACTTCACCCCGTACACCGGCACCTACACACTGCCCGAGGGCTGCGGCGACCGCTGGAGCAAGGTCGTGCTTCGTCTGCAAGGCAGCGTCAAGGGGCGGCAGTTCGACCGACTCGGATATCTGCACATCGGCGGGGTCGAGGTCTTCCGTACGTCCACGCCGCAGCCATCTCCCGACGGCATCGAGTGGTCCGTCGAGAAGGACGTCACCCGCTACAGCGACACGTTCCGAGGCAGCCATGACGTCGAGATGCTCATCGGGAACGTCGTCGACGACATGTACACCGGGATCATCGACGTCAAGGTGACACTGACCTTCTACCCGGGCGCGCCGAACGCCGAAAGTGTCCCCGACCGTGTGCTGACCCCGAAGGACGACACCCTCACCACCCCGCGCAACAGCGAACGCATCGTCGCCGAGGTGTACGCCACCGGGTCCGGTGGCGGCTGCGAGGAGTACTGGTATCTGACCGTGCCGTCGAAGGCGCCGTACTCCTGTCAGGCCGACGGCGGCCCCTACCGTGAGGTGCAGATCAAGGTCGACGGCCAACTCGCGGGCATCGCCGCCCCGTTCCCGACCGTGTGGACCGGTGGCTGGTCCAACCCCTTTCTCTGGTACGTCGTTCCGGGACCCCGCGCCTTCGACGTCAAGCCGATCGAATACGACCTGACACCCTTCGCCGGGATCCTCAACGACGGGCGCCCGCACCGCCTGGAGGTCGGTGTCGTGGGCGTTCCCGAAGGGCAGCCGGGCTGGAGCACTCCCGTGAACGTCCTCGTCTGGCAGGACCCCCAGAGCGCGCACGTCACCGGCAGGCTCACCACGCACCGCAGCTCGGACCTCGTCAACTCCTCGACGTACACCCCCGGTTCGGAGCACCGCGTGGACACCGAGGGTGGCCACCGGCTCACTGTCGCCGGATACGTCGACACCTCGCACGGCCGCGTCACCACCACCGTCCGCCGCTCGCTCGCGAACACCTCGGTCCACCGCTGGGCCGACGGCGAGAACCCCGACGCACTCAAGACGACCTGGACGGACGACGAGTCGGTGACCGTCGAAGGCCGCGGTCCGGAACGGACCGCACGCACCCATCGGACGTACACGACGGACGGCACCACCACCATCGGCGCGGGCGACCGGCTGCGCACCGTGCTGACTCTCGGTGACCGGGCCGTAATCACCGAGACGAGCCGAGGCCGCCGGACCGCATGGACGCGGCTCGACGACACCTACACGGGCGACGCCACGTACACCGTCAACGTCCCGCGCGACCAGCGGCACGCGGTCGGCACGACGGGTGAGCGCTATCGGCTCAGAGGTTCCGGCGGCTGCTACGACCGCTCCCTCACCGTCGTCCAGGGGGTACTCACCGAGGACCGCGGCGGCTGTTGAGCCGAGTTGTGTGCGATGCGCCACACAGGGCCGGATTTACCTGGCTGAAACTCGGCGGTCTTGTGCGAAATCAACGGCACCTCCAAAGTGATCGACACGGAATCCGCTTTCCGTATCGCAGAAGTCCCGTCCAGGCCTCTGTGCGTCCACGTCCCCTAGGAGTGCCCGTGCCGCCGTCCGTCCCGTCCCTGCCGCGACGCGTCGCACGCATACTGCGTACCTCTCTCTTCGCGCAGGTCGCCTGCGCGCTCGTGCTCGGCATCCTCGTCGGAAAGCTGTGGCCCGACTTCGCCTCGGATCTCCAGCCGCTCGGCGACGGCTTCACCCGGCTCATCAAGACGATCATCTCGCCGCTCGTGTTCTGTGTGGTCGTCGTCGGCATCGCCAAGGCCGGTGACCTCAAGGCGTTCGGCCGAATCGGGCTCAAGGCGCTGATCTGGTTCGAGGTCGCGAGCACGCTCGCCCTGCTGATCGGCCTCCTCGCCGCCAACCTCGTCCAGCCCGGGTCGGGGATGAACGTCGATCCGTCCACGCTCAACACCGCGGCGGTCGACGCCAAGACCGGCGGCGGACACCTGCCCTCGACGACCGAGTTCATCGTCAACGCGCTGCCGACCAGTTTCATCGGCGCCTTCGCCGAGAACTCCCTGCTCCAGGTGCTCATCCTGGCCTGTCTGGTCGGCGCCGCCCTGCTGCACCTCGGCCACACCAAGGTCCCGCAGGTGCTGCCCGCCATCGAGCAGGCCCAGGAGATCATCTTCGCGATCGTCGGCTTCGTGATGCGCCTCGCGCCCATCGCGGTGTTCGGTGCGATGGCCGTCCTGATCGGCCAGTACGGCCTCGGCGTCATCGAGACCTACGCCAAGCTGATCATCCTGTGCTACGCGGCCGCCGCACTCTTCGTCGTGTTGCTCGGCGTCGCGCTGAAGGCGGTCACCGGGCTCAGCCTCTGGAAGTTCCTGCGCTACATCCGCGAGGAGATGCTGCTCGCGCTCGGCACCGCGTCCACCGAGTCCGTCATGCCGCGCGTGATGCAGAAACTGCGCAAGGCCGGCGCCCGTGACGACGCCGTGGGTCTGGTGCTGCCGACCGGCTACTCCTTCAACCTCGACGGCGCCTCGCTCTACCTCTCGATCGGCACGCTGTTCATCGCCCAGGCCGTGGGTGTCGACCTCAGTCTGAGCCAGCAGATCACCGTGGTTCTGGTGCTCATGCTGACCAGCAAGGGCATGGCGGGCATCCCCGGCTCCGCCTTCCTCGCCCTGTCCGCGACCGCCTCATCCCTCGGGGCCATCCCCGCCGGCGCCGTCGCCCTGCTCCTCGGCGTGGACCGCATCATGGACTCGATGCGCGTCGTGACGAACCTGCTGGGCAACTGCGTCGCCGTCTTCGCCGTCTCCCGCTGGGAGGGGGCGCTGGACATCGACAAGGCGAAGAAGGTGCTGGGCGGCGAGGTCGTACCCGAGGCGGAGGAAGAACCCGAGGCGGAGGAAGAACCCGTACCTGCTCAGTCCACCAAGGAGGCGGTCTCCGAGGTCGGCTGACCGCCCTGCCCGAACAGACCGCGGCCACCGCTCCGACATATGGGAGCGGTGGCCGCGGCCATGTGTCAGTACCGCCCGTCCCCCAGTGTGTCCAGCAGCCCGCCGAGTACCACGCGCTGTTCGTCCGACAGGGGGGCCAGGATCTCCTCCGCGGCGGCCCGGCGCACGTCCCGCAGCCCCTGAAGGGTTTTCCGGCCGTCCTCGGTCAGCTCGATGCGGATCACCCGGCGATTGGCCGGATCGGGCACCCGGCGCACCTTGCCGCTCGCTTCCAGCCCGTCGACGAGTGTGGTCACCGCCCGTGGCACGACCTCCAGCCGCTCCGCGAGATCGGCCATGCGGGGCGGCGCCTCCCAATGAGCGAGAGTGCGCAGCAGCCGCGATTGGGCCGGTGTCACGCCGAGGCCGCGCTCATGCAGCTGACGCTTCTGGATGCGGTGCACCCGGCGCGTGAGCCGCAGCAGCTGATCGGCGAGCAGGCCGTCGGAATCGGGCGTGGTCATGCGGGAACAATATCAGGACCTCATTCATTGTGAGCATAGGTAACAATGAGCTAGGCTCCCTCAGTCCTCACCACCTCACCTTCCGTAGGAGACCATGCCCCGCGATCACATCGACTGGACCCCCACGCCCGGCACCTCGACCGACCAACCCCGTCAGGTGCGCCGCATCCTCCGCCTCTTCAAGCCCTACCGCGCCAAGCTCGCCGTCGTGGGCCTGCTGGTCGGCGCCTCCTCCCTGGTCACCGTGGCCACGCCGTTCCTGCTGAAGGAAACGCTGGACGTGGCCATCCCCGAGGGCCGCACCGGACTGCTCAGCCTGCTCGCGCTGGGCATGATCCTCAGTGCCGTCCTCACCGGCGTCTTCGGCGTCGGGCAGACCCTGATCTCCACCACGGTCGGCCAGCGCGTCATGCACGACCTGCGCACCGCGGTCTACGGCCGCCTCCAGCGCATGTCGCTGGCCTTCTTCACCCGGACCCGCACCGGCGAGGTGCAGTCGCGCATCGCCAACGACATCGGCGGTATGCAGGCCACCGTCACCTCGACCGCGACCTCCCTTGTCTCCAACCTGACCAGCGTCGTCGCCACGATCGTCGCGATGATCGCCCTCGACTGGCGCCTGACCGTCGTCTCGCTGCTGCTGCTCCCCGTGTTCGTGTGGATCAGCCGCCGCGTCGGCAACGAACGCAAGAAGATCACCACCCAGCGCCAGAAGCAGATGGCCGCGATGGCCGCGACCGTCACCGAGTCGCTCTCCGTCAGCGGCATCCTGCTCGGCCGCACCATGGGCCGCTCCGACTCCCTCAGCCGCTCCTTCGCCGAGGAGTCCGAGAGTCTGGTCGATCTCGAAGTGCGGTCGAACATGGCCGGCCGCTGGCGCATGGCCGTCATCGGAATCGTCATGTCCGCGATGCCCGCCGTCATTTACTGGGCCGCGGGCATCACCCTCAGGACCGGCGGTCCCGACATCTCGATCGGCACCATCGTCGCGTTCGTCTCGCTCCAGCAGGGCCTGTTCCGTCCGGCCGTGAGCCTCCTGTCGACCGGCGTCCAGATCCAGACCTCGCTCGCGCTGTTCCAGCGCATCTTCGAGTACCTCGACCTGCCGATCGACATCACCGAGCGGGAGGACCCGGTCCATCTCGACCGCATCAAGGGCGAGGTCCGCCTGGAGGACGTGGAGTTCCGATACGACAGCAACGACGACAAGCGGGGCCCGATCCTCGACGGCATCGACATCGACGTCCCCGCGGGCAGCAGCCTCGCGGTCGTCGGCCCGACCGGCGCCGGCAAGTCCACCTTGGGCTACCTGGTCCCGCGGCTCTACGACGTCACGGGCGGCCGGGTCACTCTGGACGGGGTCGACGTCCGCGACCTCGACTTCGACACCCTCGCGCGTGCCATCGGGGTCGTCTCGCAGGAGACGTACCTCTTCCACGCCTCGGTCGCGGAGAACCTGCGCTTCGCGAAGCCGGACGCGACCGACGAGGAGATCGAGCAGGCGGCGCGGGCGGCCCAGATCCACGACCACATCGCCTCGCTGCCCGATGGCTACGACACCGTCGTCGGAGAGCGCGGTCACCGCTTCTCCGGCGGTGAGAAGCAGCGCCTGGCCATTGCGCGGACCATTCTGCGAGACCCGCCCGTCCTCATTCTGGACGAGGCGACCAGTGCCCTGGACACCCGTACCGAGCATGCCGTGCAGGAGGCCATCGACGCGCTCTCGGCGAACCGCACCACCCTCACCATCGCGCATCGTCTGTCCACGATCCGCGGCGCCGACCAGATCGTGGTCCTCGACGCCGGTCAGGTCGCCGAGCGCGGTACACACGAGGAACTGCTGGAGCGGGACGGGCGGTACGCGGCCCTCGTGCGCCGGGACGCGCGCCTGGAGTCCTCGCAGGGTGATGCCCACGCCCAGCTGGAACCGACCAGCTGAACCGAAACCGACAAGCCGAAGATATGCCTGGTTTGTGACGATATGCGGGTTACCGTGCCCGCATGCACATGAACACTCCGCCACGGAGCACGATTCGACTGACGCGCCGGGGTCGCCTCGCCCTCATCGCGACCGGGGCCGTCGTGGCCGGCACCGCCGTGGCGGTGCCGCTGCTGAGCCTGGACAGCGAGGGGGAGAAGAAGCCCGTCACCCTGGTGATCCCGGAGGGCTGGCGGGCCGGGCAGATCTACGACGCCGTGGACAAGGCCCTCGCCCTGCCGCCGGGCGCTGCCAAGAAGTCCCTGGCCAAGGCGCATCTCAAGCTGCCGAACGACGCCGAGGGCAACCCGGAGGGCTACCTCTTCCCGGCGACATATCCGGTGGAGCGGAACGGCAGGAAGATGACGCCCGAGGCGCTGCTCTCGTACATGGTCGACACCGCGAACAAGAAGTTCAACGGCGCTCCCATCGCGGCAGGGGCCCAGCGCAACGCGATGAACGTCTACCAGGCCGTCACCATCGCGAGCATCGTCCAGGCCGAGGCGGCGAACAAGGCCGACATGGGAAAGGTGGCCCGGGTCGTCTTCAACCGTCTGGAGCGCGGGATGCCGCTGCAGATGGACTCCACCATCAACTACGCGCTCAACCGCACCACGTTGCGGACGACCGGCGCCGACGTCCGGATCGACAGTCCCTACAACTCGTACCGGCGCATGGGGCTGCCGCCGACCCCGATCGACAGCCCGGGCGAGGAGGCCATGCGCGCGGCGATCTCACCGACTCCGGGCGACTGGCTGTACTTCGTGACGGTGAAGCCGGGCGACACCCGCTTCACCAGTAGCTACGCCGAACACCAGCGCAACGTGGCCGAGTTCAACAAGAACCAGCAGAAGTCGGCCAAGTCGGGCTGAGCTTGACGGGGAGTCAGGCAGCGACGGAGGACTCCGCCGCCAGGAGCCGCCTGATGTCCCGCACGGCCGCACGGCCCGCGCGGTTGGCGCCGATGGTGCTCGCCGACGGGCCGTAGCCGACGAGATGGATCCGCGGGTCGGCGACCGCGCGGGTGCCCTCGACCCGGATGCCGCCACCGGGCTCGCGCAGCTTCAGCGGGGCCAGATGGTCCACGGCGGCCCGGAACCCGGTCGCCCACAGGATGACGTCGGCATCGACATGCCGTCCGTCGTTCCACTCCACGCCCTCGGGTGTGATCCGGTCGAACATGGGCTGCCGGTCCAGGACACCGTCCGCGATCGCCTGCCGGACCGCCTCGTTGAGCGGGAGCCCGGTCACCGACACCACGCTCCTCGGCGGCAGCCCCTGCCGCACCCGCTCCTCGACGAGCGCCACGGCCTCCCGGCCGACGTCCTCGGTGAAGGGCCCCTCCCGGAACACCGGTTCACGCCGGGTCACCCAGGTGGTCGCGGCCGCGTACGGGGCGAGCTCCATGAGGTGCTGGGTGCCGGACGCGCCCCCGCCCACCACGACCACCCGCAGCCCGGCGAAGGCCTCAGGGCCGGGGTACTGCGCGGTGTGCAACTGCCGCCCCCGGAAGGTCTGTTGCCCGGGGTACCGCGGCCAGAACGGTCGGTCCCAGGTCCCGGTCGCGTTGATCAGCGCCCGTGTCGACCAGGTGTCGTCCGAGGTCTCGACGAGAAGCCTGCGGTCGACGCCCTCCCGCACGGCACGGACGTCGACAGGGCGTCGTACTCGAAGGCCGAAGGTGCGCTCGTACTCCGCGAAGTACTCGGCGATCACCTCCGACGACGGCCGCTGCGGATCGGCGCCCGTGAGCTCCATGCCCGGCAGCGCGTGCATGCCGTGGACCTTGCCGTACGTCAGTGACGGCCACCGGAACTGCCAGGCGCCGCCGGGGGCGGGGGAGTGGTCCAGCACCACGAAGTCGCGCTCCGGCTCGAAACCGGTGCGGCGCAGGTGATAGGCGCTGGACAGACCTGCCTGACCAGCGCCTATGACGACCACCTCGACCTCGCGCGTGTTGTTCACGCTTCTACCAACGGCGGTGAGGCCCTGGATCTTCCCCGAGGTACTCGAAGGCGGGCGGCAGCAGGAACCAGTGGAGTCGTACGGCCATGTCGCCAGCCCTACGAGGTGCCGGCCAGCGAGGTGGAGGGCGGGAGGTCGCCGTTGTAGCGGGGGTCCACGAAGTCCGCGAAGTCGACCTTCTTCGGGATGAGCTGCAACTGGGTGAAGGCATCGGCGATCTGCTGCTCGGAGGCGATCAGCGGCTTGTCGACCGCGACCGAGATCCGGCTGGCGTTGGTCCGCCTGACCGAGGCCAGCGCAACGTCGTACGGCAGCCCCGTGTCCTTCGCCCAGACCTTCGCCCACTCCTCCTGGTGATCGTGGACCCACGCCGTGGCCCGGCGAAGCCGCTCCAGGTAGTCCTTGATCGCGGCGACCTTCTTCTGGTCCTTGAGCGCGCTGGGCGCCGCCACCTGGAACGTCAGGCCGTTGGTGATCCCCTCGCCGGTGGTCAGCACCCGGCCCTGCTTCGCCTGAAGGATCTGCGAGGTGTACGGGTCCCACA
This sequence comes from Streptomyces sp. NPDC019531, assembly GCF_044903305.1. NCBI lineage: Bacteria > Bacillati > Actinomycetota > Actinomycetes > Kitasatosporales > Streptomycetaceae > Streptomyces > Streptomyces sp. NPDC019531. The sequence continues at coordinate 26,194 of NZ_JBJDQL010000063.1, read as the reverse complement.
CCGCCCACGCATCGACCTTGCCGGAGGTGAACGCGGCGAGGGCGTCGGCCGGTTGGAGGTACTTGACCTTGACGTCGCTCAGGCCGAGCCCGACGGCCTTGAGAGAGGCGACCAGCTGGTAGTTGGCGGAGGAACCCTGCGCCACGGCGATCGACCTGCCCTTGAGCTGCTTCGGATCGGTCAGCTTCGAGTCGTTCGGTACGAGGATGGCGTCGCCCTTGGAGGTGCCGTGGAAGGCGGCGACAACCGTGATCTTCGAGCCGGCGCCCGCCGCGAACACCGGCGGGGTGTTGCCGACGCCGCCGATGTCGACGGCCTTGGCGTTGACGGCCTCCAGGAGCGGCGGACCGGAGGTGAAGGTCGACCACTTGATCTTGTAGTCGAGGTTCTTGAGCTCCCCGGCGGCGCGCAGGATCGCCTCCGAACCACCCTTCTGGTCACCCACGTTGAGCGTGAGGGAGCCTGTGCCGTCGGTGTCGGAGCCCGTACCGGCGGACGCGTTCCCGCCGCAGGCGGTGAGCAGAAGGGCGAGGGGGAGGAGCAGTGCGGTGGGGGCGAGACGACGTCGCATCGGGGGATCCGTTCTGTGCAACTTGGGGTATGAATCGTTCAGTTGGGGGAGTTCAGGAGGCTTCGGCGGCGGTGTCGACGCCGAGGCGCTCCAAGAGCCGGCCGCGGATCTCCGCGAACCGGGGGTCGGCGATGTCGCGAGGCCGGTCGAGGTCGATCCGCTGCTCGTGTGCGATGACCCCTTCGTCCATCACGAGGACACGGTCGGCGAGCAGGACGGCCTCCTCGACGTCGTGCGTCACCAGCAGCACCGCGCAGCCCCGGCGCTGCCACAACTCGCCCACCAGGCGCTGGGCCTTGATCCTGGTGAGGGCGTCGAGCGCGCCGAACGGCTCGTCCAGCAGCAGGAGATCGGGCTCACGCACCAACGCCCTTGCAAGAGAGGCACGTTGAGCCTCACCGCCGGAGAGGGTCTTGGGCCAGGCGTCCGTGCGGTGACTGAGACCGACCTCCTCAAGGGCCTGATCGGCGACGGCGCGTCGGGGCTTTCCGGGCAGGCCCAGCAGGACGTTGCGCCACACCTTCTTCCACGGCATCAGCCGCGGAGCCTGGAAGGCGACCGCCTTGCGGCGCGGGACCAGGACGGTGCCCTCGATGTCCCGGTCTAGTCCGGCGAGGATGCGCAGCAGGGTGGACTTGCCGCAGCCGCTGCGGCCCAGCAGGGCCACGAACTCGCCTGGCCGTACGTCGAGTTGGAGATTGTCGATGACGGCACGGCCGTCGAAGGAGCGGGTCAGGCCCTCCACGCGCACGGCCTGCGCGGGTCGCGGTTCCTCGGCCCCGGATGCCGAGGCGGACTCGGACACCTGGGGGCTCAACGGCCGGTGAACGTCGGTCGCCATTGCAGCAGCAGCCTTTCGAGGGTGCGAACGATGAAGTCGGCGAGGAGGCCGAAGAAGGCGTAGACGATCAGGCAGACCACGATGACGTCGGTACCCAGGAAGTCCCGCGCCTGCACCATCAGGAAGCCGATGCCCGAGTCCGCGTTGACCTGCTCGGCGAAGACGAGCGCCAGCCACGCGATGCCGAGGGAGTAGCGCAGACCCGTCATGGCGCCGGGCAGCGCGCCCGGCAGGATGACGTGCCGTACGAGTCCCCAGCGGGAGAGCCCGAGGGACTCCCCGGCCTCGATGAGCTGAGCGTCCACGCCGCGGATGCCGGCGTAGACGTTGAGGTAGAGCGGGAAGGTCACGCCGAGGGTGATGATGGCGATCTTCGGGGCCTCGCCGATGCCGAACCAGATGATGAACAGCGGGATCAGCCCCACGAACGGCACGGTCCGGAGCATCTGCACCGGGGCGTCCACGAGGTCCTCGCCGATCCGGAACAGGCCCGAGACCAGGGCGAGTCCGGTGCCGATGAGGGTCCCGAGGAGAAGTCCGGACGCGACCCGCTGGAGCGAGGTCGTCATCGCGTCGGCCAGCGAGCCGTCGGCGACCAGATCGCCCGCGACCTGGGCGACCCGGCCGGGAGAGGCGAGGGCGTCCGCGGTCAACACGCCTGTACTGCTGAGGAGTTGCCACAGGGCGAGCAGCAGCAGGGGGCCGGTGGTGCGGCGCAGCCAGCGGGGGACGCGGGTGCGTCGGGAGGAGGTGGGGACGATGGGTTCGAGGTCGACGGGCGTGGCTTCAGAACCCGGTATTTCAGAAATATCGGGTTTGTGTGAACCGGGTGGGGCATGGCTGATGCTCATGGAAGCTCCACGGAGGGGCGGCGGCCGATGAGGAGAGGAGGACGGCCAGGCGCTGCCGACGTCAGCCGCGCGTCATGGACCAGAGGTCAGCGCGGAGGGGACGTGCGGGTAGGACGGAGCGCAGGCGCGCGGGGGTGGGAGAAGGCGTCAGTAGCCGCGACGACACGCGGCGGAAGCCACCCGCAGCAGGTCGATGTGACCGCGCGTGGTGAGCAGGACTGAACGCAACATGCCGCCGAACGTAGCCAGATGGCGTGGCCATGGTCAATGGTGTCTCGCGGAATGGACCTGCCGTATCGCGGACCGGGCTGTGGAGGAGGAGTGAATCCGGGCGGAGGGGTGAGGATGGGGGCATGTCAGACGCCTTCACCACCCGAGTCCTGAATGTCGCCTCCGGTTCCTCGGAGCGGATCGTCGACCTCACCGGCGACTGCGAGGCCTTCCTCAGGGAGGTCGCCGCGGGCCGCGACGGTCTCCTGAACGTCTTCATCCCGCATGCCACAGCCGGCGTCGCGATCATCGAGACGGGTGCCGGCAGCGACGACGACCTGCTCGCCGCTCTCCACACCCTGCTCCCCTCGGACGACCGCTGGCAGCACCGCCACGGCAGCCCCGGCCACGGCCGCGACCACGTCCTCCCGGCGATCGTCCCGCCTCACGCGACGCTGCCGGTGGTGAACGGGGGGCTGGAGCTGGGGACTTGGCAGTCGGTGTGCCTGGTGGACACGAACAGGGACAACCCGCAGCGCAAGGTGCGGCTCACGTTCCTCGCCGGCTCCTGATTCCGGCCCGCCCCCCGTATGGCAAAAGGAAAGGCAAGGAGAACTCTCTCCTTGCCTTACTCAACGTATAGCGCACGGGGGGACTTGCCGCAAGACCCGGGGCACGGCGCAGAATCGTCGGCCGAGGCCACAACCTGCGGAAATGAGGGCGCCACGTGACCGGGCAGTACGTGTTGGATCTTCACGAGACCGACGAGACCGACGAGACCGACGAGACGCGGGTCGCGGTCGTCGGTGGCAAGGGTGCGCACCTGGGCGGCCTGTCGCGGATCGACGGTATCCGGGTGCCCGGTGGCTTCTGCGTCACGACGGACGCCTTCCGGCGGATCATGGCGGAGGTGCCGTCGATCGACGATCGGCTCGATCGGCTCTCGCACCTGGAACCGGACGACCGGGAGGCGATCCGTACACTCAGCGCGGAGATCCGGCGGACCATCGAAGAGACCGCCATCCCGGCCGATCTCGCGGCTGCGATCACCCGGGCGCTCAGCCGGCTCGGCGAACAGACCGCCTGCGCGGTCCGTTCCAGCGCGACCGCGGAGGACCTGCCGACCGCCTCTTTCGCCGGCCAGCAGGACACCTATCTGAACGTCGTGGGGCCGACGGCGATCCTCCGCCATGTCAGCCGGTGCTGGGCCTCGCTGTTCACCGAGCGGGCCGTGACCTACCGTCGGCGCAACGGCATCGACCACCGTACGGTCCACATGGCCGTGGTCGTGCAGCGGATGGTCTTCCCGCACGCGTCCGGCATCCTGTTCACGGCCGACCCTGTGACGGGCAACCGCAAGACCGCCACCGTGGACGCCGGCTTCGGCCTCGGCGAGGCCCTGGTCTCCGGCCTGGTGAACCCTGACGTCTTCAAGGTGCGGGACGGCGCGGTCGTCGCCAAGACGATCGCCGCCAAACAGCGTGCCGTTCACGCCCTGCCGGCAGGCGGCACGCGGGAAGTGTCGATCGACGCGCGGCAGCAGGAGCAGCCCGCGCTGACGGATGAGCAGGTCGTGGAGCTCGCGCGGCTCGGGCGGCGGATCGAGGCGCACTTCGGCCGCCCGCAGGACATCGAATGGTGCCTGGCCGACGACGGCTTCCAGATTGTCCAGAGCCGGCCGATCACGACCCTGTTTCCCCTCCCCGTGGCAGACGACCAGGAGAACCACGTCTACGTCTCCGTCGGCCACCAGCAGATGATGACCGACGCCATGAAGCCCCTGGGGTGGTCGATGTGGCAGCTGACGGCCATGGTGCCGATGCACGAGGCCGGCGGGAGGCTGTTCGTCGATGTCACCCGGCGGCTGGCCTCGCCCGCGATCCGCGCCGGTCTCCTGGACCTCATGGGGAGAGGCGACCCACTGGTCAGGGACGCTCTGGAGACCGTCCTCGACCGCGACGACTTCGTCCCGTCGCTCCCGGAGGCGGGCCCCGGCGGGCCGCCCGTCGGCGGAGTGCCGACCGGTGGCGCGCCCGCCCCGATCGCCCCCGATCCCGCCATCGTCACCGAGCTGATCGACCGCAGCCGGACCTCCGTCGCCGCCCTGGAGCGCGACATCCGGACGAAGACCGGACCGGCGCTGTTGGACTTCCTGCTGGACGCCTTCGACGAGCACAAGCGGGTCCTCGGTGATCCGCTGAACATGCAGGCGATCATGGCGGCGATGGAGGCCACGTGGTGGCTCAACGACAAGCTGCTGGAGTGGCTGGGCGAGAAGAACGCGGCCGACACGCTCACCCTGTCCGCCCCCGGCAACATCACCTCGGAGATGGGTCTGGCGCTGCTCGACGTCGCGGACGTGATCCGTCCGCACCCGGAGGTGGTGGCATTCCTGCAGGGCGTCGAGGACGAGGGTTTCCTGGACGAGCTGGGGAAGTTCGCGGGCGGTACCCAAGCGCGCGACGCCGTCGAGGGCTACCTGGAACGGTACGGCATGCGCTGCGTCGGCGAGATCGACATCACGAGGCCACGCTGGCGTGAGCGCCCCAGCACGCTCGTGCCCGTGATCCTCGACAACGTCAGGAACTTCGAACCGGGCGCCGCCCGACGGCGCTTCGAGCAAGGGCGGCAGAAGGCCTGGCAGAAGGAACAGGACGTCCTGTCACGCCTGCGGGCCCTGCCGGACGGGGACCGCAAAGCCGACGAGACCAAGCGGACGATCGACCGGGTCCGCACCTTCATCGGCTACCGGGAGTACCCGAAGTACGGCATTGTCAGCCGCTACTTCGTGTACAAGCAGGCCCTGTTGGGGGAAGCCGAGCGCCTCGTACAGGCCGGCGTGCTCTCGGAGAAGGAGGACATCTTCTACCTCACGTTCCAGGAACTCCACCACGTCGTGCGCTCGAACCAGGTGGACGACCGGCTCATCCAGCAGCGCAAGGAGGCCTTCCGGTCGTACCGGGCGCTGACACCGCCCCGGGTGCTCACCTCGGACGGCGACGCGCTCACCGGGGCCTACCGGCGTGACGACGCGCCGGTCGGCGCGCTGATCGGCCTGCCGGTCTCCGCCGGGACCGTCGAGGGGCGGGCCCGTGTCGTCCTCGACATGGCGGAGGCCGATCTCGAAGCGGGCGACATCCTGGTCACGCCCTTCACGGACCCCAGCTGGTCGCCGCTGTTCGTCGCGGTCGCGGGACTGGTGACGGAGGTGGGCGGCCTGATGACCCATGGCGCGGTGATCGCCCGTGAGTACGGCCTGCCGGCCGTCGTGGGCGTGGAGCGGGCCACCCGGCTGATCCGGGACGGGCAGCGGATCCGCGTGCACGGAACCGACGGGTACGTCGAGATCCTGTCCTGACCGACCACGCCCGGGGCCGCGTCAATAGACGGACAGTCCGTAGGCGTTGAGTACTTCCTGGATCGGCTGGTAATAGGTGGTGCCTCCCGCGGTGCAGTCCCCGGAACCGCCGGAAAGGATTCCGATGACCTTGTCGCCGGCGTAGAGCGGGCCGCCGCTGTCGCCGGGCTCGGCGCAGATGTTGGTCTGGATCAACCCGTAAATGACGTCTCCGCTCCCGTAGTTGACGGTCGCGTTCAGTGCGGTGACCCTGCCGCAGTGGACACCGGTGGTCGCTCCCCGGCGACAGACGCTCTGGCCGACGTAGGCGGTCGCGGTTCCGGTGACGTCCACGGTTCCGATGGCGCCGGGGTGCGGCACGGCCGGGTTGGAGTACCGGACGACACCGAAGTCGTCGCCCGGGAAGCTGGTGGCAATGGTGGTGCCGATCGGCGTGGTCATCGCGGAGCTGGTGTACCAGGTGGACGCTCCGTCGGTGCAGTGGCCGGCGGTGACGAAGTAATAGGTGGTGCCGCTCTGCACGTTGACCCCCGCTGAGCAGCGCCAACCGGACGTGTAGATGCCGTCGCCGCCCGACAGGAGGGTCCGCAGCCGGCCGTCGAGTCGTTCGACGGACACGGCACCCGCGTCACGCCCGGTGGCCCGCCGGAGCCTGGCCAGGTCGGCGTCCGTGACCGTGGAGTCGGCGTGCACCCGCAGCTTCCCGGTGCGCTCGTCCACGGCCCAACTCGTCCCGGCGATCCCCAGGGACTCGACGGCCGAGGCCACGCCGGCCACCGAGGCGGTGGACGGTGCGGCGGCGCCGGTGGGCACGGCGGCCGCGCTGGTGCCGGCCACAACGAGTGCGGACGCGAGGAGCAGGCTCAACACCGAGGCGAACAGCCGTGGACGTCTGACGGTGGTACGGCGTGTTCTGATCACCGAAGTCTCCCGAGGACGGTAGGTCGGGTGGGAGCACGCCCCTGCGGTCACGGGGCGTGCCGTGCTTCCGTGCCGTGCTTCCGCCGTGCTGGGACGTGGCCCTGGTGTGCCCGCCGACGCCCCAGTGTGCCCGGCCGTGCCGGGTGGAGCCAGGCGGCCTTCGGCCTAACCGGCCACCTGGAGAGGCTTGACGCGTGCGGGGGCCCAACCGGGCTGCGGCTTGGGGCAATTGTGGCCCTTGCTTTGCCGGTGTTTGCGTTGTCTGCCGTACCACCCGGACCTAGCCTGACCTGCGGAACCGTGGGAAGGGTCGGCATGCTGCAAACCGTCAGGGTACAGGCGAAGGGGCTCACCAGGGATCAGCGCAACGCGTTCGTCGCCGCCTATCTGGGCTGGGCGATGGACGCGTTCGACTACTTCCTGGTGGTCCTCGTCTACAGCGAGATAGCCGACGACTTCCATGTCTCCCTCACCGACATGGCCTTTCTCACCACCGCCACCCTGGTGATGCGGCCGGTCGGTGCCTTCGTCTTCGGCATGTGGGCGGACCGTCGGGGCCGCCGGCTCCCGCTCATGGTCGACGTGGTCTTCTACTCGATCGTCGGATTCGCCTGCGCCTTCGCTCCCAACTACGCCGTACTGCTGGTACTTCGCCTGCTGTACGGCATCGGAATGGGCGGCGAGTGGGGTCTGGGCGCGGCGCTCGCCATGGAGAAGATCCCCGCCGAGCGGCGCGGCTTCTGGTCGGGTCTGCTGCAGAGCGGTTACTCGCTGGGGTATCTGCTGGCCGCCGTGGCGTTCTTCGTCATCGAACCCGCCTTCGGCTGGCGCGGGTTGTTCGCCTTCAGCCTGGTGCCCGCCCTGGTCGCCCTGTGGGTGCGCACCCGCGTGGAGGAGAGCGAGGTGTGGGAGAAGAGCGTCAAGCTCAACCGCACCCCCGCGTACCAGGTGTTCAGGAACCCGGCGGTGCTGAAGCGGTTCGTGTACCTCGTGGCCCTGATGACCGCCTTCAACTGGATGTCGCACGGCACCCAGGACATCTACCCGACCTTCGTCAAGAAGGGCCTGGGTCTGTCCCCGGACACCTCCATCGCCATCGCCGTGGTCTACAACATCGGCGCCATCATCGGCGGTGCGCTGCTCGGCGCCTTCTCCGAGAGCCTGGGACGCCGTCGTACGATCATGATCGCGGCCGCCGGTGGCCTGGTCGTGGTGCCCTTCTTCGTTCTGTCCACGGCGGTGGGCTGGCTGATGCTCTCCTCGTTCCTGATGCAGATGTGCGTCCAGGGAGCCTGGGGCGTCATCCCCGCCCATCTGACGGAGATGAGCCCGGACGCGATCCGAGGCTTCTATCCGGGCGTCACCTACCAGCTCGGCAACCTGATCGCCGCCCTCAACCTGCCGATCCAGGAAGCCCTCGCCGAGCGGCACGGCTATCCGGCGGCGATGACCTGGACCGTGGTGCCCGCCCTGGCGGTGGTGATCCTGCTGAGCGCCGTCGGCAAGGAGGCCAAGGGCATCCGCTTCGGCACCGCGGGCACGCCGGAGGTCCCGGGCCGTCAGTCTCCGAGCGCCACGGCGGCCGACGGCGTGTAGGCCCGCTTCCGCCGTACGGATCCGGGCCGCGCGCTCACCCCTTACGATGGCAAGCCGCAGCCCCCGTACATCTGCACAGTCGCGTTCCACCGCAGGGAGAAATGCCCATGGGTGCCAAACAGACCGCAGGAACACCGATCGACAGCGGCGTTCTGGGAGGGCGGTCGGCCGGGCCCATGGTGCCGCGTCTGGTGCTGGGCATGCGGTTGCGCGAGCTGCGGGAGGAGCGGGGGATCTCCCGCGAGGCCGCGGGGCATGCCATCCGAGGCTCCCGGTCCAAGATCAGCCGCATGGAGGCGGGCCGCCACGGTTTCAAGCCACGGGACGTGGAGGACCTGCTCACCCTCTACGGAGTCACCGACGAGGCCGAACGCGCCACCTTGCTGACACTGGCCGACGAGGCCAACACCCCTGCCTGGTGGCAGTACTTCAACGACGTGGTGCCCGCCTGGATGCAGACCTACCTCGCGGCCGAACAGGCGGCGAGCCTCATCCGCTGCTTCGAGGTGCAGCGCGTCCCGGGCCTGCTGCAGACCCCCGACTACGCGCGCGCCTCCCTCCGGCTCGCCCACTCCGACGCCTCCGAGGAGGAGATCGAGCGGCGGGTGGCGTTACGGCTGTCACGGCAGCGCGTCCTGCACCGACGGCCGGCGACCCGGCTCTGGGCCGTGCTCGACGAGGCGGCACTGCGCCGGCCGGTCGGCGGTATCCCCACGATGCGCGCCCAGCTCAGGCATCTCATCGAGATCTGCCGGTTGCCGCAGGTCTCCCTCCAGATCATGCCGTTCCTGGGCGGCGGCCACTCCGCGGAGGGCGGTCCGATCACCATCGTGCGGCTGCCCGGCAGCGAGTTGCCCGATGTGGTCTACCTCGAACAACTCGCCACCGGCCTCTACCCCGACCGGCCCGCCGAGATCGAGTGCTACTGGGACGCCCTGAACCGCCTGGCGGTCGAGGCCGAGTCACCGGACGAGACGCCGACCATCCTGCACCGCATCCTCCAGGAGACCTGACCCCGCCCCGTTTCAGCTCTTGCGGGCGACACCGCCGTACTGGTGCACCTCTGCGGGAAGACCCAGCGCCTCCGTGTCCGGGCGCCAGCGCGAGCACGACGCCACACCCGGTTCGAGCAGTTCCAGACCGTCGAAGTAGCGGGCGATCTGTTCGGGGCTGCGCAGGATGTAGGGGATCGAACCGCCCTCGTTGTACTGCTGGATGGCGTCGAGGTACGCCTGGCTGGTGGCGGTGCTGTCGTACTGCACCAGGAAACTGCCGGAGGGCAGCCCGGCCACCAGTTCCCGCACGATCGCGCATGCCTCGTCGTGGTCCTCGATGTGTCCGAGGATGCCCATCAGCATGAGGGCCACAGGCTTGTCGAAGTCCAGGGTCTTCGCCGCTTCCCGCAGGATCGTGGCCGGGTCGCGCAGGTCGGCGTCGACGTAGTTGGTGACGCCTTCGGAAGTGCTGGTGAGCAGTGCGCGGGCGTGGGCGAGTACCAACGGGTCGTTGTCGACGTAGACGATCCGGGACTCCGGGGCCACGCGCTGGGCGATCTGGTGGGTGTTGTCGACGTTGGGCAGGCCGGTGCCGATGTCCAGGAACTGGCGGACGCCCTCCTCGCCGGCCAGATGACGGACGGCGCGGGCGAGGAAGTACCGGGCGGCACGGGCGCCGGTCTCGATACCGGGGAAGATCTCGCGGAACGCGTCACCTGCGACCCGGTCGACCTCGTAGTTGTCCTTTCCTCCCAGCCAGTAGTTCCAGATCCGGGCCGACTGCGGCACAGAGGTGTCGATCTTGGGCATGGTCTCCTGCTCGGAGTTCTCTGCCTGATCAGCCATGGACGCTCCTGCGAGTGCGCGAATGGGGAAACCACCGAACGGTCGAACACCGGTCGTGGGCATCCACGTTAATCCCCGCAGCTCACCCCATGTGAATCATTGGCCTCAACAGGCCTGGTTCCACAGCAGGTTGACGTCGGCTCAGGCCGGAGTGGTGAACGCGTCTGCCCGGGACGGCGGCGAGGCCGTCCCGGGCAGAGTCACCCGCAGAAGGTCACGGCGTGGTCAGATAGGCCCTTTCGATCGTCTGGGTCAGGGTGTTGCCGTCACGGTCGGTCAGCTCCGCGCGGAGGGAGACGGAGCCCGCCTTCGCCGGGTGCTTCAGAGAGAGGTGGCCGCCGACGGACTTGGCGGGCTGCCAGGTCTTCCCGTCGTCGTACGACACCTGGAAGGCGAGCTTCGCCGGGCGCTGACCCGCCGCCGCGCCCTCGATGGTGAAGGGCACCTCGAAGTGCCGGCCGGCCTTGGCCGTGCTGGCCAGGGTCAGGTCGGGGCTGTAGCGGATCGTCGACAGGGGCAGTGCCGTGAAGGCGTCGTCGGGGGTCGTGGCCGAGTGGAAGGTCCACTGTGCCTGGACACGGGTGCTGACCCCGTGGACGGCCGGGTCGCGGGAGTGGTCCACCGTCAGCTTGTACGCGGTGTCCGCGGCCGGAAGCGTGTACTCGGTGAGACCGTCGGTCGCCGGGATGCCGTAGTCGTCGGGGATCTCCTTGCCGTTCGCCTCCAACGTGACCGTCCCCGACGACGTGTTGCTCATGCCCCAGTGCCCGGAGCCGTCGCCGAACATCGGCAGGAACGCCCTGAGGGTGTTCCCCGCGCGGCCGGCACCGGGGTAGCCCCTGGCCACACCGAGGTCCTCGGGCCGGTTCAGGACCGGGCCGAAGACGCCCACGCCGAACCGCTCCCGGTAGGTGTGGCCGGCCTGCCAGGTCCTCGGCATCCGCATCAGGAAGCCCTCGAAGACCGAGTCCTCGCCCTGACCCGAGACCTGCCAGTTGCGCACCGACCACTTCACGCCGTTGTCGAGGATGTACTCGGTGCTCCGGAACGGCAGGTCCGCGCGCATGTCCGTGTAGCCGGTCACCAGCCGGCCGTCGGGCAGATGCGCGGTCACCTCGGCCTGGAGACGCCGGCCCTCGACCGGCTCGCCCGCCTGGAGGTTCACCTTGGCCAGCTGCTTCCGTTGGACGTTCGCTGTGAAGCCGTCCAGGCTGTCCTCGCGGTACCAGCCCAGGTGGTAGTTGACCGGCCTGCCCTCGCTGTCCTTGCTGGTCCAGCCGCCGGAGTACAGGGAGTTCAGCCCGTCCACGGGTGTGTCGGAGCCGAGCTGTCCGAACCGTGAGCCCTCGAAGGTGGGCAGCAGGAACTGGAGGGAGGCGTCGCTCTCACCCTCGCCCCGCCCGAAGCCGATCGCCACCGCGGCGTCGTTGTTCACGGCGGCCGGGTCCGGCACGGTGATGTCCATCGGCTTCGCCTGCCGCGCGTCGACCTCGACCGTCGTGTCCTTGTCCAGCCGCAGCTTGGGCTGGATCAGCACGGCGTGCCGGGTGGACGACACGGACGGGTGGATCGCCCCGGTGAGCAGGTAGTCGGCCTTGGGCAGCCGCACCGTCAGCTCGCCGTCCCGCTCATCGGCGTACTCCGCGTAGAAGTTGCTGTGGAGACCCGCGACGGAGGTCACGGCGTCGCCGGTCGCCTCGCCGTTCTCGTCGGTGTGCTTGAGCGTCAGGTTGTACGACTCCACCTCGCGGTCGACACCGACGGCGGACCGCACCTGCACCTTGCCGTCGGCCGAGGTGGCCGACACCGAGCCGCCGAAGCTGCCGTCGGCGCTGCCCGCGCGGGTGTCCGCCGTGACCTCGGCGCTCGCCACGCCGCCCGCCGGGACGGTGATCCGCTGCGGGGACACGGCGAACATGCCCTCGGCGGCGGGTTTTCCGTCCACCCCGTAGGCGTCGACCGACAGATCGAGCGCGACCGGCTCGGTGCCGAGGTTGCGGTAAGTGAGCTGCTTGGTCTCGGCCTTGTCGTCGTCGTGCGGCCACTGCTGGACGCCGAAGTCGACGGGACCCTGCTCGGTGACGACACTCTCGTCCAGCGCCCGGACCACGTCGACCCGCCCGGTGCCCTGCTGGAAGGAGCTGTACGCGCCCGGCTTCGCGGAACCGGTCAGCACCGCCTTGAGACGCTCGCCGCTCCAGTCCGGGTGCTGCTGGGCGAGGATCGCGGCGGCGCCCGCGACATGCGGGGTCGCCATCGAGGTGCCCTCGATCGTGAGGTACCCGGGGATGTCGGAGGGATACAACTCCGACAGGAGACTGCCGGCGGCGGCCGCGGCCGTGATGTCGACACCCGGCGCGGTCAGGTCGGGCTTGACCCCGCCGTCGCCGACGCGCGGACCGCGGCTGGAGAAGTCGGCGAGGGAGTCGGACTTGTCGACCGCGCCGACGGTGAGCGCGGCCGCCGCGCTGCCGGGCGAACCGACGGTCCGCTCGCCGTCGCCCTCGTTGCCTGCCGCGATGACGAAGAGCGTGTCGGACTCGGCCGAGAGCCGGTTGACCGCCTCCTCCATCGGGTCGATGCCGGGCAGATCGGTGCCGCCCAGGCTCAGGTTGACGACGTCCGCGCCCTGGGCCACCGCCCACTCCATACCGGCGATGATCCCGGAGTCGTTGCCGCCGCCGTCGTCGTCCAGGACCTTGCCGTTGAGGAGCTGAGCCCCCGGCGCGACGCCCTTGTACTTGCCGTCGGACTTCGCGCCGCTGCCCGCCACGGTGGACGCCACATGGGTGCCGTGGCCGAACTTGTCGGCGGTGGAGCCGGTGCCGCTGAAGTCCCGCTCCGCGACCACCTTGCCCGCGAAGTCCGGGTGCGTGGTGTCGATGCCGGTGTCCAGGACCGCGACCTTGGTGCCGGTGCCGTCGAAGCCCGCGGCCCAGGCGGTCGGCGCCCCGATCTGCGGGACGCTCTTGTCCAGGGACGCCTGGCGTCTGCCGTCGAGCCACAACTTCTCCACGCCGGTCGCGGCGGTGAACTCAGCCGTTCCGTCGGTGGAGTTGTGGGTCACGGCCTTCCAGAACTCGGGGCCGCGCTTCTTCGCGGACCGCATCGCCCTGCCGTTGACGACGGGCAGCTGACGGCCCAGCCTGGCGCCGGCCGCGGTGAACGGGCTCGTCGAGGGCGCCTTGTCGCCGCGGAAGGTGACGATCAGCGGCAGGTCGGAACGGCCCGTGTCGTCGTAGCCGTCCTTGAGCAGCTGGGTGACGTCGAACAGGCGAGGGTCCAACGTGCCCTGCGCGAGCAGCAGTTCGGCGTCACCGGGGACGACCCGGGTGTGCCCGGCGATGACCCGGATCGAGAACGGCATGCCCTGACGGCCCTGCGCCCGCTCCACTCCGGAGACCTGGCCGGTGCCGTCGACCAGGACCCGGTCGCCCGTGACGAGCGTGACCGTCCTGACCGCGGAGGCCGTAGGGGTGCTCGCCCCGGAGACGTCGGCGACGGCTCCGGCGCCGGCCGGGAGACCGGCCAGCACCAGGGTCGCGGAAGCCACTCCCGCGGCCGTGGCCGCATGTCTGTGGCGTACGCGTAACTCCATCTGAACTCCAGTTCGTCGGGGGATGAGTGTCACGGGACGGAGGGGCCCGTGATGAGACGGCCGTCGCTGTCGTACGGCCAGACATTGGGGACGCAGCCGAGCAGGCCCTTGATCTGCTGCATCATCGCGGGGGCGGGCCGCCCCTTTCCCGGGCAGGTGACATGGCCGTGGCCGAGGAAGTGGCCGACCTCGTGATTGATGATCAGAGCCCGGTATCCGCTGACGTCGTTCGCGTAGTACTTGGTCGCCAGGACCCAGCGTCTGAGGTTCACCACCACCTTGTGGTTCACGCTGCAGTTCACCGTGCCGCCGGTGTCGAGGCCGCCCTCGGCGCAGATCCCGTCGACGGTCGTCGGGGTGGCGAGGCGGACCACGAAGTCGGTCGGGCCGCTGGACACCCGCTGGAACGCGGAGTGACCGTCGGCGGTCCAGCCGCGCGGGTCGGCCAGGATCCTCTCCACCTGGGTGGCGACGTCCGAGGGGGTGATCGTGATGCCGTTCTCCACCTCGACGCGGTAGCGCATGGGCGTGCCCTTGCCCACCTTCCCGCTTCCGCCGGGCGCGGTGACGAAGGTCCCCGGGCCGCTCCGGGGGAGGGGCGTCGCGGAAGGGCTCGGAGATGCGCCGGACTTCTCGGGTTCCGGCGACCGACCGGTCTGCCGAGCCTTCGGGCTCTCGGTGGTGGTGGGCGAGCCGGCCGCGGTGGGCGGTCGTTTCGCGTCGGACGGCAGCCATGCCACCACCGCGCCGCCGACGGCCGCGAAGGCGGCCAACGCGACCAGGCCGCCCGTCAGTTGCCTCTTCACGCTCCGTTCGGAGCGCTTCCGGCGACTGCGGCCGGCGGGCTTTCGTTTGTGCGCTGTCACGGTCGTTCACGATGTGATCGCCATGTGATCGGACCTGGCCCGGAAGATAACGAACCGATAACCCTCCTCATGGTCATGGCCCTGTGGATACTGTGCGCATGTCACGTGTACTGCTGATCGAAGACGACCCCGCCGTCCGGGAGGGTGTCGCCCTGGCCCTGCGCCGTCAGAACCACGACGTCGACGCCACCGCGACCGGCGAGGAGGGAATGGACCGGCTGCGCTCCTTCCGGCCGGACATCGTGGTCCTCGATCTGATGCTCCCCGGCATGACCGGCCTGGACGTGTGCCGGGGCATACGGGCCCTCGACCAGACCCTGCCGATCATCATGGCGACGGCAAGGGGTGACGAAGTGGACATCGTTGTCGGTCTGGAGGCCGGCGCCGACGACTATGTCGTCAAGCCCGTACTGGCCCGTGTGCTCGACGCGCGCATACGCGCGGTCCTGCGTCGGGCGGCCGGGGGCGCGCCCGACGCCGAGGGCCTGCCGAAGATCGACACCTATGGCGACCTGGCCGTGGACCGGGCGGGACTGACCGTCGCGCTGAGCGGCGAGCCGATCGCCCTCGCCCCCTCCGAGCTACGGCTTCTGCTCACCCTCTCCGCCTCCCCGGGCCAGGTGTTCAGCCGTCAGCAACTCCTGGAAGCGGTCTGGGAGCACGACTACCACGGCGACGCACGCCTGGTGGACGCCTGTGTCAAACGACTGCGCACCAAGATGTCCGAGCCGCCCCGCGCACCCCGCTACATCCACACCGTGCGCGGTTTCGGCTACCGTTTCGCGGCGCCGTGACCGCGCGCCGGCTGCGCGGCCTGCGTTCTCGCCTGGTGGTGGCCTTCGGGCTGGTGGCCGCCGTCGCCGCCATCTCGACCGGAGCCCTGACCTTCAGGGAGGCTCGCACCGGGGTGCTCCAGCAGAGCCAGGACGCCACCATCAGACAACTGCGCGCCCAGCTCAACCAGCACGCCGCCGAACTCTCCTTGCCGCCCGACGAATCGGCGTTGCGGAAGTTCGCCGAGGACACGGCGGCCACCGAGTCGCAGGGCAGTTGGCGGGTGCTGGTGACGTACGGCGACCTCAGCGGCTCCTCCGTCCCCGGCGACCCGCTCACCGAGGTGACGCCGGCCGTGCGCGAGGCCGTCGGATCCAGTCGGGCCACCGTCTTCCAACGGGTGCGGGAGGGCGGCCGCACCTCCCTCGTCGTCGGCATGTCGATTCTCTTCGGCGGCCCCAACGTGGCCGACGCGGCCACGGGCGTCCAGGTGTTCCTGGTGGTTCCGCAGACCACGGAACAGGCGTACGTCGACGCCCTGGTCACCGCCGTCGAACGGGCCATGGTGGCGGCCCTCGTGCTCGCCGTCGTGCTCGCGCTGTTCGCCGCCCGCGGGGTGCTGGTGCCGGTGCGCAAGCTCCGGCACGCCACCCGCCGGATCGCAGAAGGGCGCCTGGACACCCGCCTCGCGGTCAACGGCTCCGACGAACTCGCCGATCTGTCCCACACGTTCAACGAGACGGCCGCCGCGCTGGAGACCTCGGTGGCGGAACTGCGCGAGATGGAGGCCCGGGCCCGGCGCTTCGCCGCCGACGTCTCGCACGAACTGCGCACCCCGCTCGCCGCCATGTCGGCGGTCACCGACGTCCTCGACGAGGACGCCGCCCGGCTGGACCCGGACACCGCCACCGCGGTCCGCCTCATCAGTGAGGAGACCGTGAAACTCGCCCGTCTCGTCGACGACTTGATGGAGATCTCCCGCTTCGACGCGGGTGCGGCGGTGCTGCACCTGGACGAGATCGACCTCGCCGAGTCCATCCGGCGCACCCTCGCCTCCCGCGGCTGGACGGACACCGTGGAGACCGAACTGCCGCCCCCGCACGCGGTGCGCGGACGCGTCGACCCGCGCCGCCTCGACGTGGTCGTCGCCAACCTGGTCGGCAACGCCCTGAAGCACGGCGCCCGTCCGGTACGGGTGCGCCTGAGCGCGGCCGACGCAGTGGCCGAGATCGAGGTGAGGGACAGCGGGCCCGGCATCCCCTACGACGTCCTGCCCCATGTCTTCGAGCGGTTCTACAAGTCGGACACCGCCCGGATCCGCTCCGAGGGCAGCGGCCTCGGCCTGTCGATCACCGCCGAGAACGTCCGCATCCACGGCGGCACCGTCCGCGCCGCCAACCACCCGGCGGGCGGCGCCGTCTTCACCGTAGAACTTCCGCTGCGGCGGGACGAGTCGCCCGAGGAGCACCCGTCATGAAGGCCTTGCGCCGTGTCCCGCCGTTGCTGACGCTCTTCGCGCTCACCTCCTGCGGGATCCCAGCGACCGGGGTGGTGGAGGCGGGCGTCCCCGCGAGCGGGGTCCTCCCGATGACGCCGGTCTACTTCGTCGAGGACGGCGGGCTCGTCGCGATGCCGCGCGACACCGACCAGCCCGGCGACCCCACGGCGGCGCTCCGGCTGCTGATGGCCGGCCCGCTGGCCGGCGAGGGGCGCGCGGGCAAGGACCTCCACAGCGAGGTACCGGGGCTGCCGACCGCCGTGGCGGTCCCGTCGGCCACCACGGTCCCGTCGGCCACCACGGAGCCGTCGGCCACCACGGGCCCGTCGGGGAACCCCTCGCCGTCGTCGGACGCCCCGACGGTGACGACGAAGGGCGACACCATGACGATCCAACTGCCCCCGGGCATGGGCACGTTGACCGACATCGGCGTAAGGCAGCTGGTCTGCACGGCCGCCGCCGCGCACCGACTCAACCATCCGTCCCCCGCCCCGGTCACCGCCGACGTGACCTACGACGACGGCCGGAACGTCACGGTGTCGGACGAGGACTGCCCCGATCGGTGAGAAGGCCGCCCGCCGGGGAACCGGGCCGCGGCGGGGGAGTCGCGGGTACGGCGGTGTCGGCCTCCTGGAGCTGGCTGAGAAGCTGGTTCTGGCCGGCCAGGAGCTCCGTGAGGATACGGCGGGCGGCGCGCAGGAGTTCGGCGACGTCGCCGCCGGCGAGCGCGTAACTCACCGTGGAGCCCTCGCGGATGGACACGACGATGCCGGACCGCCGCAGGACGGCCAGTTGCTGGGAGAGGCTGGAGGGCTCGATGTCGATGTCGGAGAGCAGGTCACGGACGGGCACGGGCCCGTGCTGGAGCAGCTCCAGGACACGGATGCGCACGGGGTGCCCGAGCATGCGGAAGAAGTCCGCCTTGGCCTGGTAGAGGGGGACGTGCATGGGTGCTCGCTCCCTGCCGGACGGTACGGGGTCGTCGGTGCCGATCCTTCTGGTCGGGGACGCCCTGCGGCCACGGATTGGACTCATGTGGATGTGGCGACTTGAAGAAGTCTTCACATCGCGGGCGCACGGCGTCCCCGGCCCGAGAGCGGACCTAGATCTCCAACTGCTCCTCCACGCGCCTGAGTTGGTGGCGTGCCATCGCCAGGTTCGAGCGGGCCTTGTCGAGGACCAGATACAGGAACAGCCCGTTGCCGTTGCGGCCGGTCACCAGGCGGATGAGGTGGTACTGGCTGCCGAGCGTGATCAGGATGTCCTCGATACTGCTCTTGAGGCCCAACTGCTCCATGGTGCGCACCTTGGCCCGGATGACATCGGTGTTGCCGGCCGCCGCGACCGTCATGTCCAGGTCCTTGCCGCCGCCCAGCGTGCCCAGCGCCATCCCGCTGGTGTAGTCGACGACCGCGGCCGCCATCGCCCCTTCCGTCCCGGCCAGCATCTCCTTCAGTGACACTTCCACACTCGCCACGGTGTCTCCCTCTGTGTCTGTGGATCGCGGCGGGCCCGTGCCGGGTCCGTCCGCCGGATGGCCGGACCGTATGCGCGTCACCATGGCCGGCGGCGGGGGTCTCCGGGACTGCCCCACCTTGACTGAACACCACCCCGACACGACCGCCTGCCGGGCCACAACTGGCCTTCAAAGGGCCGAAGATGACCCCCGAACCGAACTCCCGCTCCCTTCGGGCCGCCTCGGCCGAAAGGCCCACCCGGGTCCGCTCACCGCCGCCGATCCCCGGCCGAGCGGCCGAGGTGACGGCCCCCACCCTCCGGGAAGGTTGACCCAGCCCGTACCGGCACCGTGCTCACCGACCGCTGGGTGCTGACGGACGGCGTCGACGTCGCCCTGTTCCGGGTCGCCAAGCCCGTCAAGGCACCGCACGTGAAGCTCGCGGACGGCGACCCGCGCAAGGACGCATCGTGAACATCCACGGTTACGGATCCTTCAGTGCACGGCCCCGCCTTCTCCAAGGGCGTGCAGGTCGGAGTCCTGTTCGGTCCGGACGAGTACAGCAGCGTCTCCTTCCACCGGACCTGGATCAGGAAGGTGACCGGAGCGTGAGTCCCGCCTCAAGGGTCCGGGCCGCCAGCAGCGTGACGTCGTCCTCCGAGTTGGTCGGGGCCAGCCGGTCGAGGACGGTGTTCAGGACGTCCGGCAGGGACTGCCCGGAGGCGATGGGCATGGCGGACAGGGCGTCGAGGCCGGTGTCTATGTCCTCGCCGCGCCGCTCCACGAGCCCGTCCGTGTAGGCCAGCAGCAGGGAGCCCGGCGGCAGCGGGCAGTGCCGGCTCTCGTACCCGCCGGAGCCCGTGCCCAGTGGAGGACCGACGGGCAGGTCCACGAGTTCGGGGGTGGTGTCCGGCCGGACCAGCAGGGGCGGGACATGACCGGCCGTGGCCAGGACGACGTGTTCGGCGTCGGGGTCCAGGAGAGCCAGGACGCAGGTGGCGACGCGGTCGAGGTCGAGCGCGTGGGCGGTCCGGTCCGCCTCGGTGAGCAGCCGGTCGGGAGCCAGTCCCTGCAGGGCCAGTGCCCGGATCAGCGAGCGGTACTCACTCATCGCCGCGGCCGCCCGCACCCCGTGCCCCATGACGTCCCCGACCACGAGCAGGGTGCGCCCCGAGGGCAGGGCGACCGCGTCGAACCAGTCGCCGCCGACCTCGGCGCCCCGCCCGGCGGGCAGATAGCAGCTGGCGATCTCCACGCCCGGCCCCGGGGTGTGCGGGGTGGCCAGGAAGGCGCGCTGCATCTCCAGGGCGGTCTCGTGCTCGTGCGTGTAGCGCAGGGCGTGGCCGATGCCCGTCGAGGCCCGTGCGGTCAGCAGCTCCAGAAGCTCGACGTCCTCCGGGGTGAACTCGGGGGAGTCCCCTCTGCGGCCCACGATGACGGCTCCCACGGGCTCACCGCCCACCATCAGGGGCAGGTAGGCCACCGATTGCAGCTCCAGGGCCCGGTAGCGCTCCAACCGCTGCCGGGTGGGGGCGAGGAGGCGCGCGGTGTCGTCGTCGGGCCGGGTGAGCACCACGGGCTTGTGCCCGGTCAGCACTTGGGCCATCGACGAACTGGCCTGGTGGAAGATGGCCTCGCCGCTTCTGGTCATGGGGGTGAGCGGCTCGGGCATGCCGGGAGCCGTGGCCACCGCCATCCGGCGCAGCCGCACCGGGACGGGCGTGGCCGGGGCCCGGCGGGTGCCCGCGGGGTCGAGCACGTCCACGACGGCGTAGTCGGCGAACCGCGGCACCAGCAGATCGGTCAGCGCCCGGCAGGCCTCGGCCGCGTCGAGCGTGCTGCCGACCCGGGCGGCGGTCTCCTCCAGCAGCTCCAGACGCTCCTGGGCCCGCCGCAGTGACTCACGCTGCTGGATCGCCTCCGTCACCTCCATGACCACGGCGGCGACTCCGACGATCTCGCCGTCCTCACCGTCGAGCCGGTGGAAGGCGCCGAGCCACCAGCGCGGCACGTCCACCGGGTCGAGGGGCACCCGGCTGTCGAACACGACCGTCTGCGGCCGGCCGGTACGGATCACCTCGCGCACCACATCCGCCGAGGGCCCGGAGCCGGGGATCACCTCCGGCATGGGACGGCCGATGTGGTCCTCGACGGGCAGCCCGTTGAACCCCGCCAAGGTGTCGTTCAGGTACAGATAGCGCAGTTCCGAGTCCAGGACCGCGACCGCCGCCGGTGTCCCGTCCAGGAAACGGCGGGCCGTCCACAGCTCGTCCAGCACCTGCCCGGTCCCCGCCGCCCGGGCCACCTCCGACAGCTCATGCAAGGTCTCCGAGGCGAGGAAGGGGGCCGAGCGCGCGTACAGGGGGCGGTGGGTCATCTGGTGCATGTCCTCGAAAGGTGGAGTCCGATTTGTCACGCTTATGGCGTATTGGAGCATATCTGAACTGCTGAAGCTGTGAGCTGGGTCTCATGCGCCGCCGGACCAGCCTCTCGAAGAAGAACTCGTGCTTCAGGAACGACGCCTCTACGCCCACTGCCGACTGCCGGGCGGGCGAGGGCGAGGGCGGGGCGGGGGCGAGCGGCGCAGGGTCCCGGTGATGCAGGACGCCGGGGCGGACGCGGCGGTGTTGCGCGGGCTGCTGCGGCAGAGGGTCGCGGCAGGCGCGCAATCCCCGGCGAGGGCCCCCGCCATCTGTGGACGGTGCTGTGGCGTACGACCGCCCTCACCGCCGCCGAGAACGCCCCGGCTCCCGGCACCCCGCCCCGCCATCGCCCACATCGAAGAGCATCTGGCATGATCCGGCGCCGCCGATCGCAAAGCGCCGGGCACCTGCTCATCACCCCGACCCTCGCCATCCCGGTGATCGCGGCGACCGTCGGCATCCCCGACCTCCAGGCGTTCAACACGACATGCCGCAAGTAGCTGGGGGCATCGCCGCGGGCGGTGTGTGAGCAGAACGGACAGGCGGATGGTGATCGGCACGATCGGCGCCCCGCTCACCTGTGAAAACCGCGCGGTCACTCCGTCCCGGTGAGCAGTCTCCGGGGGTTGGCGATACGGAAGGCGTACGCCGCTGCTCCGCCGAGACCGTGGCCGGGATGCTGTGGCGGCTCCGCGTACGGCCGGTCCGAACCCTGGATCACGGCGTCCACGCCAAGGGCACGCACGACGGACTCGACCGCGCGCGGACCGTACGAGGACGTCTCGACGAACACCAACGGATCCGCGCGTCCGTCGCCGTCCCCGCGGGCGGCGAACCGCTCCCCGTGCAGCGGGGCGAGTCCGGCCAGGAGCGCGAAACAGACCCGCAGCCGCGGATGACGCGGCCGGCCGTGAGCGCGAAAGGCGAACCAGGCCGCGTGCATCTGCTGGACGTAGGGCACCATCGCGGGCCACCAGCCGAGTCCGTCGGAGCCGCCGGGCGCGGGCCCCGGGTGGACGAAGAGCGGGAGGTCCCGCTCTTCGAGCAGATCGAGCAGGGGAGCGCACCGGGCGTAACCGGCCGCGTCCGCAAGGGCGTCGGCGGGCAGCTGCAGGCCGACGAAACCCTGGTCGAGGGCTTGGGCCGTCGCCATGGCATCGATGTCCCGGACACAGGCGGCGGCCCACGCCCCGAAAGGTTGGGGGAGCGCGGCCGAGCCCTCGTGGTAGGCGTCCAGCAGCGGCCGCGCCTCGGCCGCGGGCAGCCACTCCACGCCGATCGGCGCGGACAGCGAGACGAGCGCGAGGCCGAGGCCGTCGGTGGCGGCGAGCTCGGCGCGCAGGGCCACGTCGTGGTCGGCGGGCGGAAGGTCGTAGGGCGGCTCACCGTCCAGATACAGGGTCCAGCCGTCCAGATACGGTGGCTCGCGACGCGCCCTCAAGGCCGCCACCAGCGAAGGGCTCCACAGATGCTGGTGCACGTCCACATTGGTCATGACGCTCCTCCCACCCAGGCGCGCAATGTGCCCCGGACTGCGCAGGCCCCCATGATCTCGTGGCCCACCACCTCCACGTCCACCCCAAGGGTCCGGTCATCGTCAATCGGCGTGCCCCGACGCCGGGTTGACCGGCAGTCCACGGCCTCAGAGCCTTGTCACATCACCGGCCCGGAGCCCGAACCGATCTCGACCACTCGGGCCCACGCGGGCGGCGCGGTGGGCACGTACTCGGGGTTGTTCTCGCGGCGTGCCCTGCTCACCCCGGGGCGAGGGAACAGGCCGATCACCGTACGGCAGGACGGCTGCGCGCTCGGCCAGGGCGTCTGGCCGTCGGTCAGGGCCACGACAACGTCGGGCCGGGGCCGTGAGCGCAGGGCCCTGTCGAAGCCCGCGCGCAGGTCCGTACCCCCGCCACCGGTCAGTGGGATGCCCTCGGCCCGGCACAGCGGACGCACCATTCCGGCCGCCGCGTCGCACGAGAGCACGGTGACCAGGTCGCGGCGGCCACCCACGGCACGGGAGAGCGCGGCGACCTCAAGGAGCGCGCTGCCCAGCTCGCCGTCGCTGACCGAGCCCGAGGTGTCGATGATCACGCACACCCGGGGCGGCCTGCGCCGCAGACTCGGCAGGACCGCGCCGGGCACCCCGGCCGAGCGCCGCGAGGGGCGGCCGTAGGTGTAGTCGTCGCCCGACCCGGCACCGGAGACCGCCGAGCGGAGCGCCGCGCCCAGCAGGTCCCGCCACGGCTGCGGCGGATGAAAGGCCTCCTCCGCCCACCGCCGCCAGCCCCTGGGGGCGCGCCCGGGGTGCGCCTTGATGCCCTCCGCGACCCGGAAGCGGACCGCGTCCCGCTCCTGTTCGCTCAGACCGTCCTCGCCGTCGGCCCCCAGGTCCCACTCGCGCTCCAGACCGTCGGCGCCGCTCCCGCAGTCCAGCCAGGACAGGTCAAGCGTGAGCGGCCCGAGGCTGATGTCCTTCAGGTACTCCTCCATCAGCCGACCCTCCCCCAGCCGCAGGCGCCCCGGCTCGACGGCTCCCTCGGGCCGGACCAACCCGTCGCCGTACACGTCGTCGTTGATCTCGCAGTCCGCGGCGATGTTCATCCGCAGCCGGTCCCCCACGCCGGTCAGCCCGCGCTCCCGGGCCACCCGGTCACCGCGCCCGTGGTGGTCGCGCAGCAGATGCGACGCCTCGTGCACCCATACACCCGCCAGCTCCTCCACCGGCGTCCGGTCCACGAACGCCGGCGACACATAGCACCGCCAGTGCCGGTCCACGGCCATCGTCGGGACCCGCTTCGACTCGACGGTGTGCAGGGCGAAGAGCGCGGTGGCCAGGTAGGGGCGGGCCCGGGCGGCTTGGAGGCGGGCGGCGAAGAGCTTGTCGCGGTCCAGGGTCCCCATGCTCTCGGGGGCGTCGGTGGTCATCGGCGCCCCTTGGCAGCGGCGGCGGCCCGGTCCGCGCGCTGGGACAGCACCACCGTCCCGGCCAGCTTCTCGATCGCCGCAGGTACGTCCCAGTCCTCCCGGCGCAGCGAGGCGAGTGTCGTCGCGGGTACGACCACGAGATCCGGGGCCCCGGTCTCCAGCGCCCGGACCAGCACCGCCCAGGCCGAGTCCCAGCGGGCCCGGTCCGGACGTGCGCGTACGGCCGCCACCACGCCGTCGAGCACGGCCTGCCGGAGATCTCCCCGCTCGGGCAGGACGGCTCCCGCCGGGTCGGCGAGCACCTCTTCCGGATCGGGAAGGTCCAGCCGGTCCAGGCTCGCCAGCAGCTCAAGACCCGGACCGTCCCCCACCGTGCCCCGGACCAGCAAGGAGAGCACATCCCGTGCGGAGCCGGCCGCCGTCGCGAAGGCGATCAGGGAGAGGGTCATGTCCCAGCTGCGCGGCGACGGCCACGGCCCGCCCCGCCGGGCCTCGCCGGTGGGCAGCCGGTGCACGAGCGTGGGCCGCGCGGCGAGCAGCCCGCACACCGCCCGGCGGGCGAAGTCCACCGCCTTCGGCAGCTTCCCCGCATCGAGTCGCGGCAGGGTCGCCCGGGGCCAGGTCCCGCCGAGTCCGCGTACGACGACCTCATGGTCGTGGGTCCACTGCAGATGGACGAACCGGTTGGCCAGCGGCGGGCTCAACTCCCAGCCGTCGGCCGCCGAGGACCGAGGATTGGCGGCGGCCACGATCCGCACCCCGGGCGGCAGTCGGAGAGCGCCGATCCGCCGCTCAAGGACAAGCCGGAGCAGCGCGGCCTGGACGGCGGGCGGCGCGGTGGACAGTTCGTCGAGGAACAGCAGTCCCCGACCGGCCCGCACCAGCCGCACCGCCCAGTCCGGCGGGGCCATCGGCACGCCCTGCGTCGCGGGATCGTCCCCGACCACGGGCAGCCCCGAGAAGTCGGACGGCTCGTGCACGCTGGCGATCACCGTGGTCAACGGCAGGTCCAGGGCCGCGGCGAGCTGTGTCAGCGCCGCGGTCTTGCCGATCCCCGGTTCGCCCCACAGCAGTACGGGCAGGTCGGCGGCGACGGCCAGGGTGAGGGCTTCCAGCTGGGAGTCGGGGCGCGGTTCGGTGGTGGAGTCGCGCAGGAGGGTCAACAGATCGGCGGCGATGTCGAGTTGGGAGTTCGGCGCAGGGGCGTGTGTGGTCATGAATGATCACCTATGGGCTAGGAGCGGGCCAGGAAGAAAGGGGCGGTTCCCCTGTGGACGGTTCAGCGCGCGGTCGTGCGGCGCGGATGCGTACGCCGGGACCGGGAGTCACGAGTGCTCGGGCGCGGTGCGAACGAGGCGGGGCCCGGACCCGCCAGACCCGTCCTGAAGAGGCCATATGTGATGCGCCGTTGCGCGGCCGCCTCCAGTTCGTCCCGGAGGGGGCCGGTGCGGAGCAGCGCCTCGGGGCCGAGCAGCGCCTCCACGACGGCCAGCGCGCCGGCGGTGTCGCCGTGCACCAGACGCTCGCGGACGCCGTCCAGGCAGTGCGGGCGGCGGTGTGCCTCGTCGATGGCCTGGAGGCAGGGGAGTGGGGTGCCGGTCAGCGCGACCAGCAGTTCCTCCCGCCGGATCTCGTCCGGGTCATGGTCCAGTGGGGCCAGTACCCCGTCGACCAGACCGATCCGGTGCCGGGCGCCACGGCACTCCACGATCCGCTGCTGCCCGGGCCCGTCGTGGATCCGGGGCGGTCCGGTGGCCGTGCGGTCCGGTACCAACGCCGCGGCGACCAGGGGGTGCAGCCGGTCGGCCTCGATCGCGCCGGTGCGCAGGAGTTCGAGGTCGGGGACGACCCAGGTCGCCGCGTCGGGCAGGACGGGGAGTGCGGAGACGGAACCGGCGGTGGGGGTCGGTACGGTCCGTATCAGGCCGTCGTCCGCGGAGAGCTCCAGCACCAGCCGGTGCCGCCCGCCGAACCGCACCAGCACGCGACCGGCGGACCGCCCCTCGGCACCGAGCAGAATCCGCGCCTCGGCCGCCCAACGGTCGACGGCACAGTTGTGCGGCACGGTCCGGATCAACTCGGGGTCGATCGGCGGCGGTCGACGGTCCCCCCAAGGAAGGGCGGATACCCCGGCCTCCGGACCGCCCCGTGCCTCACCGGTCCCTGCCCGGTCCCGCCCGTCACCAGTTCCTGCTCGGTCCCGCGCACCACCGGCCCCCGACGGGTCTCCTGCGTCAGCTGGTCCCGGCAAGTTCCCCGGGTCAGCTGGTCCTGCCCGGTCCCGCCCGTCACCGGCTCCTGCTCGGACCCCAGGGCCACCGGCCCACGACGGGTCCGGTGCGTCGGCTGGTCCCGACAAGTCCCCTGCATCACCGGGTCCCGGCAGGTTCCCCGCGCATGCCGGCCCCGCCGTGTCCCCTGCACCGGCCGGTCCCGGCAGGTTCCCCGCGCATGCCGGCCCCGCC
>NZ_JBJDQL010000062.1:0-38618 GCF_044903305.1 Streptomyces sp. NPDC019531 | reverse complement strand
GACGCGCCCCGAAACGACCCCGTCCGCACCGTTACAACAATTTTACCCTTGTGGAGAACTTCCCTTCCTCCGAGTCGGGGCGTGCCGCATGCCGGGCCGTGGGGTGGTCATGGGGTGCCGGGGATCCGTCGCGTGGCGGATCGCCGTCTCGACGGACGCGACCCGGTCGGCGAGCAGACCGAGGGCCGCCACCGCGCGGGCGAGTGGATCGCCGTCGGGCCCGCCGAGGGGCTGGGTGCGTACATACGCCGTCTTCACCTCGCTCCAGCGTTCCGCCTGCTCGGAGATGAGGGTGCCGCGCAGTTCGGCCAGCTTGAGGAGATTGGCCTCGGCGCCGGTGGTGAGGGTCTGGGCCTCGGCCCGGTAGTGGTCGTCGAGGGCGGCGGCGAGTTCGGCGGCGTTCATGGCGGGGCCGAAGCGGGCGGCGATCTTGTTGAGGTCGCGGTAGGACCCCTGGAGCCGGTTGGGCGGTTCAGCACGGGTCGTTTCGTCCCGTCCGGCGGAAGCGATGTAGGCGGAGTTGACGGCGAGGACCGTCGCGCGGGCGGTGAGCAGGTGTCGCAGAACAGCGAGGATCTGGTCCAGTTCCGCGGACACGTATGGGTGTACGAGCCTCTCGACGCGAGCCGTGGGGTCTGACTCGGCAAGGTGCACGAGCAGGCCCTCGCCAGGGCCAACGACTGGAACGTACTCAACTTCGCCTGTTCGGGCGCCACGGTCCGCGACGGCGTCCTCGGCGTGCAGATCCTCGGCGAACAGGTCGCCCCGCCGCAGATCGCCCAGGCGCAGCGAGCCACCGAGGCGTCGGTCGTCCTGGTCAGTGCCGGGGCCAACGACGCCCGCTGGTCGGACCTGGTCCAGCTCGGCGCGATCTCTCCGTCGTGCGACGACCGCGCCTCAACGGCGTTCTTCGCCCGCTTCGCGCTCGACTACCGCAGGCTCCTGCGCATCCTGGTCACCCTCCCCCAGCACCCAGCAGTGGTAGTCAACAAGTACTACGATCCCTTCGGCCCGGACGTCAGCTGCCTCCGAGACGAAGGTCTCACCCGGCAGAAGGCAGAGGTACTGCGCTCACGACTGGCCGCCCTCAACGCCGTTCTTCGGCAAGGAGCCGAGACCGCCTGCTTCACGGCCGTGAAGCAGGACTTCGAAGGGCACCGGCTGTGCAGCGCCCAGCCGTACGTCCAAGGGCTGGCGGACCGCGCCCCGCTGCACCCGACGGCCGCCGGAGCCCTGGCCATCGCTCTCGCCGACCAGCGAGCCCTCCCCGCCGACGAGAACTGACTACCGATCTGGCCATCTAGTCACCTTTTTACCGTTAAGTCTGACTGGTCTAGCGTTGAAGGGGACGACAACGCTCGCAAACCCGCTCCGAGAGCTCGAGGTGACCGCCATGGCGGAGACCACGGACCGCACCAGCACCAACGCAAGGACGAGCGCCCGCAACGAGACGGGCGAGAAGGGGACAACCCTGAAAGGCCGCAGGGGTACGGACACCCCTCCGGGGATGCGCGGAGACACCACGGTCGCAGACAAGGTCGTAGCCAAGATCGCGGGCATGGCGGCCCGCGAGATCGCCGAGGTCCACAACCTCGGCGGAGGAATGGCCAGGGCATTCGGGGCAGTCAAAGAACGCGTACCTGGCGGAAGCGGCGACATCACCCGAGGGGTCAGCGTAGAGGTCGGCGAACGTCAGGCGGCTGTGGACCTGGACATCGTCGTCGAGTATGGCGCCTCCATCGTCGAGACCGCCGGGGACGTGCGCACCAACGTCATCCAGGCGGTGGAGAGCATGACCGGCCTGGAAGCCGTGGAGGTGAACATCGCGGTCCACGATGTCCATCTGCCCGACGAAGAAGAAGAGTCCGAGCCAGGCGGCGGGCGCGTGGCGTGATCGTCGCACCCCTGACGCCGGAGGGCCCCGACCACTGGCCCGCATCGAATGGCCAGAAACCGGGCCCCCAGCAGAACGAGTACGACGACCGCCTCTTCGCCCATTACGACTACCCGCCCTTCTAAGCGATGTCCCGTAAATGATCTTTGCTGCTGCGGGCGGCCTGCTCGGCTCCGTGTCACCTGGCAAGGGTGAGGTTGTGCAGGGTGGCGATGCCGAGCATGGCGTGTCGGACGCCATCGCCTTTCAGCCGGCAGTCGCGCAGGATCTTCCATGTCTTCATGCGGGCGAAGACGTGCTCGATGCGGGCGCGGACCTTGCGGTGGGAGGCATTGTGTTCCTCTTTCCAGGCCGGGAGTTCGGCTTGGCCGCGCTCGCAGCGGTGTGGGATGACCAGGCCGGTGCCCCGGTGTCCGCCGTCCGCGATGACCATGGTGCGACCCACGGCGGTCTTGGCGCCGGACAGCTCCCCTGCCTTGCAGTCGTTGCGGTTGCCGGGCAGAGCCTGGCCGATGACGACGACGCGTCGGGTATCGGCGTCGATGACGACTTGATGGTTGGTGGAGTAGCGGTAGTTTTTCGACTGCTCGGCGATCGTGTGGTCGCGGGTGGGGACCAGAGTGCCGTCCACGATCAGGACGGTGTCCCTGCGGAACCGTCTACGAGGCTGAAGCGCGAGGAGAGGGCCCGAGGTGGTCGATGATGCGATCGGCCGCAGACTTCGAGATCCCGAACAGCGGACCGAGCTGATGTGGAGTCTGGGCACCGTGTCCGTCGTCGTACCGGCGGTGGGGGGGTGTTGGCCGTACTGCGGCGCGGGCAGGCGGGCGTTGACCTGATCGCCGTGCTCGCGCTTGGCGGCACTGGACAGCGACGGGCCGGCCGAGGCCGTGCTGCGCGACCGCATGGTCACCGGCTGGCCCGCGCTGACGACTACGGCTGTGGATTACTGCTGGCTGGTGGCGATGTAGGTGCCGTGCCAGGTGTGGTACCAGACCTGGCCGGTGGAGGAGTTGACCGACAGCATTCCGGTGATCTTCCCGGACTGCATGGTGTGCAGGGTGTAGTAGCCGGGGTATGACTCCGCCTCGCCCGCACTCAGCGTGCCGCCGTGGTCGCGGAGCCACTGCCGGGCGATGCCCTGGGCCTGCGCGGCCGAGATCCGCGCCGTTCGGTCGCTGCCGTAGTGCATGCCGTAGTCGGTGTTCCACATCATCGCCGGCCCGTACTCGATCTGTACGGCGCCGTCGGCCGGGTTGACCAGGACCTCGGTGGCCGGATGGCCGTCGGTGTCCTGCAGCTCGGCGTAGAAGTTCCGGGAGAACTGCATGACCTCGCCGACCCGCAGCCCGAGCCGGTCGGCGAACGCCGTCGCCCACTGCCGGGCCTGGCCAAGGGTGTGCACCCGGGTACCGGTGCCCGCCAGCCACCAATTGCCCATCATTCCGGGGCCCCACGAGCTCCCGTCGCCGCCCATCATGTTGGAGCCCGAGTGGACGCTCCACATGTCCGGTCCCCACCCGCTGGTCGGGCCGACTGGAGTGGACGGTGTGCCGCTGCCCGGGGAGGTGGGGCTGGCCGAGACGGCCGGGATACGGCTGACGGCTCCACCGATGGAGGTGGTGCTGTCCCCGCCGCACGCACCGAGTGCCACGGTGACTGCCAGGGCCAGGGCCGCCACAGAGGCGACCTGCGAACGCCTACGGATCATGGCCCTCACCTCCACGGCCGGTCTCTGCCAATACTCGCCGAACCGCGAGTGTCGGCTGTCTGCCTACAAGCCTTCCCCGGGCAGCTGACCGGAGCCCGGGGCCAAACGGCCCACACCCGCGTCCGACCGGCCCACAAGCACCTGTCGGCGGCGTTCGTGCCCGTCCGCGTCGACGAGGGACGAATGGCCCTGCCGTCAGAAGCGGGCGACGATGCAGGCTGGAAGGAGTCGGCGTGGTCACCGCGTCGTCGGGGAGGCAGGTGGCAGGCATGAACGCCCAGGCCGTGGGCGCGAAGGAGGTAACGCAGGTGCTGGTCGTGGAGGACGACCGTGGCATCGCGGAGTCCTTGGTGCGCGGTCTGCGGCAGGCGGGATACGCGGTCGAGGGCGTGCGGACCGGGCGGGCGGCCCTGGCGGCCGCGTCCCCGGACGTGGTGCTGCTGGATCTGGGGCTGCCGGACATAGACGGGGTCGAGGTGTGCCGGATGCTGCGCGCCCGCTCGGACGCCGCGATCATCGCGGTGACCGCGCGGGGCGAGGAGGCGGACCGGGTGGTCGCCCTGGACGAGGGCGCCGACGACTACCTGGTCAAGCCGTTCGGGCTGGCGGAACTGCTGGCGCGGATCCGGGCGGTGCTGCGCCGTCGGCGCCCGGCCGGGACGGAGATCGTTCGGCACGGGCCCCTGAGGCTCGACCTGCGTACCCGGCAGGTCTCGGTCGACGGTCGCGCAGTGGTGCTGACGCCGAAGGAGTTCGGCATCCTGGAGTGCCTGGCCGCCGACCCGGGCCGCGTGGTGAGCAGGCAGCAGATCCTGGAGCGGGCGTGGGACGCCCACTGGTACGGGCCGACGAAGGTGCTGGACGTGCATGTCGCGGCGCTGCGCCGCAAGCTCGGCGTGCCAGGGCTGGTCGAGACGGTCTACGGGCACGGCTTCCGTCTCGGGGCGGTCCAGGAGCCGGAGGAGCGGTCGTGACCCGCCGAATCGTCTGGACCCTCGGGGTCCTGACCTCCGTGCTGCTGGTGCTGGCGGTCGTACCGCTGGCGGTGTTGATGACGGCGCGCGAGCGTGTCGCCTACCGCGACAACCAGCGGGCGGCCACCCGGGTGATCGCTGCAGCGGCCGAGGAACACCTCTCCGACGGCAAGCCGGCGACCGCCATGCGCCAGGAGCTGGACGCTGCGGCCCGGGCGGGGGACTGCGCCGCGGTGTACGACGCCTCCGCGCGCCTGGTGGCCAGTACGCCCTGCACGGCGGCGCAGGGCGAGGAGGCTGCGGAGCTGGTGGGGAGGGTGCTGTCCGGGAACGAGCCGGAGCCGCCGGAGAACGAGGGCCGGCTGCTGGCCGCGGAACCGGCCGGTGAGGTGCGCAGGCCCGCCGGAGCGGTCGTCCTGGCTCGTTCCGCGGCCCCGTTGGACACCCGCATCGCCGCGATCTGGGGCTGGTCCGCCGCGATCGGCGCGGCGGGGCTCGCCGCGTCCGTGCTGCTGTCCGTCCGTCTCGCCCGCTGGGTCAGCCGCCCCTTGTCGACGTTGGACGCATCCGCCCGGCGGTTGGGCGAAGGTGCCCTCGACGAGCGAGCCGACGTCGGGGCCGGTCCGCCGGAGGTACGCCGGCTGGCCGCCACCTTCAACACCATGGCGGCCCGCACGGAGGCCCTGGTCCACGGCCACCGAGCCGTGATCGCCGACGTGTCCCACCAACTGCGCACCCCGCTGGCCGCGCTGCGGCTGCGGCTGGACGTCCTCGCCACCGGTGCCGAAGGCGACACCGCCGCCGAACTGGCCGCCGCGCAGGAGGAGATCGCCCGGCTGTCCCGGCTGGTCGACGGGCTGCTGGCGGTCGCCCGCGCCGAGGAAGCGACACCCCGCCCGACCGTCGTGCGGGTCGACAAGGTGGTGGCCGAGCGGGTGGCCGCCTGGTCGCCGGTGGCCGAGGAGCGGGAAGTCCGGCTGACAGCTTCCGACGGGCCGGCGCTGGCCGTCGCGCTGGGCGCGGGTCACCTGGAGCAGATCCTCGACAATCTGATCGCCAACGCGGTGGAGGCCGTGGCCGCCGGAGGGAGCGTCACTCTCGATCACCGCGCGGCGGGCCACTCGGCCCGGGTGCTTGTGCGGGACGACGGCCCCGGCATGACCGCCGAGGCGAAGGCGGTCGCCTTCCGCCGGTTCGGGAACCCTGCGGCCAGGGGCACCGGTCTGGGGCTGGCCGTCGTCCACCGGCTGGTCACCGCCAACGGCGGTACCGCACAGCTGGAGGACACCCCGGGCGGCGGCCTGACCGTCGTACTGGACCTGCCGCTATGGCCGGAACGCGGGCACGAGCGCGGTGCCGCGTCGTTGAAGAGCGGCCGGAATCGGACCGCCGGGCCCTGAAGGCGACGGGCCCGCACGGTGGGACCGAGATCTTTACCGGTTCTGAAGAACACGTGAGTGAGTTCCTCAGCGCCGTCAGCACAGCCTGGAGGTGCACGCAGCCGATTCGGGCCGCCGATTCTCCAGGAGCGCTGCCATGGCACCCCCGTCCGACGACTTCCACCAGACGCCCTCCCCGGCCGGTTCCCCGCACGCCCGCGATCGCGGACTGCGGCGCAGCCGCCGTCTGACCCGGTGGATCGCCGTCACCGCCGTGGCCGGCGCGGCAGCCCTGGGCAGTCTCTACACCCACCTGCTGCCGGGCACCTCGGCCGCTCCCGCGCCGCCGAGCCCACCCGTGCATTACCCCGCTGCGTCCACCGCCGCGACCACAGGGGACGACCGGGAACACGGTGAGGCGGGCGACCACGAGGACGACGGCGAGGCCGCGGCACCGGTCACGGAGCCGACACCGCAGCCCCCGGCCCAGCCGCCCGCCGCCACCCGGCAGCAGCCGCACACCACGACGGGGGCGTCATGACCACGCGCACCCCGTCACCGGCGCAGGTCGTCTTTCCGGCCCTGGGCACCACGGCCGTCCTGCTCGTCACCGACTCGCGCGACCTGCCTACGGCGGAAGAGGTCCTGCGCGCCGAACTGACCGCCGTCGACCTCACGTGCAGCCGGTTCCGGCCGGACTCCGAACTCTCCCGTGTGAACCTGAGCGCCGGCTCGCCGAGGACGGTGAGTGAGCGCTTCGCCGAGGCTCTGCAGGCCGCCCTGCGTGCCGCCCGGCTCACCGGCGGTGCCGTGGATCCGACGGTGGGCCGCGCGGTGATCGCGCTCGGCTACGACCGCACCTTCGCCTCCCTGCGTCCCGACGACGCCCGCCCCCTGCCCGTGGCCCGCCCCGCGCCCGGCTGGCGACGCATCCTCTTCGACCCAGGCACCCGCCGACTGCACCTGCCCCCGCACGCCCACCTCGACCTGGGCGCCACCGCCAAAGCCCTCACCGCCGACCGCGCCGCCCGGCTCGCCGCCGCCGTCACCGGAAGCGGGGTCCTGGTCAGCCTCGGCGGCGACCTGGCCACGGCCGGGCCGGAGCCCGAGGGCGGCTGGCGGATCGCCCTCGCCGACGACCACACGCAGGCCGTCACGGAGCCGGGCCCGGCCGTCACCGTGGCCGGTGGCGCACTGGCGACGTCCGGCATCCGCGTGCGCACCTGGCGACGCGCCGGACGCACCCTGCACCACATCGTCGACCCGGCCACCGGCGAACCGGCCACTTCGGTGTGGCGCACCGTTACAGTTGCGGCCGCCACCTGTGTGGACGCCAACGCCGCCAGTACGGCGGCGATCGTGCTGGGCGACCGGGCCGTGGACTGGCTGCGTCGTACCGCCCTGCCCGCCCGGCTGACCGGCCTCGACGGCACTGTCGTACGCCTCGGCGGCTGGCCGCCCGACGCCCACGTTCCCGCCTCCGGGGGCGCGCGATGACCGCCCTGGCCCTGACCGGCAGCCCCCTGTGGTACGCCAGCCGCGCCGGCGGCACGCTCGCCCTGATCCTTCTCACAGCCACCGTGGTGCTCGGAGTCGCCTCTGGCGGGCGGGCCGCGCCCGGCCGGATCGGCCGGTTCGAGATCGGGCTGCTGCACCGCAACCTGTCCCTGCTCACCCTGGTGTTCCTGGCCGTGCACGTGGTGACCGCGGTCCTCGATCCGTTCGTCCACCTGAGCTGGGCGGTGTCCGTGGTGCCGTTCGGGGGGTCGTACCGTCCGCTCTGGCTCGGGCTGGGCACGGCCGCGCTCGACCTTCTGCTCGCGGTGCTGGTCACCAGCGCCCTGCGGCTGCGGCTGGGGGTGCGGCGCTGGAAGGCCGTGCACTGGCTGGCATACGCGGCCTGGCCGCTCGCCCTCTTCCACGGCGTGGGCACCGGCACCGACACCCGGCTCCCCCTCCAACTGTGGCTCTACGCCGCCTGCCTGGCCTCGGTGGTCGGTGCCGTGTGGTGGCGGCTGGCGAAGTCCGGCCCAGGGCCGGGTCGCCGGGCGCCTGGCGGCCGCCGTGGCCGCCACCGCCGTACCCCTCGTGCTGACCGCTTTCCTGGCTACCGGGCCGCTGCAGCCGGGCTGGACCCAGCGTGCCGCCGCGACGA
The DNA here is from genome assembly GCF_044903305.1 of Streptomyces sp. NPDC019531. NCBI lineage: Bacteria > Bacillati > Actinomycetota > Actinomycetes > Kitasatosporales > Streptomycetaceae > Streptomyces > Streptomyces sp. NPDC019531. The sequence goes on along the minus strand of NZ_JBJDQL010000062.1, from coordinate 30,505 downwards.
CGGTCCTGCTCGGAGGCGGACGGTGAACTCCTCGGCCGCGGCCCCCTTCGCGCCCCACCACCTCACGCCCCAGCCGGACTCCCCCACCGCCGCCCGGCTGCTGGCGGGCTGGTACGCCACCGGCCGGCCGGCCACCCTCACCGATCACCTCCGGCGCTACGGGCCAGCCCCGGTCGCCATGGCCCTCGGCAGCCGTGAGTCCATGCCGCTGGTGGAGGCCGTCGAGGCTGCGGGGCTCACCGGACGCGGGGGCGCCGGGTTCCCCACCGCCCGGAAACTGCGTGCCGTCGCGGAACGCCGTGGCCGCGCCGTGGTCGTCGTCAACGCCATGGAGAGCGAACCCGCCAGCCGCAAGGACCAGTTCCTGCTCGCCGTGGCACCCCACCTCGTCCTGGACGGTGCCGTTCTGGCCGCGACCGCCGTCGGCGCCGAAACCGTCCACGTGTGCCTGCCCCGCACCCGCTCCACCCAGTATTCCCAGCTCACCGCCGCCGTGGAGGAGCGCCGACGCGCCCGCCTCGACCGGGTTCGGCTGCGCCTGCACGCCCTTCCGCACGCCTACGTCTCCAGCGAGTCGACCTCCCTGGTGCGCTGGCTCAACGGCGGCCCCGCCCGCCCTCAGGGCAGCCCGCCACGCACCCACGAACGCGGCATCGGCCGCCGCCGCACGCTGGTCCACAACGCCGAGACCCTCGCCCACCTCGCCCTCATCGCCCGCCACGGACCCGACTGGTTCCGGCAGGCGGGGACCCCGGACGAGCCCGGCACCACGCTCGTCACCGCCTCCGGCAGCGTCACCACCCCGGGTGTCATGGAGGTCGCGCTCGGCACGCCCCTCGCCATGCTCCTCGACCGCGCCGCAGGCCCCACCGAAGCCCTGCAGGCAGTCCTGCTCGGCGGTTTCGCCGGCACCTGGCTCCCCATAAAGCAGGTGCACACGACTTTCACCCGGCGCGACCTCGCTCCGCTGGGCGCCACACCCGGCGCGGGCGTCCTCGTCGCACTCCCCCACTCGGCCTGCGGGCTGACCGAGACGGCCCGGATCCTCGCCTACCTCGCCGTCCACAGCGCCCGCCAGTGCGGCCCCTGCCACTTCGGGTTGCCCGCCGTGGCCGAGGACTTCACCGCGCTGGCCGCCGGACAGGCCGACGCGGACCTGCTGTCCCCGCTGCACCGGCGGATCGGTCTGCTGCCGGACCGGGGAGCCTGCCGCCACCCCGACGGTGCCGCCCGCCTCGCCGCCTCCGCCCTGCGCGCCTTCGCCGACGACGTGGAGCGGCACCTCACCCACGGGGCCTGCGACGCGGCCCGTCGGCCGCCCCGAATCCCCGTACCGCCCGCCACACCCCCGGAGACATGGCGATGACCCCCGCCCGGACCCTGCGCATCGAACGCATCGCCTGCACGGGCCACGGCCTGTGCGCCGAACTGCTTCCCGAACTGATCGACCTCGACGAATGGGGCTACCCCGTCATCAAGGACCGAGCCGTCCCCGACCATCTGCGCACCCACACCCGCCGGGCGGTCCTCGCCTGCCCCCGCCTTGCCCTCCACGCCGACGACGGCCCCGCGTGACGCGCACACGTGTCCCGCGAAAAGTGCCGGGTGAGCGACCGCACCTGCGCCCGCTCGCCCCGACCGTCGGGGCGAGCCCGCAGGTCAGTTGTCATCCCCGTCGCCGCCCGACGCCGTCTTGGAAAAGCCGTCGTGCCACGCGGCCTTCGCCCCCGAGTCGCCGATGCGGTAAACGTCCACGGCGGCTCCCGCCGCCACGACGAGCGACAGAACCGCGGCCGCGATGCGCACCGGCGCCGCGGACCGGCGTATGCCGCGCGAGGTGCCGGCCCCGGACGCGGCGGGGCGGCGGGCCGCCCACCAGACGAAGACCGCCAGCACGAACAGGCCCCCCACCCAGGGAAGCAGGCCGTCGCCGAGGGCGGCGTGCCGGCGCACCAACGAGTCGCTGTCGACGTGTTCCTCCAGCCACTCCCCGGCCTGCGTGGCCAGCGGAACACTCGCGAGCGTGACCAGGGCGAGCAGCGGCAGCACGATGCCCACGCGATGTGCCGCGCTCGGCCAGATCGCGCAGACCGTGAGTGCCAGCGCGGTCAGCGGAACGAGCACGACGACGAAATGCACGAGCAAGACGTGCGCGGGCAGGCCGTTGATCAGGCTCATGGGAGAGTTCCTCCAGCAGGTTGGTCACACACGGTGTGTCGATCAAGCGCGCCAGACTGACACAGCAAGCTCTCAGCTTCTTCTGAGCGTCCACGTGAGCTCCCACGCCGGCCGAGCTGTTGCCACCTGCCCCGCCCTGGCCTTCCCCATCGGGGACTCCCCCCCCGTGATGGCACAGGTGTCCACTGTCCGCACGGCCCGGGAGCAGGGCCGGACGTCCCCTGGCGGCCGACCGGCTGCCGCGATGTGATGGAAGCGGACCGAGCCGACGGTCGTGGCACCGGACGGACCGAGGTGCGCCATGAACCACACCACCCCCCTGGCAGCACGGCTGCGCCGCCTGACCGCCGCCGTCGTCGTGTCCCCCCAGCTCGAACCCGTCCTCCTGGCCGTAACAGCGGCAGCCCTGACCGGCGGCGGCCTCGCCTGGCTCGCCGATGCGCACGGCCTCGCGGACCTGTTCTGGGGTTTGGGCACCGTGTCCGCCGTCGTCCCTGCGGTGGGGTGGGTGCTGGCCGCACTGCGGCGCGGGCAGGCGGGCGTGGACCTGATCGCCGTGCTCGCACTCGGCGGCACCCTGGCCGTGGGCGAGTACCTGGCCGGTGCCCTGATCGCGCTCATGCTCGCCACCGGCCGCACTCTGGAGGCCGCGGCCCAGCGGCGCGCCTCCCACGACCTGCGGGCCCTGCTGGAACACGCGCCACGCTCGGCACGCCGCCGCACGGACGCCGGGGTCGCGACCGTGCCGCTGGGAGAGGTGGCCGTCGGCGACCTGCTCGTCGTCGGCCCCGGCGAAGTCGTCCCCGTCGACGGCCGCGTGGAAAGCGCCGCCGCCGTCCTCGACGAGTCGGTGCTCACCGGTGAGCCCCTTCAGGTCGAGCGGCCCCAGGGTGAAGGAGTGCGCAGCGGCGTGGTCAACGCCGGCGGCGCCTTCGAACTACGGGCCACCGCCACCGAGCAGGACAGCACCTACGCGGGGATCGTACGGCTGGCCAAGGAGGCCGGAGCCGAGTCCGCGCCGGTCGTGCGGCTGGCCGACCGGTACGCGGCCTGGTTCCTTCCCCTGTCCCTCGTGGTAGCGGGACTGGCCTGGCTGATCAGCGGCTCCGCGGTACGCGCGGTCGCCGTCCTGGTGGTCGCCACTCCCTGCCCCCTGCTGCTGGCCGCCCCGGTCGCCATCGTCTCCGGCCTCTCCCGCGCCTCCCGCCTCGGCGTGGTCATCCGCGACGGCGGCGCGCTGGAGAACCTCGGCCGCGCCCGCACCCTCCTGCTCGACAAGACCGGCACCCTCACCCGCGGCCGCCCCCGCGTCCTCGACGTCACCGCCGCCCCCGACGTCAAACCGATGGAGGTCCTTCGCCTGGCTGCCTCACTCGACCAGTACTCGCCGCACGTACTAGCTCAGGCCATCGTCGACACCGCCCGGGAACGCAAGCTGGAGCTGTCGGTCCCAACGGACGTCACCGAGGAGCCCGGCCGAGGCGCCACGGGCACCGTGGACAGGCGCCACGTCTCCGTCGGCCGCCTCGACTCCGCCGACGCACGGCCCACCTGGGCCAAGGCCGTCGACAACCGCGCCCTCCTCGACGGCGCGGCCGTCGCCTGGCTCACCCTCGACGGACACCTGGCCGGCGCCGTACTCCTGCGCGACCCCCTGCGCCACGACGCCCCCCGCACCCTGCGCCACCTGAGGGCGGCAGGCATCCAGCGGCTTCTCATGCTCACGGGGGACCGCGCCTCACCCGCTCACGAAGTCGCCGCCGTCCTCGGCCTCGACGACGTACGCGCCGAACTCGGCCCGGCCGACAAGGTCACCGCCGTGCGCGCCGAACGCGAGCGCGCGGTCACCGCCATGGTCGGCGACGGCGTCAACGACGCCCCCGCCCTCGCCGCCGCCGACATCGGCATCGCCATGGGCGCCCGCGGCTCCACCGCCTCCTCCGAAGCCGCCGACATCGTCCTGACCACCGACCGCGTCGACCGCCTCGCGGACGCCGTGACCATCGCCCAACGCGCCCGCCGCATCGCCGTCCAAAGCGCCCTCGGCGGCATGCTCATGTCCCTGGCCGCCATGGCCGCGGCCGCCGTCGGCCTGCTCCCGCCCGCCGCCGGCGCGCTGCTCCAGGAAGGCATCGACGTCGCCGTCATCCTCAACGCCCTGCGCGCCCTACGCGTCGGCCAGGCTGCGCGCCCGCCCCTCACCCCCGCCGCCGAGGCCCTCATCCACCGCTTCGCCGCCGAACACGACGACCTCCAGGACGTCCTCGACGCCGTACGCGACGCAGCCGACCGCCTCTCCGACACCCCCGGCCCCACAGCACTCGCCGCCGTGGAGGAGACCCACCGCCTGCTCACCGAACGCCTGCTGCCCCACGAGTACGCCGAAGAGCACCAGCTCTACCCAGCACTGGCCCCCACCCTCGGCGGCCCCGAGGCCACCGCCACGATGAGCCGCGCCCACACCGAGATCGAACGCCTCTCCCGCCGCATCGCCACCCACATCCAACTCGCCCACACCGACGGCGGCCTGGCCCCCGAACAACTCGACGACCTCCGCTCCTGCCTCTACGGCCTCAACACCGTCCTGCGCCTGCACTTCACCCAGGAAGAAGAGAACTACTTCTCCCTCGCACCATAGGCACCGCTTCCGGTCTACGATCCAGCCGATCAGCGGGGGGGATGACGAGCAGGCGTGCTGCGCGACCGCACGGTCACCGGACGGCTCACCCTGGTCCGGGCCGACGATCACCAGGAGCACCAGACGCCGATCGTCATCGCGCCGGAGGCCATGGCGCCCCACCGAGCTCGGCGACCGCCACGGAGGTGACGTACTCGCGAAAAGGGCCGGGGCGGGTTCAATGCCACCGGAGAAGAGCTGGGCGCGGCGCGGACCTGTGGCAGGCTGCTGCCTTGGGCTGGGCAGACCGCCCGGGCCGCCTCCATGGTCGGGTCAGCGGGCGGCGGTCAGGACGGTCGGCGGGCCGGCGGTGACACCGCCGTCCAGGACGAACTCCACGCCGGTCGAGAAGGTGGCGTCGGCGGCGATGAACAGCACCATACGGGCGACCTCTTCCGGCTCGCCGAACCGCGGCAGGGGCTGTCCGGCGGTGAAGGAGTCGTCGAAGTCGGCCGTCATCGCGGTGCGTACCGCACCGGGGTGGACCGAGCAGACACGGATCCCGTCCGGCGCCAGTTCCAGTGCCGCGGCCTTGGTCAGCCCGCGCAGGCCCCACTTGCCGGCCACATACGCCCCGATGCCGGCGTAGCCGGTGATGCCGGCGATCGAGGAGATGTTCACGATCGCGCCGCCGCCGGCCCGGCGGAGAGACGGTGCCACCGTACGCATGCCCAGCCAGGCACCCTGAAGGTTGACGTCGATGACCCGCCGGAAGGATTCGAGGCTCTGTTCCTCGATGGTGCCCCACTCGAGGATCCCGGCATTGTTGACCAGCACCGAGACCGGGCCCAAGTCCCGCTCCGCCTCCTCCGCCACCGTCCGCCAGCCGTCCTCCGTGCTGACGTCCAGGTTCGCGTACCGGGACAGGCCACCGAGTTCCGCCGCTAGTTTCTCCCCCTCGGCGTCGAGAACGTCGGCGACCACAACGGTCGCGCCCTCGGCCGCGAACAGTCGGGCCACGGCGGCGCCGATCCCTCTGGCTCCACCGGTGACGATCGCCACCCGCTCGTTGAGACGTCCCATCATGGCCTCCTGGTCCTTGCGTTGGTGAAGCTCTGTTAGAGCGGATCGGCCGCGGCCGACTCCTCCTCGGTCACCAGGGCCGCGGACCGACGGCCGACGGGTCGGTCAGGGAGCCCCACCTCGACGAATTGGCGCACCTGGTTCTCGGGCAGGTGACGTGCCAGGTCTGCCTCGCTGATCAGGCCGACGAGGCGGTGGTTGTCGATGACCGGCACTCGGCGGATCTTGTGAACCTCCATGATCCGGAGGATCTCACCGGCATCGACCTTGGCGTCGACCGTGATCGGCTTGTCCTGCTCCAGCCAGCCCGCGCTCTCGGTCCAGGCGTCCTTGCCCTTGGCGAGACACTTCACCACGATGTCACGATCCGTGATGATCCCGTTAAGCCGGTCGTCCTCCCCGCAGATCGGGAGGGCTCCGACATCCACCTCCCTCATCCTGCGCGCCGCGTCCCGAAGTGTCTCGTTCTCCTGGATGCAGGTGGCACCCGCGTGCATGATCTCCTGGCAGTGGTCATGGTCGTCTCCTTCGAGCATCGCTGTCCACGCGGGGGGAGCCCCTGGAGCCTGGCCCGCCCGGTCGGTGGTCCCTCAGACCAGTGTCGATTCCGCGCCTCCCGCGCGCATGCCGGGGAACAGGAGCCCACGTCACCGAGCGGGGGCGGACTCAACGTCTCCAGCCGTCGGTGGGCCCGCCCGCGGCGGGCGTTGTGCCATCCACCGCTCCCGTGGTGTGCGGGCCACCGCCGCGAACGACAGGGGCCCGCTTCCCAGAGTGCCCGCCGCTTCGGATGCCGACCACCGATGACGAACGGGCCCGGGCGGCGTTCGGGCTCCCGTCCGGCACGATGGTCAGAACTGCACGAGGTCGCGGCCGTGATCGGCGGCGTACGCGGCGAACACCTCCGTCGGGGTCCCGCCCGTATGGAGAAATCGCTGGTCGAGGATGTCGGAGAGATCTTTGAGCGCGCCGTCGAGGAGGGCGCCGGTCAGCCGCACGTCCGGCCGCCGCGCCAGCTGTCCGCGCTGGGCGAGCGCAGCCGCATAGCCGACCATGGCCGCCAGGGACGCGTGGTCCTCCCCGTCGTGGAAGTAGTACGCCTCCGCGTACTGGGTGAAGTCGATCCGGACGCGTACGACTTCGGTGGCCAGGCTGTCCAGCAACAGAGCCCCGACGGCGCAGTCGAGTTCGCCAGTCGTCGGATCCGAGCCCCGCAGCAGGGCCAGCCGGACGGCCAGCACCCTCCTGCGGGTCAGCGCCGGGTAGATCTCCAGCACCCAGGAGACCGTGGCCGTCAGGAGGGCGAATCCGACGAGAGCCTCCAACGGCGAGACCAGGCGGAGCCACCCCTCGCCGGGCGCGATGTCCCCCAGCCCGAGGGTGGCGACCGTGACGAGGGAGAGGTACAGGGAGTCGAGCAGGGCAGGCTCCTGGGCCGCCTTGGACCCGGGCGAGAAGGTGAACGCCCCCGGCATGTGGGGCCAGTAGACGACGGCCCAGCCCAGGATGACGAGGCCGGCCCACATGGCGACCACCGTCACCATGGCGAGCGGCCCGACGAGGCCGACCACCCGGCGGCGCACTCGAAGGTGCCGGGCCAGTTTCCACAGCACGGTCATGACGAGCCGGCTCAGACCGCCATGACGGGTGGGGTGCCAGAGGGTGTGGAACAGGTCTCTCAGGACGGCCATGACCAGTCCGGCCCCCACCAGTGAGACCAACCACTCCATGCGTCTCTCCCGCGACTCGAGTTGCCCCTCGCCGGGAGCGTAGTGCGGCAAACGCTCCGAGAACTGGCAAATCGCCACGCTTCGGGCTGGTCGCCGCGTGACGTGGTCCCGCGCGGCTCAGCTGTCCGGCAGCACCAGCGTGCAGGTCTCACCGGGTGCGATGGTGACGGCGCGGTCGGCCAGCATCACGCGGATCGGTGACTCCTCCGAGTCGGGTACACCGATCTCCAATTGTCCGCTCCGGCGCCGTATGCCGATGCCCCCGTGACCGCGATAGCGGAGCGAGAAGCTGTACTCGGAGAGCGCGGGGAGGGGCACCGGGTCCAGCCACAGGGCGTCCTCGCGCGTCTGGAGTCCCGTCAGACCGCGCTGGACCAGGTCGAGAGTCCCGGCCACGGCCCCGAGGTGGATACCTTCACCGGTTGTGCCGCCCTGGATATCGGCGATGTCCGCCTCCAGGGCCTCCTGGACGTACTGCCATGCCTCGGATCGCCTGGCCTTGGCGAGGACCAGGCCGTGAACGAGCCCGCTGAGTGTGGAGCCGTGACTGGTGCGCCGCAGGTAGTAGTCGACGGTCCTGCGCCAGAGCCGCTCGTCCAGGTGGTACCCGAGACGCCGGAACAGATCCCGGAGCTCGGCGGGTGAGAAGAGGTAGCCGAGCATGAGGACGTCGGCCTGCTTGGGCGCTTGGTAGCGGTTGACCGAGTCGCCTTCGGCCTCCAGGATCCGGTCCAGTCGCCTGATGTTGTCGTAGCGCGTCCGGTAGGCGTCCCAGTCCAGTTCGGCGAGGTCGCCGTAGCCGTCGAACTGGCTGATGACGCCCTGGTGGAAGGGCACGAGCAGGCGCCGGGTGACGTCCTCCCACTTCGGGAGTTCGCTGCTGTCCAGCTCGATGCGTCCGAGCAGTTCCTGCCGACGCCATGCGGGCAGGCGTCGTACGAGGTCCAGCGCGCGGGTGAGGACCCAGGCGGCGGTGACGTTGGTGTAGGCGTTGTCGTCCAGGCCCGGCCGGGCGGCGTCCGGGTAGCTGTCGTGGTACTCGTCGGGGCCGACCACACCACGGATGCGGTAACGGCCGTGCTCGGGGGCGAACTCCGCGGTGTCCGCCCAGAAGCGGGCGATCTGCAGCAGCATCTCCGCGCCCTTGGTGTGCAGGTACTCGGTGTCACCGGTCGCCTCGCAGTACTGCCACACGTTGTAGGCGATGACCGAGCCGACGTGGTGCTGGAGCCGGGAGTTGTCCGGCAGCCACCGGCCCGAACGGGGATTGAGATGCAGCTGCTGAGTCTCCTCCCGCCCGTCGCTGCCGGACTGCCACGGGTACATGGCCCCGGCCCGGCCCGCCGCACCGGCCGCGCGGCACGCCTGCGGCCGGCGCCGGTGACGGTAGTTCAGCAGCGCCCGCGAGACCTCCGGGAAGTGCAGGTTCAGATACGGCAGCACGAACAGCTCGTCCCAGAAGACATGGCCCCGGTACGCCTCACCGTGCAGCCCGCGGGCCGGCACTCCCACGTCGAGGTCCGCGGTGTGCGGCGACAGCGTCTGCAGGACGTGGAAGAGGTACAGGCGCAGGACGCGGCCCGCCTCCCCGGGCACCTGGATGTCCGCGCGCCGCCACAACCGCGCCCACGCGGCGACATGGGAGTCCAGCAGCGCCGAGAAGCCAGGCGCTTCGGTCACCCGGTCCAGCGCCGCACCGAGCGGGTCACTGATCGCCACGTCGCGTGACGTGTGTAGGGCGACCGTCTTCTCGACGACGGCGGGCCGGCCCGGAGCGATCGGTATCACCAACCGGTGCACGGCGCGGCGGCGGGAGGGGCGCTGCTGAGACGATGTGGGCGGCTGTCCGACGGCGACTGTGCGGGCCGCCATACCGATGCTGACGTGGGAGGCGCTGGTGCGGCACGCAGCCACGTCGTGTCGTCCCCACGGCCCGCAGGCTGGAATCTGATCCGTCGACCCCCACGACCAGCGGAAGCTCCATCGTCCACACCGCCTTCCCACACGCCAACCGCGAGACGTCCTGTGAACACCGTCGCACCGCCCTGGGCCCGTCGCGACACGTGGACCGACCCCGAGGCAGGCGGATCGGTTTCAAGAGCAGACCTCCGTCCCGGTTGCACCGCGCCCGTTTGCGGCGATCGTGGAATTACGGCCCGGAGGAACACAGCGCTGGGGCTCCCCCATCGCCGACGCGGCCTTCAAGCTGACGAAGATCACGGCCCCGCAGGGCGAGACGTCCGTGACCGGATGCGAAGCCGACCGGAAACGAAACCCGTTCTCCACCTTCGAGGCCATGGAGAAGGGAAGGACATCGTGATGACCAGGCCCGGCGTTTTCGGCGCCCTGACCCCGGAGCATCGCGAGCAGCTGATGACGCTCGCTCGCGAGGTGTCGTTCGAGACGGGCGAGCGCATCTTCAACGAGGGCGGAAAGGCCGACCATTTCTGGATCATCCACACGGGCACGGTTGCACTCGACCTTCACGTACCCGGTCGGCAAGCAGCGGTCATCGAGACCCTCGACGCCGGACGGCTGCTGGGCTGGTCCTCGCTGGTGCCTCCCCATCACTGGCATATGGGGGCCGAGGCCGCTAGCCCGGTGCGCGCCTACGAGTTCGACGCGGCGGCGGTCCGTGAGATGTGTGCCACGGACCCGGCGCTGGACCACGAGCTGTGCACCTATGTCACCGGCGTGATCGCGCGCCGGCTCAGGTCCGCCCGGGTGCGCCTGCTCGACCTGTACGCGCCCCACGGCGCGGGCGAGGTGCCCTGACGAGACAGGACGAGGTGCCTGGACATGCCCGATACCCCGCACATCGTGAGCGATGTGATGGCCCAGACGGTCGTGGCCGTCGGACGCGACGCGCCCTTCAAGGAGATCGTCCGGACCATGGAGCAGTGGAAGGTCAGTGCCATGCCGGTCCTGGAAGGCGAAGGGCGCGTCATCGGCGTCGTCTCCGAAGCCGACCTGCTGCCCAAGGAGGAGTTCCGCGACAGCGACCCGAGCCTCTACGAGCAGCGCCGACGGCTCTCCGACGTCGCCAAGGCCGGCGCGGTGACGGCGGAGGAGCTCATGAGCACCCCCGCCATCACCGTCCACGCTGACGTCACCTTGGCCCATGCGGCCAGGATCATGGCCGTCCGGCATGTCAAGCGGCTGCCGGTGGTCGATGGCGTGGGCATGCTCCAGGGCATCGTCAGCCGTGCCGATCTGCTGAAGGTCTTCCTGCGGTCGGACGAGGACATCGAGGAGGAGGTCCGCCGCACCGTGGTGTCCTACCTCTTCCCTGCCTTCAGTCACGCCATCCACGTGAACGTGCACGAGGGAGTCGTCACCCTCCGCGGGCACATCCGTGACACCTCGCTCATCTCCGTCGCGGTGCGCCTCGTACGCGCTGTGGAGGGCGTCGTGGACGTCGAGCCCCATCTCACCGGCGAGTCCGCCACGCCGGGCCGCCCGGAGGGCAAGGTGTGATCGCTTACTGATCGGCCGGACTGATGCGGCGTCCCGTGAGGCGCATGGGCTCGATCGATACCCACATCTCGCGTTCGCCTCCGGCCCACGGCGTGGTGTGGGCGCGGTCGACCAGCTGCCTCACCGCGTCGGCCTCGGTGACCACCGCGCGCGGGTCCGACGACGAGGACACTCCAGCCCTGGCTCATCGCCTCGTCCACGTGGTCGACCTCGAAGGCGACTTCCGATCCCACAGCCCTCGCCGGGACCGAGTCCGGCGAGGTCCGGAACGCGATCGCGCCGACGACCTCGTAGTTGACCGGAACCACCCCCGGCCCGCCGGGCGTACCGCGACGCGCCCCACGCCGTGCGTCGAGAGCAGGTGGCGGGGCATTCCTCCGGGCTGAGGTCCCGCAGCCGAGGGTGCAACAGTGCCTGGCCTTGGCCAGGTGGGAGATCGATGCCGGCCCCGCGCGGAGCGGTGACTGTGGTGCCCAGCGCGTCGGCCAGCCTGATGAGGGTCGCCACCGTCGGGTCGGCGGGCTGGTCCTCCAGGTACTTCAGGTAGTGCGGAGACATGCGGGCGCGGCGGGCTGTTTCCTCCAGGCTGAGCCGCTGCCTGTGACGCTCGACGGCCACACGCCGACCGATGTCGCCGGGGTTGGGTTGCCCGGTCGGCGCGGCGGCTGCCGACACGCCCTCCGCCACGCTCCCGTCCGGCTGGGAAACCCGGTGGGTGGTTCCGGGCCGTCCGTGCTCGACATGGCGGATGTGTGCGTCGGGCCCGAAGAAGACGAGCGTCACTTCGTCCGTGTCCGACCAGCGCACATCGTACGGAGGTGTTCCGTCCTCGTGGTGGAGACCGACGATCTCGCCGTCGCGCCTGGCCCAGGTCGTCGAGCTTTCGATGACGAGTTGGTCGCCGAGGTGAGCTCGCATGATCGCCGCCCTCTCCTCAGAATGGTGCTGTATCCAACGTGCCACGCATGACACGCCGCCGCATGGGACGACAGGCCCATTCCACGCGCGAGCGGCTCACCTTCGCGAGACGACATGCACCACCGTACGGTCGCAGAGCTCATGACCCGAGACATCGTGCGGGCCCGGCGCGACATGCCGTTCAAGGAAATCGTCAAGCTTCTCGCGGAGAACGACGTCACCGCCGTGCCCGTGGTCGACGAACTCGACCGTCCCCTGGACGTGGTGTCCGAGGCCGACCTGCTGCGCAAGTCCTCCACCCAGGCCGACCCGTCCGGCCTGACATCGGTCCCCCACCTTGAGGAATGGGAGCGCGTCAAGGCCGAAGGCGCCCGGGCCGAGGAGTTGATGTCGGCTCCTGCCGTGTGCGCGCGTCCCGAGTGGACCGTGATCGAGGCGGCACGCCTCATGGCGGCCCACAACGTCAAGCGGCTGCCCGTGGTGGACGAGGCGGACCGGCTGCAGGGCATCGTGAGCCGCGGCGACCTGCTGAGGATCTTCCTACGCCGTGACGACGCCATCCGCGACGAGATCACCGGAGACGTACTGCGCGGGACGCTCGGCCCTGCTGCCTCGGAGGTGACGGTCGAGGTGCGCGAGGGGCAGGTCACCCTGGGCGGATCCGTCGAGACCATCGAGCGGCTGTGCCGGAGTGTGGACGGCGTGGTCTCGGTCTCCGGGCACATCGCGTGCCGGACAGACGGCTCCCGTGCGTCCCGCGACGGCACAAACCGCCCCTGCTACGACGGACAGGCAGCGTCATCGGTCATCCTCCTTGTGTCTCATCCGGCAACGGCCAGCCGGTCTCCGGCCGGGCACTGCGCCCGGTCGCGGGCGCGGCCACGCCCTCGATGTCGCGCTCTGCGAAATCCACCAGCTGCCGGCCTAGGTCGTGCATCGCTCTGCCCGCCGCCAGCTCGTCGCCAATCTCCGGCACGTCCGTGTCGGCGGGGTGCCGGTGTGCGGCGCCGTGCCCGGTGAGCTCCGTGGTTCCGGTGTCCAGCACCACACGCGCCTTGGTCGTTCCCTCTTCCTCGAAGAGGTAGAGGCGGATCTTCCATTCCACGGTATGCGGCATCGCGTTCCTCCTCATCCCGGTACGGAGCGATGCGGTCCGGGTGCGCTCGGCTCACGGCTTCGCAGGTCCGCGGCCGAGGCCCGGACCTCGTCCTCGATACGACGCCGGACCTGGTCAGTGAGCGAGGCCAGCTGACCGGAGGTCACCGCCCGCGGCGCGACGGGTGCCCGGATCCTGCGCGCCGCCGGCGGGAGTCCGGCCAGGTCAGCCGTGAACCGCTCCCCGCTGTCCCCCACCGTGGGGCGCTCGCCGGTGCGCCTCCCCCTCTCCATCACCGCCACTAGCAACGGCTCGCCCTGCCTGGGCGGCTGCTCATCACGCACCCCGATCACATCGCCGTATCCGGGGCAGCGGAACACCTGTTTCTGTCCGGGGGCGGTCACCTTGGCCGAGGAGAGCTTCATCACCGGCCGTCCGTCGTACTCGACCAGCTTGTAAGCGGAGTCCAGGAACGGGGCGTCGGCCGAGACGCCGACGCGAGTGCCGACGGCGTAGATGTCGATCGGCACACCGGAGCGGACCAGTTCGTCTACGGAGTACTCGTCGAGACCGCCGCTGGCGACTATCCGTACGTCCGGCAACCCTGCAGAGTCGAGGATGGCGCGTGCCCGTACGGCGAGGGCGCCGAGGTCGCCGCTGTCCAGCCGTACGGCCGAGCCGCGTCCGCCGGCCGCGTCGTCGAGATCTCGCAGCACCCGCGCCGCGACGCGGACGCCCTCGTCGGTGTCGTAGGTGTCCACCAGGAGCGTCACCGGACCAGGGTGCGAGCGGGCGAAGGCGCGGAACGCCTCCTCCTCCGCCGCGAACGCCTCGATGTAGGAGTGGGCCATCGTGCCGACGGCCGTCAGCCCTTCGGCGGTGGCCGCGGCGACGTTGCTCGTTCCGGCGAAGCCGACCATGGCGCTCAGCCGGGCGGCCTGGTAGCCGGCCTCGGGGCCGTGGGTGCGTCGCAGGGAGAAGTCCACGACCGGGTGTCCGGCTGCGGCCAGGAGGCAGCGGGCGGCCTTCGAGGCGATCGTCGTCTGGTGGTTGACCTGGTTGAGTACGTGCGTTTCGACCAGCTGTGCCTGCGGGAGCGGGGCGGTCACCTCCAGCAGGGGCTCTCCCGCGAGGACGATCCGCCCCTCCGGAACCGCCCGGACCTGACCGGTGAATTTCATGCCCAACAGCGGTTCAAGATCGCGGGCAGGCCGGTGCAGCGCCGAGGCGAAGGCATCGACGTCCTCAACGGTGATCCGGTAGCCGGAGAGGAAGTCGAGCGACGACTCCAGCCCGGCGGCCACCAGAAACCCCCGGTCGGGCGGCATGTCACGGACGAAGAGACTGAACGCCGCCGGGCCGGTCAGCCCCTCCTTCAGGTACGACATCGCCATCGTGACCTCGTACAGATCAGTGGTCGTCGCATCGGACATCAGCGTCACCTCCCGGACGCCACCCCAGGGCCCCGGCTGTCACCCGTGGAACCGCGCGGACCACAGGGGCTCCACCAGGTCCCATTCGGCGTCCCACTGCGCGTACCTTCTGCGGTCCAGCGCCAGCCGCACCCCTTTTCGCCCGGCGACGAAGCCGGCGAACACGCCAAGCGCTGTCAGGCCGCCCGTCAGCCAGCCGGTGGCCGTCGCGTTGCCCGCGGGCATCGGCGGCTCCTGAACGGTTTCCTCCCGATCCACCCAGATCCGCACCGTCGAACCCACGGTCTTGTCCAGTGGTACGCGGGCGGTTCCGGTCTCCTGCCGGCCGTCCTTCCCCGTCCAGCTCACCCGCACCGTCTGCTTCTCGTCCGAAGCACTGCCCGGTGCCGCCTCGGGGGCCGACGTCACTCTCGCTGTGATCTGGTGCCGCTGCGCGGACTGGGCCTGGACAGTGCGCATCGTGGACTCGTACGCAGCCAGCCCCGCGCTCACCGAAGCCACCGGCAGTCCGAGGGCGAGCACCAGGAGCAACAACCTGGAGTACCAGGCTTCGACGCGGTCGGACGTACGCCTCAGCGGGTTCGGGCCCTTGGGCGGGTGCTGCTCCCGGCGCGGCCGGTGAGGACCGGATGCGTGTGGCGAATCCTGTGTGCTCATGGTCTGGCCTCCAGCTGTCGCTGGTGCGTCCCCCGCCACGTTCCTCACCACCTTCCAAGGGCGGCGGGACCCGGTCACGGGGCCGAAGGCCCCTGCTGACCACCAGTCGGCCCATCCCGCCCCTCACCGCTCATATCCGCGGAACGACCGCGATCGGGCACGGCGCGTGATGCAGCACCGCGTGGTTGACCAGACCCAGCTGCAGACCGATGTGCCCATGCCGCCTGCGGGCCCCGACGACGAGCAGATCAGCGCCGGCCGCGGCTTCCAGGAGCGCCCGTCGTGCCGGGCCCTCGACCGCCTCGCTGCTCACCGGCACGTCCTGATACCGCTCCGCCGGGTCGCGCAGCGCCTCGGCGAGCACCTGCGCCGGCGGGCGTCGCAGGGCTTGGATGGCGTATCCGGACAGGCCCGGCGGCCCAGGGCTCCCGACCGGGACACTCCAGGCGTGCACCCCCACCAGCCGGCAGCGCCGCACGTGGGCCTCACGGAACGCGAACCCCACGGCCGTACCGCTGCCCTCCCCGTCCTCCACACCGACGACGACGTTCCCGAATCGCCTGCCCCGGTGCTCCACCCCGCCGCGCACGACGACGACCGGGCAGTCGGCATGGGCGGCCACGGCCAGGCTGACCGAGCCCAGGAGCATCCCGGCGAGGTCTCCGAGCCCCCTGGACCCGAGCACCAGCGCGAAGGCGTTGCGCCCCTGTCCGACCAGGGCGGACGCCGCGTCCTCATGGAGCACCTCGCTCGACAGCCGAACGGTGGGGGCGCTCTTGCCGACACGCTCCGACGCTGCGCCGATCACGTCGGACGCCTCGCGGTCCCCGGCCGCCGCGTGCGGGAGGTGGAGCGGCACCCCGTGTCGGACCGCCTCGTCGGCGGCCCAGTCCACCGCCTCCAGGCTCGCCTCCGACCCGTCGACACCGACCACCAGGGGAATCGTCACCGCCCCTGTCTCCTTTCGTACCGGATGCCGCTCGAACCGGATTCCGCGCTGGGGGCCCCTCGTTCACAGCTCCACATGCGCCGCAAAGGGGATTGGGGTACTCCTCGAATAAGAGAACGCACCACTCGGCATGTCGGCGTCGTCCGGACTATCCACGTCATCGGACTCGTTCACCGTCATCCACGTTTCCAGCTTCCTATGAGACGGAGGCCGCCGCCATGCAGCCAGCCATCACCGTGGGCCTCGACGGCTCACCCGAGAGCCTTGCCGCCGCCCGCTGGGCCGCCGACGAGGCGGAGAAACGCAAGCTCACCCTGCGCCTGCTGCACGCGTGGCCGCTGCTGGCGCCGGAACCGACCAGCATCCCCTCGGAAGTCGATCAGAACTACTGGGCGAAACGTCTCGTCCGCACCGCGCAGGCGGAGCTCCAGGCACGCCACCCGGGCCTCTCTGTCGTCGGGAACCTGGTCGCCGACGACGCCCAGAACGCGCTGCTCCAAGCGGCGTCGGACTCCGAGATCCTCGTGCTCGGTTCGCGGGGGCTCGAGCCCGTCGAGAGCTACTTCCTGGGCGACGTCAGTATGCCTGTCGCGGCACGGGCCGAGCGGCCGGTGGTGCTGGTCCGTGCTGAACCCCGGGTCGACGGGCCGCCGCCGGCGTCCGGGAGCAGCGTGGTCGTGGCCTTGAAGCTGCACGGGTCCTCCGACGACCTGCTCGACTTCGCTTTCCACACCGCTGCCGCCAGAGGTGTTCCTCTCCTGGCCGTCCACGGCCGAAGCGTGCCGATCCATGCACGCGTGCCCTGGGGCGTGGACCACGACATCACAGAAGAGATCACGCGGGGCGCCCAGAAGCAGCTGGGCAAGGCGCTGCGCCTCTGGCGCGAGAAGTATCCGCAGGTGGACGTGGCAGACAGCATCCGTCTGGCAAGCCCTGCCAAGGCCGTCGTACGGGCCGCCGAAGGCGCCGCGCTGCTGGTGGTCGGCCGACGCAAGCATCGTCCTGGTCTGGCGCCGCACCTGGGTCCGGTGGCGCAGGCCGCCATTCATCACGGGCGCTGCCCCGTCGCCGTCGTCCCTCATGACTGAGAACGGCCTCCGCGGGACATCGGTCCGGTCGGTGCCCCGGGCCGAGGCGTCCGCGCCGCCGTCCGGTGCTTGGCACGACGACCGTCCGCTGCCGCGCGCGGAGGTGTGCGAGACCCACACCGCGATCGTGTTCTTCGCCGGTGACCGCGCCTACAAGATCAAGAAGCCGGTCGATCTGGGGTTCCTGGACTACACCACGGTGACGGCTCGCCGGGCGGCGTGCGAGCGCGAAGTCGCTCTCAACCGCCGCTTCGCCCCCGACGTCTACCTGGGCCTGGGCGAGATCCGCAGCCCCGATGCCACAGAAGCCGAACCGATGGTGGTGATGCGCCGCATGCCCGCGGACCGCCGCCTGTCCCGGCTGGTCCGGGAAGGGGCGGCCGTAGACGATGTTCTGCGGGCCGTCGCCCGGCACCTCGCCGCATGGCATGCGGAAGCACCCCACGGCCGGGATGTGGCGGAGCAAGGCACGCGGGACGCGCTGTCATCGCGCTGGGAAGCCAGTTTCGCGCAGGTCCACGAGCTGGTCGCCGACGGCGTCGCGCCCGACGGGGTGCCGGAGGTCGAGCGGCTGGTCCATCGCTACCTCACCGGCCGCAAGCAGCTGTTCGACGACCGCATCGCGCAGGGGCGGGTGGTCGACGGCCACGGCGACCTGCTCGCCGAGGACATCTTCTGCCTCGACGACGGCCCCCGCGTGCTGGACTGCCTGGAGTTCGACGACCACCTCCGCTACGTCGACGGCCTCGACGACGCCGCCTTCCTCGCCATGGACCTGGAACAGCTCGGCGCCCCGCAGGCCGCGGCGTACTTCCTCGCCCGGTACAGCGAGTACTCCGGCGACCCCGCGCCCTCTTCCCTGTGGCACCACTACGTCGCCTACCGCGCGTTCGTCCGCGCCAAGGTCTCCCTGATCCAGGCACGCCAGGGCGCGCCGGGCGCGGAGACCGCGTCACGGCGACTGGTCACAGCGACGCTGCGCCACCTGCGCACCTCCGCCGTCGGGCTGACGCTCGTCGGCGGGCTCCCGGGCAGCGGGAAGTCCACCCTCTCCGGAGCCCTGGCCGACCGGCTGGGGGTGACGCTGCTCAGCAGCGACCGCCTCCGCAAGGAGCTGGCAGGCATCCCCGCAGAGCAATCGGCGGCGGCCGGCTACGGCGAGGGCCTGTACACCCCGCAGTGGACGGCCAGGACCTACGCCACCCTGCTCGACCACGCGGCCACCCTGCTGTCCTGCGGCGAGTCCGTCGTCCTGGACGCCACCTGGTCCGACGCGGCACAGCGTGACGCGGCCCTGCGCATGGCCGAACGCACCAGCGCCGACCTCGTGGCCCTGCACTGCCACGTGCCAGGCGACGTATCAGCGGCCCGCCTGACCACGCGTGCGTCCGGGACGTCCGACGCCGGCCTCGACATCGCCACCGCCATGGCTGCGCGGGAATCGCCGTGGCCCGAGGCCGTCCCGGTCGACACCAGCGGCCCGTTGGAGTCCGCGGTCGTCCAGGCACTGGCCGCCGTACGCCCCTGGGGCGGCAGCCAGGCACCGGTATTCCGCCGCCCCTACATGGAGCCGGACTAGAGGAGTGGTCATGCCCGCGGGTGTCCGGGTGCGAGCGCTGGATGCCGCGCCGCGCCTCCAGGTTTCGCGGGAGGCGGCGGATTCCCTCATGGTGGGTTGTACGGGGAATCTCTGGCCGGCACGGGCGGCAGAGCCGGGCATCATGCCGTGCCCGTTACGGCTTCTCGGGAGGGGCCACCATGGGCGAACAGAGACCGCTCGCCCCCGGCGAGGCATGGCGGGCCGTTGCCTCATGCTTCCTCGCCACGTTCGCGCTGCTCGTCCGGCACCGGATCCGCCTGCCGAAAGAACGGGTGAGAATGCGGCTCCGCTTCGCTGACGGCACCTGGGCCCGGGTGTACCGGGAGACTCGCCTCGGCAGCGGCCTGGCGAAGGACCCGTGCACGCTGGTGGTCAGCTTTCGGCTGCGCCTGGTGCGCGGGCCTGGGCACGCCTTGTTCCGGGCGGAGAGCCTGCTGAACACCCCCCTGTTCGTCGGCTTCCCCGGGTTCACCTCGAAGCTGTGGCTGGCTCACGACGAGCGCGACCGCTACCGCGGCGTGTACGAGTGGGACAACCCAGAGCGCGCCGAACACTACGCGCGCTCCCTGTGGCGGGTTCTGGCGCTGGTCAGCGTGCCGGGCTCGATTCACTACGCCGTCCTGCCCGGAATGCGCCGCGACGATGTCCTCGCAGATCCCGGGCTGGCCGAGGGCCTGGCGCAGGACGACACCGCGGCATGGTGGCGCATCAAGAGCACGGCATGAAACATGGCAATGGCGACAGCGGTGGACGTCCTTGTGGTCGGGGCCGGTCCGACCGGTCTGACCCTGGCACTGCAAGCCCATGACCACGGAGCGCGGGTCCGGGTCATCGAGCGGCGTCCCGGCGTGTTCCGGCCCTCCCGCGCGCTCATCCTGCACCCACGCACTTTGGAGATCCTACGCCCGCTGGGCGTCACGGACGCCTTGCTGGAGCTGGCGGACACAGCGCCGACGGTCGGGCTACATCTCGGCTCCCGCGTCGTCGAAGCCAGTTTCGCCGACCTCTCCCTGACCGACACTGCGTTCCCCCATCTCTCACTGATGCGGCAGACGGACGTCGAGAGAGTGCTGGCCCAGGCGCTCGCCGACCGGGGGGTGGCGGTGGAAAGGGGCACCGAACTGGTCACCACCCGCGATGACAAGCACAGCGCGTGGGCCGTGCTGCGTTCGCAGCAGGGTACGGAGGAGATCCGCTGCCCCTTTGTCGTCGGCTGTGACGGCCCGACCAGTACCGTGCGGGTCTGCGCCGGCACCGGGTGGCACGGCAGGCCCTACATCGAAGAGGTGGTCCTCGCCGACCTCGATATCAGCGGCGACTCGGGCCGTTCCGGTGCCCAGGTGTTCGCGGGGCGTCAAGGACTGCTGTTCCTCGTCCCGCTCGGAGAGCAGGCCGCCTGGCGGCTGCTGGCCACTCGGGCGTCCGCCGGCGGATCCGGACTGGACTTCGGCCAGCCCGGACCCGCCGTCCCGTATGCCGATCTGCAGCGACTTCTGAGCGACGCCGGATCGGACGCACGGATCGAGCGCCTCGCGTGGTCCGCACGGGTGCCCCTGCAGTGCAGCCTCGCCTCACGATTCCGCTGCGGGCGGCTCTTCCTCGCGGGGGATGCGGCTCACAACTACTCACCGGCCACCGGCCAGGGCATGAACGCCGGCATCCAGGACGCGGTGAATCTCGGCTGGAAGCTCGGCTTTGCGGCGAGCCGCTCCGGGGGCGAGGCCGTCGGCGGACTCGATGCCGAAGTGCTGCTCGACTCCTATGACAGTGAGCGCAGGCCGGCCGCTCACCGACGGCTGATCCTCACGCACACGACTTTCTGGGCAGAGGCGTCGACCGGCCGGATCCCCTCGTGGCTGCGTGCAGTGGCCGCTCCTCGCGCGGCCCCGGCTGTGCCGGTTCTCCTGGCCCGGCGACGGCTGGTCGCCGAAGGCATCCGCTTCATCTCCCAACTACGGGTGAACTACCGATGCAGCCCCCTGTCGGTGGACGGAACACCGCGCCTGCGTGGTGCGCCTCGCCCCGGGGACCGGCTTCCGGACGCAACCGTCAGCGTCGGCGGGCCGCCACGACGGCTGCACGGGTTGCTGGCCCGTTCGGGTGTCCACCTGCTGCTGCAGCGCGACGCCGACGGGCCGCCGGACACGGCACTCGGTCCCCACGTCACTGTCGTCCGGCTGACGAACAGCCCGGGGCGCGGGGTTGTGGCCGTCCGTCCGGACGGCCACGTCGGCTACCGGTGCGGAACCGCCGACGCGGCCGGGCTGAGCGGCTGGTTGTCGCTGATCGGCGCAGCGGTCGCGTGAAGGAGGGAGTCCTGATCGCCGGCACACCGGCCGCCGATGCCGCCCGTCTGTCTCATCCGGATCCCGGATGGATGAGCGTGTTGTCGCTCGTGCGGTCGGCGAAGTAGTCCTCGATGTTGCTCACGGTGGTCTCGGCGATCTGGCCGACGGCGTCCCGGGTGAAGTACGCCTGATGTGAGGTGACCAGCACGCTGGGGAGAGTCATCAGCCGGGCCAGGCGTTCGTCGGTCATTACTTCCAGGGACTTGTCGAGGAAGAAGACCCCGGCCTCCTCCTCGTACACGTCCAGGCCCACCCCGCTGAGGCGGCCGGCGCGCAGGGTGGTCAACAGGGCGTCAGTGTCGACCAGGCCGCCGCGGCTGGAGTTGACCAGGACCGCGTCGTCCTTCATCAGGGCGAGGGCCTTGGCGTCCACGAGGTGGTGGGTGTCCGGCAGCAGCGGTACGTGCAGGCTGATCAGGTCGGATTCGGCGAACAGGCGTTCGCGGGGGACGTATTCCATGCCGAGGGCCAGGCAGTCGGCGTTCTCCGCGATGTCCCAGCCGAGCAGGCGCATGCCGAAGCCGTGGGCAATGCGGGCGAACGCCGTACCAATCTTGCCGGTGCCCATCACACCGACGGTGCGGCCGTGCAGATCGCGGCCCATGAGCCCGTCGAGCCGGAAGTCGAACTCGCGGGTTCGGTGCGCGGCCCGTACGATCCGGCGGCCCACGGCCAGGGCAAGTGCCCAGGCGAACTCGGCGACCGAGTAGGGCGAGTAGTACGACACCCGGGCCACCGTCAGTCCCAGTTCCCGGGCGGTAGCCAGGTCGATGTTGTTGTAGCCGGTGGAGCGCTGGGCGATCAGTTTGGTGCCGCGCTTGGCCAGGTGGCGCAGCACCTCGGCGTCGAGGGTGTCGTTCACGCTGCTGAGCACGACCTCGTGGCCTGCCGCGATGGGGACGGTGTCCCGGTTCAGGAACAGGTCCAGGCAGCGCAGCACGTGGCGGTCGGCGAACGCCCTGGCGAAGGTTTCCCGTAGAAGTGGCTGCTCATCGGCCAGAACTCCGTACGCGAGGATCTCCACAGGGGCCTCCTTCCACGGGGCGGTCACATCCACGACCTTAGGCGCCCGCTCGAGCCGGTGCCTGGGCCTGTCGGCCTGCCGTGCGGGACGTTCGCCCCCACGGGTGTGCGTGGCCGGGACAGCTCCCGGCAGACGGTGATGCGGTCGCCATCCGGCAGGCGTACGTCGAGCACGGCCACGTCCGGCCGGACGGCCGGGCCCCGGTCGAGCGCGTGTGCGGCGGTGTCGGCGTCCTCGACCACCGAGATGCCGGGCTCGGCGGCCAGGAGACCGGCGAGACCGCGCGTACCACCTCATGGTCGTCCAGCAGGAAGGCCCGGATCGGATTCTCCTCCGTGAAGGTGCGTGCCCGGTCATGACGGCCCATTGCTGCAGTCACACGCCTGGGCCGATCGGCCCAGGCGTGTGACGGGGACAAGACCGCCGACAGGGGACGTACGGCGCGAGGGCTGAACCTTCGGCACACCGCGGTGACCGCCGTGTCCGGCGAGACTGGATATGAGAGGCGTGCCGCTACGTCACCTGGGAGGTGGAGGTCATGCTCCGCACCATCACCGTTGGTCTGGACGGCTCGCGCGAGAGCCTGGCCGCCGCCGAGTGGGCAGCCCGGGAGGCGAAACTGCGAGGGCTGCCGGTGAGACTGGTCCACGTCCGTGAACCGGTCCCGGAACCAATGGCGCAGGCCCCGCTGCTCGGCGCGGAGACGCACCAGCACTGGACCGAACGCGTTCCCCGGGAGGCCGCGGCGGGGCTCCGGCTCCGTCACCCCGGCGTCGAGGTGACGACCGGGCAGGTCGCCGGGCGCCCGAGTGACGTGCTGGTCGAAGCTGCCAGGGACGCCGAACTGCTCGCCCTGGGCGCGCGCGGCATGAGCGGGATCGGCGGTTTCCTGGTCGGGTCCGTCGGACTGGCGGTCGTCGCCCATGCCGGGCGGCCGGTTGTGTTCGTACGCGCCGGCGAGCAGGCTGCCGACGAGCATGACATGGACCCTACGGGCATACCGTCCGCAGCGGCTCCCTTCCTGCCTGTCATACTCGGCCTGGACACCGAAAGCCCGGACGAGACACTGATCGAGTTCGCTTTCGACACAGCTGTCCGCCGTGCCACGTCCCTGCGGGTCGTTCACGGCTGGCATCCGCCGCCGTACTACGCCTACGGCCTGTCAATCGACCCACAGCTTCGCGGGTCGCTGGCGCGGCGCGAAGCCGCAGCCCTCGCGGAGGCTCTGCATCCCTGGCGGCAGAAGTACCCGGACGTGCAGGTGATCGAGGAATCGCGCAACGAGAGTCCGGCGGTCGCTGTGGTCACCGCCTCCAAGGCAGCGTCCCTGGTGGTCGTGGGCCGACGCGTACGCCGTACTCCTGTAGGCATTCACATCGGCTCGGTCACGCATGCGGTGCTGCATCACGCCACCGCGCCCGTCGCCGTCGTTCCGCACGAGTGACGCAGCGGCTCGTCTTCACCCTTTGCGCAGGGCGGTGAGAACAATGCACCTTCCCGTGGTCGTGGGCGTGGACGGCTCCGAGCCGAGCCTGCGAGCTGTGGGCTGGGCGGCCGACGAGGCCGCGCTGCGCGGGCTGCCCCTGCGAGTGGTGTACGCCTCGCTGTGGGAGCGGTACGAACACGCCGTCTTCGCCACAGGTGGGGACCGGTCGGAGCAGATCCTCAATGGCGTCTTCGTAGCGGCCGCAGCCGAGCGCGCCCGGACGCGGATCCCTGATCTGCAAGTGTCCACCCAAGTGATACCGGAGGGGCCGACGCCCGTTCTGGTGCGTGAGGCACGCACTGCTTCAGTGCTGGTCCTGGGGTCCCGCGGTCGCGGCGATGTCGCCGAGCTGCTGCTCGGTTCCGTCAGCCTGACCGTGGCGGGACGGGCCGACTGCCCCGTGATCGTGGTCCGTGGCGGCCACGACGAGGGGGACGGTGCATGCCGTCGCATCGTTCTGGGCATTGGCGAGGAGGCGGCGACCGCGAACGCCGTCCGCTTCGCCTTGGAGGAGGCTGAGCGACGCGGCGCCCTACTGGAGGCCATCCGCGCATGGCGGCGCCCGGCGCACGAGACCGCCGACCACCCACTACTCGCGGGAAAGTCGGCGCATGCGCACGAGGAGCGGGCAGTGGAAACACTGGAAGCCGCGCTCCGTGCCGCCCCAGCAGGCGTGGAACTGCACAGGCGCACAGCCGAAGGCTCCGCCCGGACGGTGCTCCTGGATGCCTCCCACGGTGCGGACCTGCTGGTCGTGGGGGCACGCCGCCACCCGGGGCACTTGGGGCTGCAACTGGGCCGGGTCGCCCACACGGTGCTGCACCACGCCGCATGTCCGGTCGCCGTGGTGCCCGAGCCCGTGTGAGAACCCAGCAGAAACTCATGTTGTCGTGGCGCCGGAGTCGCCGTCGGCGGTGATCGCCGCTCGGCCAGCTTCCAGGCGAGCTACCGGGACGCGGAACGGCGAGCAGGAGACGTAGTCCAGCCGGGCGGCGTGGAAGAAGTGGACGGACTCCGGGTCGCCGCCGTGCTCGCCGCAGACACCGATCTTCAGGTCAGGGCGCGCGGCACGCCCCTCAGCGACGGCGATTTCGACCAGCCGCCCGACACCGGCGCGGTCGATCGTCTCGAACGGGGAGGCGTCGAAGACGCCCTTGTCCAGGTAGGCGGAGAAGAACGCCGCTTCCACATCGTCGCGGGAGAAACCCCACGTGGTCTGGGTGAGGTCGTTGGTGCCGAAGGAGAAGAACTCCGCCTCCTCGGCGATCCGGCCCGCGGTCAGCGCCGCGCGGGGCAGCTCGATCATCGTGCCGACCGGGCATCGCACGGGAACACCGGACTCCTCGGCGACCGCTGCCAGCACACCTTCCACTTCCTCGCGTACCAGCCTCAGCTCCGTGACGTCCCCGACGAGCGGCACCATGATCTCCGCCTGGGGATCGCCGCCGACCCGCGTGCGCTCCACGACAGCCTCGGCGACGGCCCGTACCTGCATGGCGACCAGGCCGGGGACCACCAGGCCGAGACGTACCCCGCGCAGGCCGAGCATCGGGTTCTCCTCGTGCATGCGGCCCACGGCGTCCAGCAGTTTGGTGTCGTGCGGGTCCGGCTGCTCGCCGCGAGCCTCAGCGGCGGCGATACGGACGGCGAGGTCGGTGCGGTCGGGCAGGAACTCGTGCAGGGGCGGGTCCAGGAGGCGGATGGTGACCGGCAGACCGTCCCATCGCCGCCAGGATGCCGGCGAAGTCCTGCCGCTGGAGCGGCAGCAGGGCGTCCAGAGCACGTTCGCGCTCGGTGTCGGTGCGGGCCAGGATCATTTCTTCGACCAGCTTGCGGCGGTCGCCGAGGAACATGTGCTCAGTGCGGCACAGGCCGATGCCCTGGGCGCCGAAGCGGTGGGCGCGGGCTGCGTCCTCGGGGGTGTCGGCGTTGGCCCGGACCTCCAGCCGTCGTACGACACCCGCCCTTTCCAGTGCCCGCGCGACCGCGCCGACCACCCCAATCGGCTGCTTACCGGTCTCCAGGTACCGCATCATCGGGGAGTCGACCAGCGGCACCGCGCCGACGTATACGACGCCCGCGGAGCCGTCGACCGAGATCACGGTGCCCTCCTCGACGACCGTCCCGTCGCCGGTGGTGAAGCGCTGATGCTCGGTGTCCATGGTGAGTTCCTCGGCGCCGCACACACACAGACCTTGCCCATGCCGCGGGCGACGACGGCCGCGTGGCTGGTTTTGCCGCCGCGGCTGGTCAGCACGGCCTGGGCGGCGACCATGCCGGGCAGGTCGTCGGGGGTGGTCTCCTGCCGTACGAGGATCACCTGCCGACCCTCGGCGGCGCGCCGCACCGCTTCGGCGGAGTCGAAGACGGCCGCTCCGACCGCCGCGTCGGGCGAGGCCGGGATGCCGTGCGCGAGCGCGTCGCGGGTCGCCGAAATGTCGAAACGCGGGAACATCAGCCGCGCGAGCCCGCCACCGCTGACCCGGGCCAGGGCCTCGTCCGGGGTGATCAGCCCTTCGTCGGTGAGCTCGGCGGCGATGGCGAAGGCGGCCTCGGCGGTGCGCTTGCCCACCCGGGTCTGCAGCATCCACAGCGTGCCGCGCTCGATGGTGAACTCGATGTCGCACAGGTCCCGGTAGTGGCGCTCCAGCGTCCGCATGTGCTCCAGCAGGTGCCGGTAGGAGCGCGGATCGAGGCGTTCGAGGTCGGCGAGCGGCACAGTGTTGCGGATGCCGGCGACCACGTCCTCGCCCTGTGCGTTGGGCAGGTAGTCGCCGTACAGGCCGGGGCGTCCGGTAGCCGGGTCGCGGGTGAAGGCGACGCCGCTGCCGGAATCGGGGCCGAGGTTGCCGCACACCATGCGCTGCACGGTGACGGCGGTGCCCAGGTCGGGGATGTGCTCGCGCCGCCGGTACAGGCGGGCGCGCTCCCCGTTCCAGGAGCGGAAGACGGCGAGGATCGCCCGGCGCAACTGCTCGGCAGGAGACTGCGGGAACTCCTCGCCCGTCTCGTCACCGATCAGACTCTTGTACGCCTCCACGAGTTCGGCCAGATCCTCGGCGTCGAGGTGTACGTCGTCCGGAGCTCCGCGACTCTCCTTCAGGCTCGTCATGGCCCTCTCGAACCGCGCGGTGTCGACGCCCATGACCGTACTGCCGAACATCTGGACCAGGCGCCGGTAGGAGTCCCAGGCGAACCGCTCGCTACCGGACACCTCGGCCAGGCCCAGGACGGATGCGTCGTTCAGGCCGATGTCGAGGACTGTCTCCATCATGCCGGGCATGGAGAACCGTGCCCCGGAGCGAACCGACACGAGCAGCGGATCGTCCGGCTGCCCCAGCGCCGCCCGGCGTTCTGCTCCAGCGCGCTCAGGTGCTCCGAGACGTCTCGGGACATGCCTGCCGGTTCGGCGTCGGTGGCGAGGAAGGCCCGGCACGCTTCGGTGGTGATGATGAAACACGGCGGGACCGGCAGGCCCAGCCGGATCATCTCGGCCAGGTTCGCTCCCTTGCCGCCGAGCAGGTCGGCCAGGTCACGGCCGCCCTCCGCGAAGTCGTACACGTAAGGGCCCATGACACCGCGCTCCTCAGATATTTGGGCTGGTGACCGTTCCAGTGTCGAGCGGAAGGGAACAGCAGGGCAGGTGCCCTATGCCACCTGGGGCGGGCCGATCGGCCCACCCCCGCTAAATGTGGCCTCCAGAGAGGTGGCACTCGGCGTCGACGACGCCCTCGACGGCGCGTATGAGGCGGCGGCGGCCGGAACGACGGAAGTGCCCCTGGCGGGAGAACCCGAACTCAGGCAGCGCACCATCCAGCAGCAGCGACTCACCGGCATCGGCGGTCGAGTGAGCGCGCATCGCAGCCTCCCGGGAGCACGTGATCACGCGGCCCCGGTTATCCGCGCGCGCAGGTTGTGGAACTGGCGGATCTGCATGATGAAGTGGGCGTGTTCCCAGAACAACAAGTCCATTGGCCTCGTGAGCACACGGGGGCGGCTTCGACCGCGCGTGCGGACGACAAGGCGGGTGTCCACGCCGACCGGTTCGAGGTGGAAGCCCCAGACCGAGCTGACGAACGCCCGAGGCACCGGTCCACCGAACGGATCGAACGGACGGCCTGACGGCAGTCGCGTGTCACCCCGCAGCACCAGGGACCGTTCCGGAACGAGGACCGCGACGGTGAACCAGGCGCGGCCGCTGGGCACCGACGCAAGCCGCTGTCCCGGCTCCAGGCCCTGCCACTGGCCGACGATCCGATCAGCGCTCGGCCGTCCACCGTTGTCCAGCCGGTCCCAGCTGTACCAGCCACCGCGGTCACAGCCCATCTGCGCCAGCCACGCCCAGACCTCCGAAGGCGGCGCGGGCAGGGTCGTGGCCATGGTCGAACTACTGTCGGCACCGGGGACGATCTCATCCCCGGGATAGGAACGCGCAGCCTCTCCGCGAGTCGCGCCCCAGGTCAGCATCCT
Source organism: Streptomyces sp. NPDC019531 (assembly GCF_044903305.1). Lineage (NCBI taxonomy): Bacteria > Bacillati > Actinomycetota > Actinomycetes > Kitasatosporales > Streptomycetaceae > Streptomyces > Streptomyces sp. NPDC019531. The sequence continues at coordinate 2,351 of NZ_JBJDQL010000062.1, read as the reverse complement.
CGGCCGCAGGACCAGGCCGTGCAGCGCCAAGGCGACCGCTGCGGAAGCCACAGCGGCCGACCCGAGCATGGCTCGGTGTTCGCTCACAACCCGAGCGTCCCTCGTCAGACCCTGGTACGCCACCCGGAGCCCGCTTACCCTCGCCGTTTCGGCTGGGGTGATGAGGCGTCGTTGAGGGATAACTGTCTGGTAGCCGACGCGATTTCGGTGTTCGGACACGGTGGAGACCTGGCGCGGTGGTCGGGTTCTCCAGGGTCCTTCGGGTCGTGGGCGGTCAGGGGTTTACCGGTCAGCCGGCGGGACGGGGTAGTACGGCAAGGCGATGGAAGGCCGTGGCCAGTTCGCTTCTCCAGGGCCAGGTCGCCGATATCCGCAAGCGCAGGCGTCGGCCGCCGCGGGTGAGGCGGGTGGCGACGTGCAGCAGCCGGTTCCGGAGCTTCTTCGGCTCGGCAGAGGCCAGCTCCCCGTCCAGCAGCAGGACGCGTCCAGGCCAGCAGATCGATCGCCGCGAGGCTGAGTTCGAGCCAGACGGCGTTGACGGCGAAGTCGCGGGAGGGGAAGCGGCCGAAGCCGGTGGTCTTGCCGCACCGGATGTGGTCCTCGACAGTGGCATGCCCACGGTGACGGACCTCCAGGAACTGGGCGGATCCGCCCCCGGAGTACGGGGTGTCGGTGAGGAACACCTGATGCCGCAGGCCCTCGTCCTGGTCGAACAGGGACAGTTGGGCTCCAGGGTGCGGCCGCTCCCGGCGCACGATGACGCGGGTGCCGTCCGGGTAGCCAGCCAGATCGACCATGCCAGTCAGCTCGGCCACCTCGCCGCCCTCACGCAGTGTCCGTCCTGGTTAAGGGCAGGATGCCAGAGGCGGTCGGGCATAGCCCGGACAGCGCGGCGGACCGGCTCGGTGATGGCGTATCCGACCGAGAAGAAGGTACGAATTCCTCTTCTTCGCAGGTTACGGACGTGCGCGAGGAAGACTTTCGCGGATCCGGCACTGTCGGCGGGGACCAGGATGTCGGTGCCGTGCCGGTGGGCGTCGGGGATCTGCGCGAGCGACTGGTCGAGCACCGTGACGTAATCGGCGGCAGTGTTGGCTCCGGCGTTCCCGGGCCGCAGCCGCCCCAAGATGGCCTCGCCGGTGTTCGCGAGGAAACACAGCAGCGGGTGGAAGCCGAAGCCGCCCTTATAGGTGGGTGCGGCCTGCTCTTTTCTCGGAGTGGCAGGTCCAGCGTGGCGTCGAGGTCCAGAACCAGGCCGGGAAGTTCTCGTCCGCCGGCCCGCGCAGCAGGTATGCCCGCGCCGGTCTCGGCAGCCTGCATCCAGGTGACTTCCCGGGCTGAAGCGCGGGCCGCTCGCAGCGAAACAAGTGCAGCCTCGTCGGTGTCGGCCAGCAACCGCCAGGCGGTGGGTGTGGAGGCGACCGGGCCGAACACCCCAGCCTGGTCCCGCAGCACGGCCAGATCCGCGATCGCCTCACCACCGTCGGCGATCATCACCGCCAAGTCGGTGGCGACCCGTCCCGGGTCATGCCCGGCCCCGCGCGGCCGAAGTGACCTGGGAGCGGCGAAGTACGCGGCGGTCAGCCCGGTGGCATCAGCGAGATCCGCCAGCAACCGTGCCCCGGCATGCCCGACCGTCCCCGAACCATCGGCATCACCGTATCCCCCCGCCTGATCGAGGGACTGGCGGCACGGGACACATACGCGGAGAACGGTATGGCCGAGGAGCCGGCGAAGACCCAGAAGGTCGAGGTACGACTCGGCTCCGAGAAGGACCCCTCCCTCACCTGGCAGGGGAATCCCCCCGCTCTCACCCGGCTCGTGTCGGCGCACGCCCCTTTCTGCGACTGGACGGTGCCCGCACGCTCAAGCCGACGGCGAACACGCTTCCCCGGGCCACGGTCGACGGGCTGCTGAGGCACCGGGTTGCGGTCCCGCACTGAAGTCGTCACCGCGGTGCTCACCGGCTCCCTCTGACCCGGCGCCGTCGGCACGCCGCCCGGACCGGAGTTCGTACCGGACCGCACCCACTCAGCGCCACCGCACACGACTAGCGAGGTCGAGATACGAGCGGCGGCTGGGGGCGGAGGCAGCTTGCCGCGGGTTCCCAGGTATGCGATCGGACGGCGCGAGTGGACGCTACGGAAACCGCCCGGCCCGCCGAACGGAGGAGCGTTGGATACGTGACACCGGCGCGGTGCCGGGGCCGGCGGCCCCGGCCAACCAGCAGGGCCGGGGAACCGCACCGGATTAACAAGTTGGTGCGTGATAGCGGGTGAGGCGTGTTTGGCCTGGTGTGGACTGTGTTCAGGTGATGCTGGTGCGGTCGGAGACGAGGCTGGCGATAGCGC
>NZ_JBJDQL010000061.1:17131-40745 GCF_044903305.1 Streptomyces sp. NPDC019531 | reverse complement strand
GAACCGAACAACGCCCGCTCCCGCTCCACCAGCAGCGGCAACGTCCGGGACGCCGTGATCAACTCCCGCAACGGATGGCAGGCCAGTACCGCGTCCACGTCGGGCGTGAGGGAAGCCGCCAGTCGGGTCGCGACCGGAAGCGAGTCGTCGGCGAGTGTCTTCGCCGCGGCCAGCAGCACCGCACGCTGCGGACCCTCCGGAACCCCGGCCGCCGCACGGGTGTACAGCTCGGCGCCCTCCTCCAGGACCAGGCCGGTGTCGAGCCCGGCCGGCACCTTGATGCGGGCCGTGTGCCGCCAGGTGCTCACCGGATCGCTCCAGGCCTCCACGCGGTAGGTCCAGTGCCCCTCGACGTCCGGAGTGACCTCGGCGCCCCAGCGGTCGGTGCCCGGGGCAAGCTCCCGCATCGGCGTCCACGGGCTGTGCCGGCCCTCCGGGTCGGTGAGGACGACGTTCGCGGCCACCGCGTCATGACCTTCGCGGAACACCGTGGCGGTGACCTCGAACGTCTCTCCCACGACCGCCTTCGCGGGGCGTCTGCCGGAATCGACGGCAGGGCGGACGTCGCGTACCGGGATGCGGCCGATGGCCGGGATGGAACTCATGCTCTCGCCTCCGCCGTGCTCGAGGCCGGGCGCTGAGGGCGCCCGGCCGGGGGGTCGAAGCTGCGCCGGAAGGGTGCTACCTCCCCGCCGGGGAACGTTCGGTGGATCTCGGTGGTCCCCGGCGGGCGACGGCACCAGCCCGGGGGAGATCGCTCTGCTCCTGGAGGTAGGCCACCTCGCTGCTCCGCAGATAGCGCTCGGCCGCGTCGGCCGCTTCACGTGCGCAGCGCTTTCCCATCAGGACGCACAGCGTGTAGCCCGAGTCCTCGAAGGTGCTCCGCACGGTGCGGTCGCCGGGCGAGGCCAGCATGACGCGCTCCCAGGCGCGATAGCGCCGCAGTTGCCGGGCGACCTCGGCTTTGGCCGGTAGCAGCATGGCGCCGTTCACCTTTCGGGGGCTCGACAGGACTCGGAGTCGAGAAGATCCGGGATTCAAGAGATCTCACTCATGGTGCACGGGTAACGACTCAGCGTCTTGTTGGGTCTTCAACCACCTCGTTGGTCGCTCGTGTTGCACGAATGGCGTAAGTACTCCCACCCTGGAGTCACTCTGAAGCGATCAGCGCTCACGCTCCGTGTTTCGGGGCCCGACCCCGCGGGGGTCGGGAGGAGCGGGAGCTTCGCCGGTGAGGAGCCAACGACGATGAAGACCGCAGAGCCCTGCTACTACCACCTCGACGTGGAGGTCAGCCCGGAACGGGTCGGGCAGGTCAGGCGCATCCTGGCCGCCCATCTCCGGCTCTGGGACCTGGAGACCCTGGTCGAGCCCGTCTGTCGTGGTGCCGAACTGCTTCTGAAGGCCATCGACGAGCACGCGACGGACAAGAACACCTCGATCGAGCTGTGGTGGAACGGCCAGCACCTCATCACCGCCGTCGCCGAGAACGACTGCGACCTGCGCCCCGACCTGGATCTGCGCAGCTGCCTGGAGCACATCGCCGCGATGAGCGACGGCTGGGGCTGCTGCGCCACGGAGACCGGCAGCAAGGTCATCTGGTTCTCGCAGCGGGCCCGCGCCGGCGAGCGCGTCCCGCTCGTGCCGACGGCCCCCGCGCCCAGCCTGCGGGAGGTGCTCCAGGTGCCGCGCGAGATGCCGGTCGCGGCCCTGGCGGCAGCCACTGCCGACGGCGGGTGCTGAGCGTGCCGTCCTCCAGGAAGAAGCCGTACAGGCACCGGAAGGAGGTGGCCGCGTGGAGCGGCCACCCCTACCCGCTGGGCGCCTCCTTCGACGGCGAGGGCACCAACTTCGCGCTGTTCAGCGAGGTCGCCGAGGGCGTCGAACTCGTCCTGACCGACGAGCGGGGGGCGCACACGGGCGTCTCGCTGACCGAGGCCGACGGATTCGTGTGGCACGGCTATCTGCCGGGCGTCGGACCGGGGCAGCGTTACGGCTATCGGGTGAACGGCCCCTGGCAACCCGAACTCGGCCATCGGTGCGATCCGGCGAAGCTGCTTCTCGACCCCTACGCCAAGGCGGTGGACGGACAGATGGACAACCACTCCGCCCTCCGCACCCCCGAGGCCGACAGCGCCGGGCACACCATGCTCGGCGTGGTCACCGACCCGGCCTTCGACTGGGGCGACGACCAGCCACCCAGGCGGCCGTATGCCGAGAGCGTGATCTACGAGGCGCACGTCCGGGGCCTCACCCGCACCCATCCGGACGTGCCGCCCGAGCTCCGCGGAACCTACGCGGGTCTCGCCCATCCGGCGGTGATCGAGCATCTGGCCTCGCTCGGTGTGACCGCCGTCGAGCTGATGCCGGTGCACCAGTTCGTGCACGACGGGGTGCTCCAGGACCGCGGCCTCGCCAACTACTGGGGTTACAACACGATCGGCTTCTTCGCCCCCCACAACGGCTACGCCGCCCACGGCACCCGCGGGCAGCAGGTCACCGAGTTCAAGGCGATGGTGAAGGCGCTGCACGCGGCCGGCCTCGAAGTGATCCTCGACGTGGTCTACAACCACACGGCCGAGGGCAACGAGATGGGCCCCACGCTCTCCTTCCGGGGCATCGACAACGCCTCGTACTACCGGCTGGTGGACGGCGACTGGGGGCACTACTACGACACCACCGGCACCGGAAACAGCCTGCTGATGCGGCACCCCTACGTCCTTCAGCTGATCATGGACTCGCTGCGGTACTGGGTGACCGAGATGCATGTGGACGGCTTCCGCTTCGACCTCGCGGCCACGCTGGCCCGGCAGTTCCACGAGGTGGACCGGCTGTCGGCGTTCTTCGACCTCATCCAGCAGGACCCGGTGATCAGCCGCGTCAAGCTGATCGCCGAGCCGTGGGACGTGGGGGAGGGCGGCTACCAGGTCGGCAACTTCCCTTCGCTGTGGTCGGAGTGGAACGGCAAGTACCGCGACGCCGTACGGGACTTCTGGCGCGGCGAGCCGCACACCCTCGGTGAGTTCGCCTCCCGGCTGACCGGCTCCTCCGACCTGTACCAGCACAGCCGAAGGCGCCCGCGCGCCAGCGTCAACTTCGTGACCGCGCACGACGGTTTCACCCTGCGCGACCTCGTCTCCTACAACGACAAGCACAACGAGGCCAACGGCGAGGGCGGCCGGGACGGCGAGAGCAGCAACCGGTCCTGGAACTGCGGGGCCGAGGGCGAGACCGACGATGCGGCCGTGCTGGAGCTGCGGGCCCGCCAGCAACGCAACTTCCTCGCCACGCTGCTGCTTTCGCAGGGCATCCCGATGCTCTGCCACGGCGACGAACTCGGCCGCACCCAGCGCGGCAACAACAACGCCTACTGCCAGGACAACGAAGTCTCCTGGATCGACTGGGAGCTGACCGGGGATCAGCGTGAACTCGCCGAGTTCACGCGCTATGTGATCGGACTGCGTGCCGCGCATCCCGTCCTGCGCAGACGGCGTTTCTTCCGCGGCGAGACCGTGACCCATGCGGGGCAGCCGCTGCCCGACCTGGTCTGGATGCGCCCGGACGCCCGGGAGATGGCCGACGCCGACTGGCAGCGCGCCGACGCGCACTCGGTCGGTGTCTTCCTCAACGGCGACGCCATCGCCGAACCCGACCGGCGCGGGCGGCGGGTGGTCGACGACTCGTTCCTGCTGCTGCTGAACGGCCACTGGGAGTCCGTCGACTTCCGGCTGCCGGATCCCACGTACGGCGAACGCTGGACGACCCTGCTCGACACCGCCGAACCGCGGGGAGCCGACGAGTCGGAGCGCAAGGCCGGCACGGAGATGACGGTCGAGGCGCGGAGTCTGGTGCTGCTGTCCCGGCCCTCCCGCGCGGACGGGTGAGGGACGGCAATTCGCGGGGCGCTCGGCACTCTCAGCGCGCGCGGCGCGAGGTCACCGTGAACTGGGCGCCGTCGGGGTCGCGCAGGACGGCCTCGGCACTGTCCTTCGACAGCACACTGCCGCCGTGGATCTCCGCGGCCCTGGCGCAGGCCGCCACGTCCGCGACCGCGAAGTGGACCTGCCAGTGCGGCCGGATCGTGGGGTCGGGTGCCGAGCCCAGGGCACCGGACTCGATGCGGGCCACCACGTCCCCGCCGCTGCGCAGCACGACCTCGCCGCCCTCGTAGCGGACCTCGCAGCAGCCGGGGCGTTCCGTGGCCCAGTCGAGTACCTCGCCGTAGAAGATCGCGGCGTCGAACGCGTCGCGGGTGTGCAGGCGGACGAAGGCGGGCTGGGCGCGGCGCCACACCTCCCAGTTCGCGACGAGCTCGCCCTCCCAGACACCGAAGGTCGCGCCGTCGCGGTCGGACAGCAGGGCCGCCCGGCCGGGCGGGAAGGACAGCGGGCCGACCGCCAGAGTGCCCCCCCGCTCCTGGACCCGTGCCACGGCCTCGTCCGCGCTGGGCACCGCGAAGTACGGCGTCCAGGCCACCGCCATCTGCCACATCGACGCCACCGCCGCGATGCCGGCGACCGGCGTGCCCTCCGCGAGCGCGACCCGGAAGCGCTCGCCGAGCTTCGCCGGCTCCCACTCCCAGCCCAGGACGGCCCCGTAGAAGTCCTCCGTGGCCTGCTGGTCCCGGCTGGTCAGGCTCACCCAGCAGGGGGCGCCCATCACGTGGTGCGAGGACACGACGTTCGCGGTGGGCTGTCTCGGATCGTGGTTCATGGCAGTCGCGTCCTGCTCTCGTCGGCCGGCCACCGGATGGTCTTCCACCAGTGTCCGTCCGGAACCGCTGCGGGCGCCTGCCGAGTACCCCGGCAGTGGCACCGAAACGACGGCTGCGCCGCCCTCCCGCCCGGTGGCGCGTACCCGTCCGGGTGACAGGATGGATGGGTGCCTGCCATTCCGAACGAACCCGCCGACGAGTCGGACCGGATCTTCGCACTGCAGGAGGAGATCGACCAGCTCAAGGAAGCGGTCGCCTCCCACGCGGTCGTCGACCAGGCCATCGGCATGGTCGTGGCGCTCGGCAGGGTCACCCCGGACCAGGGCTGGGAAGTGCTGAAGGACGTCTCCCAGCACACGAACATCAAACTGCGCAACGTCGCGGACCTGATCCTCATCTGGGGGCGGTCCGGAGCGATGCCGCCGGTCATCCGGGCCGAACTCGAAGAGGCCCTCGACCGCTACGGTCCGACGCAGATCCCGGGGGCGCCGCCCGAGTGACGCACCCGCGGGGCTCAGTCGGCGTCGGCCAGGACCTCCTCGCGCAGCTGGGCGAAACAGGTGCTGAGCAGCCGGGAGACGTGCATCTGCGATATGCCGAGCTCCTCGGCGATGCCGCTCTGGGTCATGCCCCGGAAGAAGCGCAGGTAGAGGATGGTCCGCTCGCGCTCCGGCAGGGCTTCGAGGCAGGGCCTGACGGCCACGCGGTCGACGACGACGTCGTAGGCGGGGTCGGGGCCGCCGAGCGCGTCGCCCAGGGCGTAGCCGTCGGTGCCCGGCATCTCCGCCTCCAGCGACAGCGCGGAGAAGCACTCCAGCGCCTCCGCGCCGGTGCGCACCTCGTCCTCGGTCAGCTGTGCCCGCTCGGCGATCTCGGCGACGGTGGGCGCCCGTCCCGGTGTGGTCTGCGAGAGCTCCTTCCCGGCCTGCCGGACCCGGTTGCGCAGATCCTGCACCCGGCGCGGCACGTGCAGCGTCCACATGTGGTCGCGGAAGTGCCGCTTGATCTCGCCGGTCACGGTCGGCACCGCGTACGCCTCGAAGGCGCTGCCGCGGGCCGGGTCGTAGTGGTCGACGGCCTTGACGAGTCCGAGGGCGGCCACCTGGTAGAGGTCTTCGAGGGACTCCCCGCGGCCGCGGAAGCGAACGGCGATCCGCTCGGCCATGGGCAGCCAGACCTCGACCAGCTCGTCCCGCAACGCCTTGCGCTCCAGCCCGTCGGGGAGTCCCGCCAGGCGTTCGAACGCCGCGTTGGTGTCGGGGGCGTCGTCGTGCGGATGGGGCTTGGTTCTGGTGGCGACGGACATGTCGCGCACCTCCCTGAGCGGGTGCTGGGTGGACAGACACCGTGGGAGGCGCACAACCGGAACGGGAAGGAGAACATCCGGAGCCGCTCGGTGGGCTCCCACGGACGTGCCTCCTGTCCGAAGCACTTCTCTGGGGATTCCCGCTTTCGGGTGAAATAAAACAAGAAGTTCCTATCACCGTTTTTGTCCTTGACTGACTCTTGGGGAGATATACCTCTGACACAGAGGTAATCTCCGAGGTGTGGACGATGAGACCTTCCCGGAAGAGCTGGCCGACGCACTCGTCGGCGTCCAGCGGCTGCTCAGGCGCAGGCTGCGCGCCGGACTGACCGTGCCTCGGCTGCGTGGCGCCGAGGTCGAACTGCTGCGCCTGGTCGAGTCCCGGCCCGGAATCGGCGTCTCCGACGCCGCCAAGGAGCTGTATCTCGCCGGAAACTCCGTCTCGACCCTGGTCAACCAACTGGTCAGGGAAGGCCATCTGATCCGCGAGACCGACCCCGCGGACCGGCGCGCCGCCCGTCTGCTGCTGACCGAGAAGGCCGAGGCGCGGCTCAGGGACTGGAAGCAGCGGCGGATCGCGCTCGTCGGCCGGCATGTCGCCCGGCTCGACGCCACCGACCAGGAGGCACTGCGGGCCGCGCTCCCCGCCCTGCGCACGCTCGCCGTCAATCTGCACGAGGAGACCGAGGAGACATGACGCCCGAAGCCGTTTCCTGTACCGGGCTCGCCTACGCCTTCGGCGACACCAACGCCGTGGACGGGCTGGACCTGACCGTCAGAGAGGGCGAGGTCTTCGGACTGCTCGGCCCCAACGGAGCCGGGAAGACCACCGCCATCCGCTGCATCACCACCCTGCTCCCGGTCCCGGCCGGCATGGTCCGCGTCTTCGGCCGTGACTCCGCCCAGGATCCGATGGCCGTACGCCGTCTGCTCGGCTACGTCCCGCAGCAGCTGTCCGCCGACGCGAACCTGACCGGCCGGGAGAACGTCTCCCTGTTCGCCCGCGTCTTCGACGTGGCCCGCAAGGAGCGCGCCGAACGCGTCGGGCAGGCCCTGGCCGCGGTCGACCTCACCGACGCCGCCGACCGCCTTGCCGGTACCTACTCCGGCGGCATGGTCCGCCGCCTCGAACTCGCCCAGGCCCTGGTCAGCGCACCCCGGCTGCTCATCCTCGACGAACCGACCATCGGCCTCGACCCGATCGCCCGCACCGGCGTGTGGGAGCACATCAACGCCGTACGCGAGGCGACCGGCATGACCGTCCTGGTGACCACCCACTACATGGACGAGGCCGACCAGTACTGCGACCGGGTCGGCCTCATGCACCGCGGCCGCATCCGCGCCCTCGGCACCCCCGTCGAACTCAGGCAGGGCCTTGCCGAGAGCCGGGGCACCGACACCCTGCCGACCCTGGAGGACGTCTTCCGCGACGTCGCCGGCAGCGGACTCGAAGACGAAGGAGGGGATTTCCGCGATGTCCGAAGCACCCGCCGCACCGCGAACCGTGTCGGCTGACCCGAACTCCATCAGCCTGCTGCTGCGCCCGCCGGAGCCCCGCGCGGGCTGGCGGCTGCTGCCCGCCAGGGTCGTGGCGATGTGCGCCGTCGAACTGCAGAAGCTGAGCCACGACCGCACCGAGCTCTACACCCGCGCGATCCAGCCCGCCCTGTGGCTGCTGATCTTCGGCCAGACCTTCACCAGCATCAAGGCGATCCCCACCGAGGGCATCCCCTACATCGACTATCTCGCGCCCGGCATCATCGCCCAGTCCGCGATGTTCATCGCGATCTTCTACGGCATCCAGATCATCTGGGAGCGGGACGCGGGCATCCTCAACAAGCTCCTGGTCACCCCGACCCCGCGCTCGGCGCTGACCACCGGGAAGGCGTTCGCTGCCGGGGTGAAGTCGCTGATCCAGGCCGTCGTGGTCATCGTCATCGCGGCCCTGCTCGGGGTGTCCCTGACCTGGAACCCGCTCAAGCTCCTCGGGGTCGGCGCGATCGTGGTCCTCGGCTCGGCCTTCTTCTCCTGTCTGTCGATGACCATCGCCGGCATCGTGCTCAGCAGGGACCGGCTGATGGGTATCGGGCAGGCCATCACCATGCCGCTGTTCTTCGGCTCCAACGCCCTGTACCCGCTGTCCGTCATGCCGGGCTGGCTCCAGGTGATCAGCAAGGTGAACCCGCTCAGCTACGAAGTCGACGCCCTGCGCGGCCTCCTCCTCGGCACCCGCGCGCATCTGGCGCTCGACTTCGGGGTGCTGGCCGTGGCCGCCGCGCTCGGCATCACCGCGGCCTCCTCGCTCCTGGGGCGACTGGCCCGTTGATCATGCGTGGGGAACGTGATGTGCGGCACGCCGGTGGAAGGGTTTTTCCGGCCGTTTGGCGGATTCTTCCTGCGCACGGCTTGATCAGTGATCAAAGGGGGTGAATTCCCTGGCCACAGCGCATTCTGCTCATTTGACAGTGCATTGAGCACACAGATAGGAAGCAGCTCTCTGAGGTCGAAGAGGTGCACTGTGTACGAGCCCAACGTGGTCGGGGACTGGCAGGAGTACGACGAGCATGCCGGTCTGCGCGTCCGCGTCCACCGTCTGGAGGCGGCCGAGCCGCCGCGTGGACGCGACGACGCCGCCGAAGGGCTCACCTACTTCAGCGTTCGTGTGACCGTCGAGAACCGTGGTGAGAAGCATCCGACGGTTCACCTTGAGGACGGTCAGATCGACGTGCGGATCGGTCCCGACGGTGAGAGCGCCTTCATCGACTGGCGCAACTCGCAGTTCATCGAGGGCTTCGACGTCTACCCGCTGCGCCGCGTCACCGCCGTGCTGTTCGCGGCGGGGCCGGAGGCCGGCCTGAACCAGATCGACGTGCAGATCCAGCTGCGGGTCGACGACGACTGGGCCGACCGGCGACTGTGGGCGGGCGGCATCGGCCTCGACGAGGGCGCCGCCCACCCGGGCGTGGGCCGCGACGGCCTGGCCTGCCAGGTGAGCAACTTCCTGCGCGACCAGGCCGAAGAGGGCACCGCCTGACGGTCAGTGGGGGATGCCGTCGATGATCTCGCGGGCCCCCTGGCGCAGCAGCGCCACGGCGACCGAGGTGCCGAGCGTCGCCGGGTCGAGTCGGCCCGCCCACTCGTGGGCGTTCAGCCGGGTCTTGCCGTCCGGGGTGAACACGCAGGCCCGCAGGGAGAGCTCGCCGCTGTGGTCCACGCGCGCGTACCCGGCGATCGGGCTGTTGCAGTGGCCCTGCAGAACGTGCAGGAACATGCGCTCTGCGGTGGCTTCCCGGAATGTGTCCGGGTCGCCGAGCGCGCTGACCGTGTCGATCAGTTCGGTGTCGCCCTCCCGGCACTGGAGCGCCAGGATGCCCGCGCCGATCGGCGGCATCATCGTCTCGGGGGAGAGGATCTCGCTGATCACGTCCTGGCGGCCGATGCGGTCCAGGCCGGCGGCCGCGAGCAACAGCGCGTCCGCCTCGCCGGCCGCCAGCTTCGCCAGCCGCCGGTTGGCGTTGCCGCGGAACGGCACGCACTCCAGATGCGGATGGGTCGCGGCCAGCTGGGCCACGCGCCGCACCGAGGAGGTGCCGACCCGGGTGCCGTCCGGAAGCTCGTCCAGGGTGAGGCCGCCCGGGTGGATCAGGGCGTCGCGGATGTCGTCCCGCTTCAGGAACGCCGCGAACGTGGTGCCCGCCGGGAGCGGCCGGTCGGCGGGCACGTCCTTGACGCAGTGCACCGCGAGCTCCGCCTCGCCGGCCAGCAGCGCGGCGTCGACCTCCTTGGTGAACGCGCCCTTGCCCTCGACCTTCGACAGGTCGCCCATCCACTTGTCACCGGTCGTCTTCACCGGCACGACCTCGGTGCGCACACCGGGGTACAGGGCGGTCAACTCGCTTCTGACACGCTCCACTTGGGCCAGCGCCATCGGCGAGTCACGGGAGACGATGCGGATCAGTTCCGGGAGGGACATGCGGGACACGATAGACCCTGCGGAGGATCGGCGTTTGACGCTCAGGGAGCAACGGGTAGGGAGTAGCGCACTTTTTGCTTGGCGTGAGCACCCGTCCGGTCGTAGCAGCGGATCGCCCCGTCGTTCCAGGCCGGTGTCTGCCACACCGCACCTCACCGACCTGGCCCACCGTCACGGACTCGCCCCGTCGGCCGACTCCGCCCATCTGCCGGTCCTGCGCGAGGCGGGCCTGCTGGCTCGCGGGCGGCAGGGCCACCAAGTGCTGTACGGGCGCACGCCGTTGGGCGACGCGGTGGTGGCCGGCCGCGTAGGGCCTGTTTCGACGGATCGGTCTGCCGGCGAGGAACGGTGGCTCGTCGACGCGGATGGGCGGACCGGACCCCGCGAGGCCGCGGCGGACCGAACCCCGCGAGGCCGCCATGAGTTCTCCGCGCCCTAGACGAGCGGCTCGCTGAGCTCGACCGAGCGCAGGGCGGCCGCCAGGGCCTGTTCGTCGCCGATGTCCAGGGCCGTGTCGGTGAGCTTGATGACATGTTCGTCGCCGTGGGCGAGGGCTCGCTCCACGACTTCCTCCGGCGCCAGGCGCGCGGAAGGGGTGTAGGCGGCCGGTTCCACGGGGGCGTACATCGCCGTGACCGCGGCCGACGCCGTCCAGACCGCGTGCAGACTGGGCGCCCACTGGTCGCGGGGGAGCGAACCCAGGGCCCGCAGCACGGCGTTGGGGGCCGTCGCCGCGTGGACGAGCATGGTCGGCTCGCCGTGACCGTGAGTGGCATAGCGGTGGGTCGTCGCGCGGACCAGGTCGGTCAGCCGTTCCTTCGCCAGGTCCGGGTCGGTGACCTCGTCGGCCCAGAGGGGCAGGCGGCTTACGGCCCCCAAGCGGTCCCGGAACCCCACGTGCCCGGGCTCGATCGCCGGTACCGCGTCCAGGGCCTCCGCGGCCGTCGCCGCACCCGGCAGTGCCACCAGGCCGGTCACCGGCTGGTGCCGTGCGGCCCAGTAGCCGAGCGCGTGCGCGAGTTCGGTGAGCCGAGGCGCGTTCTCCTCGGCCGCCACGGCGCGGACGGCGTGGCCTGTTCGGATGACCGTGTGGGTGGCGCCGCCGTACAGGCCGGGCAGCAGACGTGGCCACCATTCGGCCAGTACGTCCTTCCAGGGACGCTCGGCGAGGGCCCGGGAGAAATGATCGGTCCAGTCCGCGATCCGGCGCGGATCCCCCAGCGCCGACGGCCAGTTGTCGTCCGTGACCGGGGCCGTGCGGTCGGGGAAGTCCTCCAGCTTGTCCCGGTAGAGGTCCAGCCACCGGTGCACCGAGCCGGCCTGTCCGTGCGCGGCGAGCGCCTCGACGACCATGGGGGCGTGGTTGGACAGCCAGCCCCCTCGTTCCGGGCCTGACGCGTGGACGCGTTCCAGGGCCTCTTCGAGGTACCCGCTGGTGTCGGTCGTGCCACTGGTCTCCATGCGGGGAACGCTATGGCGCACACCGGCGGGGCCGGATCGGGCGCGGGACGCAAGCCGTGGGTACCTGGGTCCTAGGTCCCGCGCCCGATCCGGTGCCCGGGTCAGGCGTTGGGGTCGAAGGAGATGCCCGACGGCTTCGCAGACGACAGGTGGTTCGCGAAGTTGGCGTCCTTGAGGCCGAAGTTGGCGCTGCCGAAGTCGTACGAGCTCAGCTTGTCGCGGAGTGCTGTCGAGGGGTACCCGTTCCAGCCGACCAGCGGCGGGTACTGCCAGGTGCCCTTGGCGTTCTCCGGCGGCTCGTCATTGGAGTTGGCCAGCCGGAAGCAGTGCGTGCTGATGCCGTCCTTGTGGTAGACGATCTTCGCGTGCGTGCCGTCGAACCGGACCGCGGAGGCCGCGCTCACCGTGAACGAGCCGTGGTTGGACGTCGACACGTACTGGACCGTGCCGTTCTGCACCCAGATCACGACGTGCTCCCAGTCGTGCCGGTGCCCGCCGAGGCTGCTGTTCGCCAGCGCCTGGTCCTTCTCGAAGTACAGGCCGTACATATAGGCGCACCAGCCGTTGTTGCACTTGTAGCGCGAGTACGTGTTGGTGTTGTTCAGGTCCGAGAGGTCATGGCAGTCGCCGCTGAGCGAACCCGTGGGGTTGAGACCGCCGTTGACGGTGCCGTCGGGGCCGATGGCGGGCGTCGAGTAGCAGCCGTCCGTGTCGTAGTCGAAGGCCGGCTGGTAGGTGTACTCGGCGCTCTCGGCGTTGGCGGGCAGCGCGGTCGGCGGGGCGGCGAACGCGACGGCGGGGAAGGCGACGACGAGCGCGGCGGCGCCGGCCAGACCGGTGAACCATCTCGTGCGGTGCTTCTTGAACGACGGTGACGACACTGCGTCCTCCTCGGGTGCGGGCGCAGCCCAACGGCTGTGGGTTACTGGGGAGTTCAGCTTCCCGGCTTTTCATGTCCGCGCCAAGTGGTCGAAGGCGTCGTTCCGGTTACGGCCCGCCCAATACTCGGATCAGGGAGGTGTGTCGGGGAGGTCGGCGGCGGAATCCTCCGGTGCGAGGTCCGGACGCAGTCGCAGCCAGGACGGCTGACGCAGCAACCCCGCCCGGGTGCGGGTGCTGTAGCGGACCTCGCCGACCAGTCGGGGCAGCACCCAGCGCGCGCCCCGGACCGGCGGGGCGGGATCGAAGGGGCACACCTCCGTCGCGGCGGCGGCCAGCAGCGCGGCGAGTTCGGACCGTTCCGTCTCGCTCCAGCCGGTGCCGACATTGCCGACGTACCGCAGTGCTCCTCCGCTCCGTTGGCCCACCAGCACCGCGCCCGGAAGGCCCGTGAGGCGGCCCTTGCCGGGCAGCCAGCCGCCCACGATGACGTCCTCGCTGCGCATGTTGCGGATCTTGATCCAGGCCCGGGAGCGCACCCCGGGTTCGTACACCGAGTCCAGCCGCTTGCAGACCAGGCCTTCCAGCCCGTGTTCACGTGTCGCCCGCAGCGCCTGCTCGCCGTGGCCGACGAGTGCGGCGGGCGTCGACCAGTGGGGTCCGGTGAGTTCCAGCTTCTCCAGGTGCGCGCGCCGCTGTGCGTAGGCGAGGGGGAGGAGGGAGCGCCGTCCCAGGTGCATCAGGTCGAACAGCACGAGGTGTACGGGTGCTTCGGCCGCCCGGCGCGCGGCTCTGCCGGGGGCGTGGGCCAGCCCCATGCGCGGTTGCAGCAACTGGAAGTCCGCGCGCCCCTGTTCGTCCAGCGCCAGGATCTCCCCGTCGAGCACGGCCGGAGTGGCGCCGAGGATGCCGCCCAGGGCCCGCAGTTCGGGATAGGCGCCGGTGATCTCCTCCCCGGACCGGGCCCGCAGCACCAAGGTGCCGTCTCCGGCGAGATAGACCACCACTCGCTGACCGTCCTGCTTGGTCTCGTAGGCCCAGCGGGCGTCCTGCGCGGGCGACGGCAGGGTGCCGGGCGTGGCCAGCATGGGTGGGATCGACGGGAGGATGGTCACGGATCAGTTGTCGACACGGCCACGGACTGCCACGCGCTCCGCGCTCCGGTTTCCCCTGAACGGGCGCCGCCCAAGGGCTGTCTCGGGCCGCTTGGTACGGGTGACCTCCACTCGCGGCGGCGGCCATCGATCCGGAGGGTCATCGACTGCGTGCCCCGGGCGGAGAAGCGCGTCAGGCCGGTGAAGTGCGGCCGCATCCGGGCGTCGTAGGAGGCGGCCGGTCGGACACCCGGGGTCGGCCGGGCCCAGGACACCGAACTGGGCGGCGAACAGGGACCGCTGCCGGCGGGTCAGACGATGCCGCCGTTGGCCCGCAGCACCTGCCCGTTGACCCAGTGGCCGGCCGGGCTCACCAGGAACGACACGACGTTGGCGATGTCCTGGGGTGTTCCCAGCCGTTCCAGCGGAGGCTGTGCCGCGAGGCGGGCGACGGTCTCCTCGTCCTTGCCGTCGAGGAAGAGGTCGGTCGCGGTCGGGCCGGGGGCCACGGCGTTGACGGTGACGTCACGGCCGCGCAGCTCACGGGCGAGGATCAGGGTCATGGCCTCGACCGCGCCCTTGCTGGCCGCGTAGGCGCCGTAGCCGGGGAAGGCCAGGCCGACGACCGAGCTGGAGAGATTGACGAGCGCCCCGCCCGGGCGCACCCGGCGTGCGGCCTGCTGGTCGACGACGAAGGTGCCGCGGATGTTGGTGCGGTACAGGGCGTCCAGCTCGGCGAGGTCCAGTTCCGCGATCGGGGACAGGGGCATCCGGCCGGCGGAGTGGATCACCACGTCGACACCGCCGTACGTGGCCTCCGCGAGGTCGAACAGAGCGGCCACCTCGTTCTCGTCGCCGACATCCGCGCGGGCCGCGCAAGCGGTGTCGCCGGCCTCCTCGACGGCCCGCACGGCCTCGTCGGCAGCGTCCTTGTTTCCCGCGTACCCGACGACGACCGCGAACCCGTCGGCGGCGAGCTGCTCGGCGATCCGCCGTCCAATGCCGCGCGATCCGCCGGTCACGATCGCGACGCGCTGCGGCGTGCTGGGCTGAGTGGTCATGACCGCCTCCGTGGTTAGCGATGCTACGAACGATTCGTATCGACGATAACATGGATTCGTAGCGCCGGTAACATCCAGCTCGTATCGTCGCTACGAATGCCGTACCGTGGGGGCATGGATGCGAGGGAAAAGATCCTGGAGGCGGCCACCGAGCTGCTGGCCGGGGCGTCGGCCGCCGACGTCTCCACGCGGGCCGTGTGCGAGCGGGCCGGGGTGGGGGCGCCGATGCTCTACCGGCTCTTCGGTGACAAGGCGGGCCTCTTGGCCGCCGTCGTCGACCGGGGATTCGAGCAGTACCTCGCGTCCAAGCGGGCGGCGCGGCCGAGCGGGGATCCGGTCGAGGACCTGAAGAGCGGCTGGGACAACCACATGCGCTTCGCGCTGGAGCACCCCAGCCACTACCGCCTGATGTACTCGCCCGAGCTGACCGTGCCACCGGCCGCGGCCCAGGAGGCGCACGACCTGCTCCACGGCATCCTGGAGCGTTGCGCGGCCGAGGGGCGGCTGACGGTGCCGCCCGCGCTGGCCACACAGATGATCATGTCCGCGAATGTCGGGGCGGCCCTGTCGATGCTGACCAGACCCGAGCAGTACTCCCACGACAAGTTCTCGGAACGGCTGCGTGACGTGGTGCTGGACGCGGTGACCCTGCCCGCCGGCACCGGCGTGCCACGGGAAGGGGGCTCGGTGCCCGTCGCGGCTGCCACGCTGGCGGCCCGGCTGCGTACCGATCTGCCGCCGACCTTCACGGCGGCCGAGTCGGCCCTGCTTCAGCAGTGGCTGGAGAAGCTCTCCGAGCGGTGAGGCGTCAGCGCTCCTCGGGCGGCAGCGCCTGCACCAGACCCGACTGGTAGGCCATGACGACGAGCTGGGCGCGGTCCCGGGCACCCAGTTTCGTCATCGCGCGATGGACGTGGGTGCGGACCGTCAGGGGGCTGACGAAGAGCTTCTCCGCGATCTCCTCGTTGGAGTGCCCCTCGGCGACCCAGGCCATCACCTCGCGCTCCCGGGTGGTGAGGCCGGTCAGGTCGTCGGCGGCCGCGAGCCGGGTGCCCAGGCCCGGAGCCGCCAGGAAGCGGGTGATCAGAGTGCGGGTGGCGCCGGGGGAGAGCAGGGAGTCGCCGGCCGCCACGGTCCTGATGCCGGCGAGCAGGGCCTCGGCGGTGACGTCCTTGCCGAGGAACCCGCTGGCCCCTGACCGCAGCGCCTGGGCGACGTACTCGTCTATCTCGAACGTGGTCAGGATCAGCACCCGCGTGTCGGACAGCTCGGGGTCCGCGCAGATCACGGACGTGGCGGCCAGACCGTCGGTCCCGGGCATGCGGATGTCCATCAGGATCACGTCGGGGCGGTGGATGCGCGCCAGGTCGACCGCTGCGGCGCCGTCGGTGGCCTCCGCGACCACGTCCATGTCGTCGCACGAGTCTATGAGGATCCGGAAGGTCGCCCGGAGCAGGGCCTGGTCGTCGGCGAGCAGTACGCGGATGGTCATGGGGTCCGTTCTTGGCGTTCCGGGGCGGTGGGGGGCTGGGGGAGCCGGGAGTGGCCCACCGTGTCCGGCCGGTCGGGGCCGGGGCTCTCTTCGCCGAGCAGTGACGCGGGCAAGCGCAGCGCGGCCGTGATCGCGACGACAGTACGGACATGGTCGTCGGCGTAGTGCCGCAAGGGGATGCTCATCGGCTCTCCGGTCGTGGTCCTGGAACCATGGTGGCCGATGCCCGCCGGGTTCGGCCGCCGCGACCCGGCCCGACGGCTTGGGTGTCGCGCCCCCGTACCCCCGGTCTGGATGGCTTCCCAGTCTCCCCGGGACCGGGCCCGCTCGTCGTCATACGTCCGCCGACAATCACACCTACTGAGTACGCAGTACGCGCCGGGGGACGTGTCCTCCCTGGGCAGGACCAAAACGCCCGACGGCCGCCGGGCAGCGGCCGTCAGGCAGGCGGTGTCAGCGTCCTGAACGCGCCCCGGCCGAGGTCTCGGCGGCCGGAGCGGGGGCCGCAGCCGGAACCGCGGTGCGCGGGCGTGGGATGAACGACGCGATGGCGAAGGCCAGGAGCGCGGCACCCGCGCCGATCGCCATGACCGTCCTGAAGCCGTTCTCGGACGGCAGTGCGTAGCCGCCGAGGTCGATGGTCATCTGCGCCAGTACGACACCGGCGATGGCGCTCGCGCAGGATGTACCGATGGACCGCATCAGGGTGTTGAGGCTGTTCGCGGCCGCGGTCTCCGAGGCCGGCACCGCGCCCATGATGAGCGCGGGCATGGAGCCGTACGTGAACCCGATGCCCGCGCCGATCACGCACGAGATCAGCACCAGGTGCCAGACCTCGGACATCAGCACGATGTTCAGGCCGTAGCCGGAAGCCACGATGAGCGCGCCGATCATCAGCGTCACCTTGGGGCCCTTGGCCTTGGAGACCGCGGCGGAGACCGGGGCCAGCGCCATCATCACCAGACCGGAGGGGGCCATGACCAGACCGGCGGTCAGCAGGGACCTGCCCAGGCCGTAGCCGGTCTGGGTGGGCAGCTGGAGCAGCTGCGGCAGCACCAGGGACATCGCGAACATCGAGAAGCCGACCGCGATCGAGGCGAGGTTGGTGAACAGCACCTGACGGCGGGCGGTGGTGCGCAGGTCCACCAGCGGCTGGGCGGTGCGCAGTTCGTAGAAGCCCCAGGCCAGCAGGACGATCACGGCCGCGGCGAACAGCCCCAGCGTGGTGCCGCTGGTCCAGCCCCAGTCGGCGCCCTTGGAGATGGCCAGCAGGAGGGAAACCAGGCCGACGGCCATACCGACCGCGCCGACCGCGTCGAAACGCCCGCCGGTGCGCACCCGGGACTCCGGCACGAACGCCAGAACCAGCACGAGAGCGATCGCGCCCATGCAGGCCGAGGCCCAGAACAGGACGTGCCAGTCGAAGTTGTCCGCGATCAGCGCGGCGGTCGGCAGACCCAGGGCGCCGCCGACGCCGAGGGAGGCGCTCATCAGCGCGGTGGCCCCGGCCAGGCGCTCGGTGGGCAGCTCGTCGCGCATGATGCTGATGCCGAGCGGGATGACACCCGAGGACAGGCCCTGCAGGGCACGGCCGACGATCATCGGGACCAGGGCGTCGCTGAGCCCGCAGACGACCGACCCGACCACCAGCATCACCACGCTGACCAGCAGCATCCGGCGCTTGCCGAACATGTCGCCGAGCCGTCCCACGACCGGCGTGGCCACGGCCGCCGCGAGCAGGGTCGCCGTGACCGCCCAGGCGGTGTCGGAGGCCGGTGCGTCGAGCAGCTTGGGCAGCTCCGGCACGATCGGGATCACCAGGGTCTGCATCAGCGAGACGACGATTCCGGCGAAGGCCAGCACCGCCACCACAGCGTTCGGCCGCGGCGGGGTCACCGCGCCCGCGTCGGCGGATCTGGCGGGAGCGTCGGACATGAAGGAGCCTCCAGGACAGGGGGACAGGTTTGCGGAACTCGGCCGAAGTTAAGTCAGATGCTTGACTTATCTTACTGGGCCCGGCTGTCCTGACCGTGCAGCGATCGCCGGAGCCGAGGAGGACCCATGTCCTGGAGCGAGCGCCAACCGTCACTGACCTATCCCTTGCGCCGCGGACCGGTGCTGGAGCCGCCCGAGGAGTGGGTGGCGCTGCGGCAGGAGTGCCCTGTCGCGCGCGTGACCCTGCCGAGCGGGGACGAGGCGGCCCTGCTGACCCGCTACGAGGACGTCCGGCAGGTGCTCGCCGACCACCGGTTCACCCGTCGGCTGACCGCGGCCGACGCGGCCCGGATCGCGGACCACGCGTCCGGCGGGGTCTTCGGCAGCGACATGGCGGCGGCCATCCCGGACGGCGGCACCGCCCACCGGCGATGGCGGCGCCTGGTCGGGCAGTGGCTCACCGCCGAGCGGGTGGCCGTGCTGACACCCCGGATCGAGGCGCGGACCCAGCGACTCGTCGACGCCATGGTGGAGTACGGCCGGCCCGCGGACCTGCGGGCGCAGCTGGCCTTCCCGCTGCCCGTGTGGGTGATGTGCGACCTGCTCGGTGTCCCGGACTCCGACCGCGACCGCTTCGCCCGCTGGTCCGACGTCCTGCTCAACCTGACCCGCTGCACCGAGGACGAGTACGAGAGGGTCCAGGACGCGTTCGTCGACTACCTCGGAGCCCAGGTCCACGCCCGCCAGGAGGAGCCGACCGACGACCTGCTCGGCGCGCTCGTCACGGCCCGGGACATCGACGGCCGCCGGCTCTCCGAGCGGGAACTCGTCTTCACCGGCCAGGCCCTGCTGGTCGCCGGACACGAGACCACCATGAACGTCATCGCGAAGATGGTCGCCCTTCTGCTCGCCGACCGGCACCGCTGGGAGCGCCTCCTCGCCGACCGCTCCCTGGTGCCCAGCGCGGTCGAGGAGGTGCTCCGCTTCGACGCCGACCCCGGGCTCGGGGTGCCGCGCTACCTCGCCGAGGAGGCCGAGATCGCCGGCACCCTGCTGCCGCCGGGCACCACGGTGCTGTGCGACGCGGCGGCCGCCAACCGTGACGAGAGCGCCTTCGACGCTGCCGCCGAGATGACGCTCGACCGCAGCCCCAATCCCCACCTCGCGTTCGGCATCGGAGCCCGGTCCTGTCTGGGTCAGGCGCTCGCCCGCGCGGTACTGCGCACCGTCCTCGACGTGCTGTTGCGTAAGCTTCCGACACTGGAACTCGCCGCACCCCCGGCGGACCTCAGGCGGCTCGAGGGACTGGCCGTCGGAGGGCTCAGTGAAGTCCCGGTGCGGTGGTGAGCATGGCGGGCAGGACGGTGCGCGAGGAACAGGTCAGCGCGACGCGGGAGTTGATCCTGACCGCGGCCGAGCGGCTCTTCGCCGAGCGCGGTGTCCTCGCGGTGTCCAACCGTCAGGTCAGCGAGGCCGCGGGACAGGGCAACAACGCCGCGGTCGGCTACCACTTCGGCACCAAGGCCGACCTGGTCCGGGCGATCGCCCGCAAGCACCACGTCCGTATCGAGGAGATCCGCGCCCGGCTGCTGGCCGCGGCCGGTGACTCCACCGACGTACGCGACTGGGTGGACTGCCTGGTCCGGCCCGTACCGGAGCATCTCGCCGCACTCGGCAGCCCCAGCTGGTTCGCCCGGTTCTGCGCCCAGGTCATGACCGACCCGGTGCTCCAGCAGATCATGGTGGAGGAGTCGATGTCCTCACCGTCGCTCCAGCGGATCGTCGAGGGACTGAACCGCTGTCTGCCCGAACTGCCCGCCGATGTCCGCGCCGAGCGCGCCGAGATGGCCCGCCATCTCATCGTGCACATGGCCGCGGACCGCGAACGGGCCCTCGCCGAGAACACCCCGACACCCCGTGCCAACTGGCACGACGCCGCCACCGGACTCGGTGACGCCGTGGTCGCCATGTGGACGGCACCGGTGACGCCGACCCCGCAGAGGAGTACTTGAGTCAGGCAAGGAGGACGCTAGGGTGGGGGCGCAACCCCCACGAACGGTCTGGTCCATGCACGGCAGTTCCAGCGAGAGACCGGCACTCGCCCGCGGTGCCGGTCAGCGTCTCCTGATCGTCGCGGGCGACTCGGACGTTGCCGAACTGCTGTCCACCACCCTGGAGTTGGCGGGCTACCGGATCGTCGCCGTCGCCGCTGCCGCCGAAGGCCTCGCCCGCCTGGGCCGGGAACGGTTCGACCTGGTCGTCGTCGACACCACCCTGCCCGATGTGGCGGAACTGGGCCGCACACGGCCGACGTTGGCCCGCCGGCCGCCGGTTCTCCTGCTCGTCGACTACGAGTCCCTGGACCTGATCGTCCCCGAACTCGGCCTGGGGGAGCGGGACTACGTCACCAAGCCGTTCCGGGTGGCCGACATCCTGGCCCGGGTGCAGGTCCTGCTGCGAGGCGTGGGTGCGGGGCCGGTCCGGGACCATGCCCTGTGCTACCGCGATCTCGTCCTGGACGACACCCTGTGCGAGGCCAGGCGCGGCCCGCGCACCCTCGACCTCACGCCCGCCGAGTACCGGCTGCTGCGCCAACTCCTGGTCAACGCCCACCGGGTGCTGACCAAGGAGCAGATCGGCCGGTACGTCTGGGGCGACCACCGCGGCGACAACGCGATCGAACAGCTCGTCTCCCGGCTGCGGCGCAAGGTCGACCAGGACGTTCCCGAGCTGATTCACACCCGTCGCGGCTTCGGCTACTGGCTGGGGCGCGCCGACGTCGAGACCTGAGGTTCGACTGCGGACGCGGCGCTGTCCGTGCCGTGACATCCCTGGTGATCTGGATCACGTCAGCTTCCCGTCAGGTCGCTGACGGGCTGGTGTCAGACCGGTCTGTTTGCATGTGCTCATCGAGGCCTCGACCACTTCGCCCCGGCGCTCCGCCCCCACGGCAGAGCCCCCACCACCGAGGAGAACCATTGGCCGACACCCTGGCCGGTTCCGCACACCACGTGACGGACGCCGCCCCCGACGTGACGGACACCGCCCCCGAATTCCCCATGCCCCGCGCGGCCCGCTGCCCCTTCGACCCGCCGCCCGGCCTCAAGGAGCTCCAGGAGCAGGGGCCGCTGACGAAGGTCCGCCTGCAGGACGGCAGCGAGTCGTGGCTCGTGACCCGCTATGCCGAGCAGCGGGCGATCCTCGGCGACGCCCGGGTCAGCGCCGACACCGACCGGCCCGGCTACCCGACCAAGGCCGGTTCCGGGGACGGTGAGGGCAAGCTCAGCTTCATCATGATGGACGACCCCGAACACGCCCGGCTGCGCCGGATGGTGACGGCTCCGTTCGCCATCAAGAAGGTGGAGGCCATGCGGCCCGCCGTGCAGCGGATCGTGGACGGTCTGATCGACGAGATGCTCGCGGGACCCCAGCCGGTCGACCTCGTCGAGGCGTTCGCGCTGCCGATCCCGTCGCTGGTCATCTGCGAACTGCTCGGCGTGCCCTACGACGACCACGCGATGTTCCAGGAGAACACCAAGACGATGGTCCGCACGACCGCGACCCCCGAGGAGCGCGGCGTCGCCACCCGGGAGACCGCCGGATACCTGGCCGGTCAGCTCGCCGAGCGGCTCACCGAGCCGAAGGACGACCTGCTGTCGAGCATCGCCGGACGCATCGCCGCGGGCGAGCTGACACACGGGCAGGCCACCGAGATGGCGCTGCTCCTGCTGATCGCCGGTCACGAGACCACCGCGAACATGATCGCGCTCGGCACCGCCGCCCTCCTCGAACACCCCGACCAGCTGGCCCTGTTGCGCGAGACCGACGACCCCAAGCTGGTCGCCTCCGCGGTCGAGGAACTGCTGCGCTACCTCCACATCACCCACCAGGGACGCCGCCGCGCGGTCACCGAGGACATCGAGATCGCCGGGCAGGTCATCAAGGCCGGCGAGGGCGTCATCATGGTCAACGAGATCGGCAACCGCGACCCCCAGGTCTTCGACGACCCCGACCGCCTCGACATCACCCGGGACGCCCGCCGCCATGTCGCGTTCGGCTTCGGCGTCCACCAGTGCCTGGGCCAGCCCCTCGCGCGCATGGAGCTCCAGGTCGTCTACGGCACCCTCTACCGGCGCATCCCCACCCTGAAGCTCGCCTGCGCCCTGGAGGACGTGAAGTTCAAGCACGACGCGTTCATCTACGGCATCCACGAACTGCCGGTGGCCTGGTGACGGGTTCTCCCGTCCCGCACACGAACCACAACCACGAGAGAACCAAGGGGAATCCCATGAAGGTGGAGCTGGAAGCGGACAAGTGCGTCGCCTCGGGGCAGTGCGTGGTCGCCGCCATGGAGGTGTTCGACCAGGACGACGACGGCATCGCGATCCTCCTGACGGAGGAGGTCGGCGACGACCAACTCGACGACGTCAAAGAAGCCATCGCGGTCTGTCCGGCCGCCGCCATCAGGCTGGCCCAGCAGTGAGGCGGATCGCCGTCGTCGGAGCCTCGGCCGCCGGACTCGCGGCCGCCGAGACGCTGCGTCGTGAGGGGTACGACGGCACACTCACCCTCGTCGGCGAAGAGCCCGAACCCCCCTATGACCGCCCGCCGTTGTCCAAGCAGGTCCTGGCCGCGGAGTGGGACTCCGACCGGCTCGCCCTGCGCACCTCCGGCGACCTGGCCGCGCTCGACCTCGACCTGCGGCTCGGAGTGGCGGCAACGGGCCTCGAACTCGTCGACCGCACCGTGCGGTTGGCGGACGGCTCCGAGGTGCCGTACGACGGCCTGGTCATCGCCACCGGCGTGCGACCGCGCCGCCTGCCCGGCGAGGGTGCCCATGTGCTGCGCACCCTCGACGACGCGCTCACGCTGCGGGAGCGGCTGACGCCGGGGAACCGGCTGGTCGTGGTGGGCGCCGGTTTCCTCGGCGCGGAGGCCGCCGCGGTCGCCTGGCGTCTCGGCGCCGAGGTGACCCTCCTCGAACCCGCCGCCGTCCCGCTGGCCCACGCGGTCGGAGCGGAGGTCGGGCAGATGCTGGCCCAGGCCCATGTGGACCGGGGCGTCGACCTGCGGTGCGGGGTCACCGTCACCGAGGTGACCGAGGACGGCGTCCGGCTCGCCGACGGCGAGGTCATCGAGGCGAACGAGGTGCTCGTCGCCATCGGCTCGCTGCCCAACACCGACTGGCTCGACGGCAGCGGGCTCGCGGTGGGCGACGGAGTGGTGTGCGACGAGTACTGCGAGGCCGCGAAGAACGTGTACGCGGCCGGTGACGTCGCCCGCTGGTACAACCCCCTGTTCGGCACCTCGATGCGGATCGAGCACCGCACCAACGCGGCCGAACAGGGCATGGCCGCCGCCCGCAACCTGCTGGCCGCTCCGGAGGCCCGCAAGCCCTTCGCGCCGGTCCCGTACTTCTGGTCCGACCAGTACGACATGAAGATCCAGGCGTACGGCTTCCTGCGCGGACACGACGAAGTCGCCGTGGTGGAGGGCGACTTGGCGGAACGCCGGTTCGTCGCCGTCTACCGCACCGGCGACCGCGTCAGCGGTGCCCTCGCGGTCGGTATGCCGCCCAAGGCGATCCGGCAGTGGCGGCAGGCCATTGTGACCGGGGCGGCCTGGCGGGACAGCGTGCCGGTCGAGGCCTGAAATGTCCCGTGGAGCGTCGGCGGTCACGGCACGGCCGTGACCGCCGA
>NZ_JBJDQL010000061.1:0-17121 GCF_044903305.1 Streptomyces sp. NPDC019531 | reverse complement strand
CGCCCCGCGGCGGGGCGCCGCCCTTCTGGCGGGGGGGGCGGGGGGGGGGGGGGGGGGGGGGGGGCGCGGGCCCGGGGGGGGGGGGGGGGGGGCGCCCCCCCCCCCCCCCCCCCCCCCCCCCACGCCCCCGCTCACGGTCGCAGGATAGGTTTGCCTGAGTAGGCAAGCGTTCCGCTGTCCGGAGGCCCCTCCATGCCCGTGCCCCTGCCACCGGAGGGCACCCCGAACCACCCGCCCCCGTTGCCACGGCCGCATCCGGTCCCCCGGATCACCGAGGCGGCCTGGCCACTGCCCTCCCCGGCCGCCGCCGAAGGGTTCTGGGCCGAGGTCCGCGAGCGCGGCACACCACTCCTCGGCCCCGATCCGCAGGGCACCCCCGACCACCTCGCCGTCACCTTCCTGTGGCGCGGCACCCCCGCCACCCGTGCCGTCCAGGTCCTCCCGAACAAGCTCGGCGACCCGCGCGACCCCGAGGGCAACCTCATGGAGCGCGTCCCCGGCACGGACGTATGGCACTGGACACTCCGCCTGCGCCACGACTGGCGTGGGACGTACGACTTCTACGTCGACGAGGGCGGGTCCAGCACGGAGACGTCGAGCGGGGCGCCCGCGTCCGGGGCCCGCACCAGCCACAGCAGCGGCCCCTGCCGCAGATCCCGTCGGCACAGCCCGGGGCCCCGGACGAGCACCTGCGGCCTCACGCGTCGAGCTCCTTCACGAGCCTCCTGGCGATGTCGTCGAGATTCCGGTCCCGCAACAGCTGCGGATGGGTGCAGTCCAGGTCGTGGTTGACGATCTCCCCGCTCACATGCGGCCGCCACGCCTCCCGCGTCAGCCAGTCCTCGGCGCGCGGGGCGGCGGCGGTGAAGAACAGCAAGTCGCCTTCGAAACACCGGTGTTCGTGCTCGCGCATCAGGTGGGCGTGGTTGGGCACGATGTCCACGATCCGGGACAGCGTACGGTCGCCGAGCCCGGCGAGCGGGCTGCCCGCCCTGCGCAGCGTGGCCAGCACGTCCTCCCGGTCGCGCTCGCCGGTGCGGTCGAAACCCGCCATGCGCAGCACCGCGGTGAGCGCGTCGCCCTCCTCGGGCGCGGGCCGCTCCCGCCACTGCTCGGCCGGGAACGCGTCCAGCAGCGCGAGGAGCCGGACCTCGGCGCCGGCCTCCTGGAGCAGGACGGCCACCTCGTGCGCGAGGATCCCGCCGACCGACCAGCCCAGCAGCCGGTACGGCCCCCGCGGCTGGACCGCACGGATGTGCCCGACGTAGTCCTCCGCCTCCTCCCGCAGGGTGTGCGGGAGCGGTTCGCCGCCGACCAGACCGCGCGCCTGGATGCCGTACACCGGCTGATCGGGACCGAGCCGCGCGGCGAGCCCGGCATAACACCAGGAGATCCCGCCCGCCGGATGGAACGCGAACAGCGGCGGTCGTGTGCCCTCGGCCCGCAACGGCAGTACGACATCCAGGGCGTCCTCGGACGCGGGCCCCGCGGCGTCGAGGCGGGCGGCAAGGGCGGCCGGTGTGGGCGCCTCGAAGAGGGAGCCGATGGTGAGTTCGGAGCCGAGTTCCTCCCGCACCCGGTTCACCAGTCGCACGGCGAGCAGTGAGGTGCCGCCGAGGTCGAAGAAGGCGTCGTCCGGGCCGACCCGCGGCACGTCCAGCACCTCGGTGAACAGCCGGGTCAGCGTCTCCTCGCGCGCCGAGGCGGGGAGCCTCGCACCCTCCCCGCCCGCGAAGACCGGATCGGGCAGTTCGCGTCGTTCCAGCTTCCCGTTGGGGCTGAGCGGGAACACGTCGAGGACCACGACCGCCGTGGGCACCATGTGCTCGGGCAGCTCACGGGCCAGCGAAGCACGCACGGCGACCGGATCGACCTCGCCCGTCACATAGCCCACGAGGCGGTCCTCGCGCACCAGCGCACAGGCCCCGTCCACTCCCGGCTGGGCCGCCAACGCGGCCTCGATCTCGCCGAGTTCGATGCGCTGGCCGCGCAGCTTCACCTGATGGTCGGTGCGACCGAGATACTCGACCTCGCCCGTCGCGGTCCAGCGCGCCACGTCGCCCGTCCGGTACATCCGGCTGCCCGCCGGGCCGAACGGGTCGGTCACGAACCGGGACGCGGTCAGCTCCTCGCGGTGCAGATAGCCGTCGGCCAACTGCACGCCCGCCAGGAACAGTTCGCCCGGCACACCGGGCGGACAGGGCTGAAGGGCCACGTCCAGCACATACAGCCGGGTGTTCCACACCGGCCGCCCGATCGGCACGGACCCGGAGGCCTCCGGGGCGCAGGCGTGGTAGGTGACGTCGACCGCGGCCTCCGTCGGCCCGTACAGGTTGTGCAGCTCCACGCCCGGCAACGCCCGCCCGAACGCGTTGGCGGTCTCCCGGGGCAGGGCCTCCCCGCTGCAGAACACCCGGCGCAGCACGTCCGCGCAGGCGGTCGCGTCCGGGCAGGCCAGGAGCACCTGGAGCATCGACGGCACGAAGTGGCAGGTGGTGACGGCCTGTTCATGGATCAGCCGGGCGAGGTAGACGGGGTCCTTGTGGCCGCCGGGCTCCGCCACGACCAGCGCCGCGCCCTCCCGCAGCGGCCAGAAGAACTCCCACACGGACACGTCGAACGACGACGGTGTCTTCTGCAGCACCCGGTCGCCGGTGGTCAGTCCGTACTCGTGCTGCATCCAGCGCAGCCGGTTGTCGATCGCCCGGTGCGGGACGACGACCCCCTTCGGCCGACCCGTCGAACCGGACGTGTAGATGACGTACGCGGGATGGCCGGGCGTCAGCGCCCGCGCCGGGTTGATCCGCGGCCGCGCGGACACGTCGACCTGGTCCAGGACGACCAGCGCAGTGCCCGTGTCCTCCGGGAGGCGCTCCGCCCGATCGGTGATCGCGCACACCGGGGCCGCGTCCTGGAGCATGTACGTCAGCCGTTGCGCCGGATAGTCCGGATCGAGCGGAAGATAGGCGGCACCCGCCTTCAGTACGGCGAGCAGCGCGACGATCAGCTCCATCGAGCGCGGCACCGAGACCGCCACGACCGCGCCCGGCCGTGCGCCCAGCGACCGCAGATGCCAGGCCAACTGATTGGCGCGGGCGTTGAGTTCGGCGTAGGTGAGGGTGCGGCCCCGGTACACGAGGGCCGGGGCGTCGGGGGTGCGCACGGCCTGGGCCTCGATCGGGCCGATCAGCGTGGTCGGCGGCACCTCGCGCACCGTGCGGTTGAACTCGTCCAGGACCAGGGCCCGTTCGACCAGAGTCGCCACGGAGTGCGTGGCGAGCGGCAGTTGGGGGTCGGTGTCCACGAGCCGGTCGACGAGGTGCAGGAACCGCTCCTGGTGGGCGGCGAGTTCCGGGCCCTCGTACAGGGCGGGGTTGCCGTCGTGGTCGATGCGCAGGCCCCGGCCGTCGGCACGGTCGTAGACGTTGACCGTGAGGTCGTCGACCGGGCCCGCCGACAGGTTCCGGGCCCGCGCGGGAGCTCCGGCGAAATCGACGCCGTAGTCGAAGGGCATGACGTTCACCAGCGGACCGACCAGACCGCGGTTCTCGCCCAGCAGGCCGAGGTCGCGGCGGATGTCCTCGTAGCGGTAGCGCTGGTGGCGGCGCACCTCGCGGATGCCGAGCACGACCTGGCGAACCAGCTCGGCGAAGGTCGCTTCCGGGGTGACCGTCAGACGCAACGGCAGGACGTTCATCACCATGCCGGGCACGCGCAGCGCGACCGAGCCCATGCGGCCCATCATGGGCAGGCCCAGGACCACGTCCGATCGGCCGGTGGCACGGGAGGTGTAGAGGGCCTGCGCGGCGATCAGGACGTCCGGCCAGGTCGCCCGCAGCCGGGCGGCGAGTTCCCGCAGCCGCTGGGTGGTCTCCGGCGACAGGTGGGTCGTACGGCGGAGGAAGGTACGGGCGGGCAGGGCGCCGCGGCCCGCCAGGCGGGGTGCCTCCGGGCGGTCCGCGAAGGCGCGCGTCCAGTGGGCGCGGTCGGTCTCGAAGGCCTCGGAGGAGCGGTACCCGGTGTCGTCCGCGACCAGGTCGGCCAGCCGGCCGAAGGTGCGCGGGGAGGGTTCCTCGCCGTGGACGAGGGCCGTGTAGATCTCGGCGGTGCGCCGGACCAGCAGTGAGTAGCCGAAGCCGTCCATGACGAGGTGGTGGATGCGCTGGTACCACAGCCAGCGGTCCTCGCCGACGCGGAAGAGGGCGTGCCGGAAGAGCGGCCCGGAGGTCAGGTCGCAGGGTGTGGCGAGGTCGGTGGCCATCCAGGCCTCGGCCTCTTCGCGGTTGCTGGATTCCCTTACGGTCAGGGGGAGTTCGATGTCGGGGCAGATGTACTGGCGCGGGCCTTCCGGGGCGTCCGTCACCCGGATCCGCAGCGCCTCCGCCTCGGTGGTGACCCGCCTCAGAGCCTCCGCGAACAGCGACGGATCCAGCGGCCCGTCGATCTCCAGGCACTCCGCGGTGTTCTGTGCCGGGCTGAGCGGGTCGAGGGCCTGGGCGTACCACATGCCCGACTGGGCCGCCGTCAGGGGCAGAGTCGTGAGCGTGGTGGTCATACCGCCCCCAGGAGGGGGGCCCAGGCCTCGATGGCCGGCCGCTCGGCGAGGTCCGCGAAGTCGGCCCTGACCTGGTGTTCGCGGCGCCAGCGTTCGAGGAGCGCCATGAGACGCACCGAGTCCAGGCCGTAGTCCACGAGGTTCTCGTCGAGGGGGATGTCCGCGGGGTCCTCGCCGAGGCAGTCGGCGACGTCGGTGCGGATCGACTCCAGGGTGAGTGCCATGGCTCAGACCTCCTTGAAGAGCGCGTCGGCGGTGGTCACGACCGCGCAGCGGCCGGCGGCCCAGCGCAGGGCCATGTCGTGGTCCTCCCGGGAGAAGTCGGCGACGGCGTCGGCCACGACGAACGCCTGGATGTCCCGCTGCCAGGCGTCGGCGGCGGTCATCAGCACGCCGATGTGCGCGTACACGCCGACGATCACCAACTGGTCGCGTTCGCCGAGCAGTTGATCGAGCTCTGTGCGCACGAACGCGCTGTACTTCCACTTCGTGAGCACGGTGTCCCCGGCCTCCGGGGCCACGGCTCGCGGTGCGGCGAGGGCCTCGGGGTCGTCGGCGACGCCCGGACCCCAGAAGTCGAGCTGGAGCCCGCGCTCCTCGGGCGTCTGCCCGCCCCGCTGGGCCGAGTGGACGACCGGTACGCCGAGAGCGCGGGCCTGCTTCAGCAGCCGCGAGGTGTTGTCGAGCATGCCGGTGAGGGGCTGTTCGTCGGCCGGGAAGGCGGACAGGAAGTGCTGCTGGAGGTCGTGGACGAGGAGCACGGCGCGGGCCGGGTCCACGGTCCAGGACACACGGCCCGCGGGCAGCTGGTCGGCGGTCGGGAGCGGATAGGGGGTGATGGCGGGAAGTGCCATGGGAACAGGGGCCTTTCAGGACTGCTCGGCGGTGGACCGCAGCTGCTTCTTGCTGACCTTGCCGACACCCGTCTGCGGGAACGCGTCGACGAACTCGACGAGATCGGGGACCTTGTAGGCGGCGATCCCGCGCTCGCGAACGAACCGTTTGACCGCGACCGGCTTCAGCGGCTCGGCGCCCTCGCGCAGGATCACGTAGGCCAGCGAGCGTTCGCCGAGGTACTCGTCGGGGACGGCGACGACGGACACGTCGTGCACGGACGGGTGGGCGAGGATGATGTTCTCGATCTCCTCCGGCGCGACCTTCTCGCCGCCCCGGTTGATCTGGTCCTTGGCCCGTCCCTCCACCACGAGATGGCCCGTCGGGGTACGGCGCACGATGTCACCGGTGCGGTAGAAGCCGTCCGCGGTGAACGACCGGGCGTTGTGCTCGGGAGCCCGCCAGTAGCCGCGGATCGTGTACGGGCCGCGGGTGAGCAGATGGCCGAACGCGCCCTCCGCCACGTCCTGTCCGGCGTCGTCGACGATCCGGATCTCGTCGTCCGGGGAGATCGGACGGCCCTGGGTCGTGACGATGGTCTCCAAGTCGTCGTCCAGACGGGTGTAGTTGACGAGTCCCTCGGCCATGCCGAAGACCTGCATCAGCCGGCAGCCGAGGGCGGGCTCCAGTCGGCGCGCCGCCTGCTCGCTGTACTTGGCACCGCCCACGAGCACCAACTCCAGGCTCGACAGGTCCTGTTGAGCGCTCCGGGCGGCGTCCGTCCACACCAGGGCGAGCGGCGGCACCAGCCCGGTCATCGTGATCCGTTCGCTCTCGATCAATGGGAACGCCGTCGCCGGGTCGGGCCTCGGGCACAGCACCGAGGTGCCGCCCGCGTAGACCACGCCCAGCCAACCGGGCGAGCTCATCGGGAAGTTGTGCGCGGCGGTCAGGGTCACGAGGAAGCGGGTGTTCTCGTCCACTCCGCAGATCTCGTTGGAGCCCCACAGCGAGTACAGGTAGTCGTCGTGGGTGCGTGGGATGAGTTTGGGCACGCCCGTCGTCCCGCCCGACAGCTGCAGGAAGGCCAGTTCGTGCGGCTCCGGCCCGATGACCGGCTCCGGCGCCGAGGGCACCGCCGACAGAGCGGTGTGCTCGCCCGGGGCGCCGACCACGAAGACATGCTGGAGACCCGGTGTCTCCTTCCGCACCCGCGCGGCGAGTTCCCGGTGGTCGAAACCGCCGTGCACATCGGGGATGACATACGCGACGGCCTCGGTGAAGGAGCAGAAGTAGCCGATCTCCGTGTCCCGG
The DNA here is from genome assembly GCF_044903305.1 of Streptomyces sp. NPDC019531. NCBI lineage: Bacteria > Bacillati > Actinomycetota > Actinomycetes > Kitasatosporales > Streptomycetaceae > Streptomyces > Streptomyces sp. NPDC019531. The sequence goes on along the minus strand of NZ_JBJDQL010000061.1, from coordinate 10,418 downwards.
TGCGCGGGCAGCGCGTACACGGGGAGCGCTCCGATGCGGAACAGCGCGAAGACGACCTCGACGAACTCACCGACGTTCGGGAGCTGTACGACGACTCGGTCCCCGCGTCCGATGCCGCGGGCGAGGAATCCGGCGGCCAACCGGTCGGCCCGCTCGTCCAGTTCGCGGTAGGTCCAGATGCGCCGCTCCGGCGCGGGGTCGACCAGGGCGATCCGGTCGGGGTGGGCGGCGGCACGCTCGCGCAGGACGCCGCCGAAGGTCTCGCCGCGCCAGTAACCGGCCGCGCGGTAGCGCTCCGCGAACTTCGCGGGCCAGGTCGGGGCATCCGCACCAGGAGTCACAGCGAGGCTCCCACCGCGTGCAGGAACGTACGGAACTTGGCGGCCGTCTCCGCGGTCTCGGCCTCCGGCGTGGACGCGGCCACCACACCGGCGCCCGCGAACAGCCTCAGCGCACCGCCCTCGGCCTCGGCACAGCGGATCGTGACGACCCACTCGCCGTCACCGTCCGCGTCCTGCCAGCCGACCATGCCCGTGTAGGGGCCGCGGTCGAAGGGCTCCGACTGGGCGATCACCGCCCGGGCGACATCGGTCGGGGTGCCGCACACGGCCGGGGTGGGATGCAGCGCGGACGCCAGGTCCAGCGCGGTCGTCGCCGGGTCGGTGAGCTCCCCGCCGACGGTCGTGGACAGATGCCACATGGCCGCGGTGCGCACCAGCGTGGGCCGCTCCGGCACCTCCAGCCGGTCGCAGAAGGGGGCCAGCGCCTCGCGTACGGCGGCCACGACCACGGCGTGCTCGTGCAGGTCCTTCTCGGACTCCAGCAGCGCGACCGCGCGGCGGACGTCCTCCGCCAGGTCGGAACTGCGGGGGGCCGAACCCGCCAGGGGGTTGGCGGTCAGCCGGCCGGCCCGGCGGGAGACGAGGAGTTCGGGGCTGGCACCTATGAGGGTGCGGCCGGGACCGCTCGGCACGGCGAAGGTGTATCCGGCGGGATCCCGGCGGGCCAGGCGGCGCAGCATGGCGTGCAGGTCGGGCCGGGTCGCGGACGTCAGCTCCAGGGTGCGGGCCAGGACGACCTTGTCGAACTCGCCGGCCCGTATCCGGGCGACCGCCGACGCGACCGCCTCGCCGTAGCGTTCGGGTGGCGGTACCTCCCGTACCCGCCAGTCGGGCCGGGCCTCGTCGTGCGGTACGGGCAGCGCGACGAGCGGGTCCTCGCGCAGCGGCGGCGCCCAGTGCACCAGGTCCGGCACGGCGAGGGCGGGCGGGGCGTCCGGAGCGAAGGGCAGTGAGCCCATGACCACCGGCGCGGCGGTGCCCGGGCGGCGCAGAGCGTCGAGGAGGTCCTGGACGCGGTGGGTCAAGGAGGCCGTGCCGGCGGGTACTTCGGCGGTGGTTCCGCGGCCCAGGAGCGTGCGGTGGGGGGTCGCGAGGAAGCGGTCCGTGGTGGGGCGGTAGGCGTCGAGGAGCGAGGTCGCCGCGCCGGGGGAGGTCAGCGGCTCTGCGGGTGCGTGCGCGGTGAGGGACATGGATGTCTCCAGTGGGGGGACGTCATGAGTCGGGGGAGCGGGCGGGTCAGGCCCGCAGGGTGGCGCCGCCGTCGACGTACAGGTCGTGCAGGGTGATGTGGCGGGCACGGTCCGAGACCAGGAACACGACGGCTTCGGCGACGTCGGAGGGATCGGCGATCCGGCCCAGCGGGATGCCCGTGCGGAAAGCCGCCAGGTCCCCTTCGATCACGCCCCGTGCGGCCGTCTCGTCGTCGGCGCCGGAGGCGGCCCACATCGCGCGCTGCATGTCGGTGAGGGTCGAGCCGGGGGAGACCGTGTTGCAGCGGACGCCCCGCGCGGCCACCTCCAGGCCCAGACACTTGGTGAACATGACGGCGGCGGCCTTCGAGGAGGCGTAGGCGGCCATGCCCGCGCGGGGCACTCCGGCCGCGTTCGAGGCGACGGTGACGATGCTGCCGCGGCCCCGTTCGGCCATACGGCGGGCCGCCGCGCGCGAGACATGGAAGACACCGGTGGAGTTGACGGCGAAGGTGGCCGCCCAGTCCTCGTCGGAGAGGGCCACGACGCTCGAACTACGCAGGACCCCGGCCACGTTGACGGCGATGTCCAGCGGACCGAGACGCTGTTCGGTCTCGGCGACCAGGGCCTCGACGGCGTCGGCGTCGGTCACGTCCAGCGCGCGGGCGGTGACCCGATCGCCGTGCTCGGCGGCGACCGCCTCGACGCCCTCCGCGTCCAGGTCGGTGGCGAGGACTCGGGCGCCCTCCTGGACGAGCGCGGTGACCACCGCCGCGCCGATGCCCCGGCCCGCCCCCGTCACGAGGGCGAGCCGCCCGGAGAGCGGGCCGGTCACGGGGCCAGGGCCTTCGAGATGTCGTCCAGGACGAGCCGCGCGGCCAGCGGACCGCCCGCGCTGTTCCACGCCGAGCCCTGGATGACGACGACGTGCCCCTCCTTCTCGGCCTTCAGCTTCTCGAAGTTGGGCACCTTCTTCGCCTCGGCGTACGCCTTCTCGCCGTCCGCACGGTCGCCGAGCGTGCCGAAGAACAGCCAGTCGCCGTCGATCGTGGACAGCTTCTCGAGACTGACCGGCTCACTGTGCCCGGAGCTCGCGCCCTGCTGGTCCGTCGGCCGGGTCAGCCCGAGCGCCGAGAGGGTGGAGCCGACATGGCCCACGCCCTTGCCGACGACCGAGGGCGCCCCGTCCTGCCAGCGGATCACGCTGACGACCGCGCCGGCGTTGGCGCCGAGCTTCGCCTCGGTGGCGGCCACACTGCTCTCGAAGTCCGAGAGGACCTTCTCGGCCTTCGTCTTCTGGTTCAGCGCGTCGGCCGTGGCCGTGAACGCCGTCTTCCAGTCCGCGTTGAGCTTGGCGGTGACCACGGTCGGGGCGATGGCCTGGAGCTTGGAGATCTCCTTCTTGGCGCCGGTCGTCTCGTCCAGCAGGATCAGGTCGGGCTGCAGGGCCGCCAGCTTCTCCATGTCGGCCTCGGCGACGGTGGCGACCACCTCGGACCCCGCCGCCTTGTCCGCGAGGTAGGTCGACACGCCCGTCTGACCGCGGCCCGCGGTGGTGCCCACCGGCTCGACACCGAGCGCGAGTGCCGCGTCCAGCGTGGGCTCGCTGAGCGCGACGACCTTCTTCGGCGTGGTCGGCACGGTCACCTTGCGGCCCTGGGCGTCGGTGATCCGACGGGTGCTCGCCTCCTTGCTGCTCGCGGTGTCGCTCCCGTCGTCGGATCCGCAGCCGGCCAGGAGCAGGGCTCCCGTCATGACGGTGGCGGCGGAGGTCAGGACCGCCCTGCGGGAGGCTCGTGCAGAGGACATGTGGGTACAGCTCCTTGAGAGTGCTCAGGGGAAGAGTGATCAGGGAAAGGGGAGAGGCCGGGTTGAGGTGCCCAGCAGGCGCACCAGCCCGTCCGCCAGGGCGCCGTGCCAACAGGCGTAGTCGTGACCGCCGTTGAACTCGTCGTAGGTCACCCGGTAGCCCGCCGAGCGCAGCGCGTCGTACAGGGTGCGGTGATGGTCGACCATCCGGCCCTCGTGCAGGCCGACGTCGAGATGGACGGTGACGGAGTCCGGCTGACCGGTGGCGTAGCGGCCGACAAGCCAGGGCGTCCCGTGCACCGGGGGTTTGACCCGGCCCGGCGGCGGCAGGCCAGGGCGCCACCAGAGGGAGGACGACTGGGCGAGGACGTTGCCGAACCGCTCGGGCCGCAGATGGCCGGCGTACAGCGCGGTCACCCCGCCCAGGCTCTGCCCGGCGACGACGGTCCGGCGCGGGTCCGTGGTCAGCGGCCAGCGGCCGGCCGCCCAGGGCAGCAGCTCGTCCGCGAGGAAGCCGACGAAGGGGCCGCGGCCGCCCAGTTCGAGCCAGCGGGTGGCGTTGTCGACGGCGTCCGGCGCCAGCACGGCGAGCGGCGGCAGGGCCCCGTCCGCGATCAGCGCGTCCAGCGTGCGACCGAGGCCGAGGCGGCCGAACCACATGTCGCCGTCGCACAGCACCAGGACGGGCAGCGGTGACGTCGCGCCGGGGTCCTCCCCGGGCGGCAGGTAGACCCAGGTGTCGCGGTGGCCGTCGAGCGAGGGCGCGGCCACCCGGTGCCGCTCCACCCGCCCGGCGGGAGCCGGGTCACGCCGGTCCGACCAGGGCTGTGCGGGGGCTTTCGGCAGGGCGAAGACCGAGCTGTCCACCTTCTGCCAACGGGTGGGCACCGAGCGGTGGTTGAGCGGATCCCGGGCGGCGTGGGCGGTGAGCGCCCGCAACCGCTGCTGGAGCAGTGCCGGGTCCTCGGGCGGGTCCTTCGGGGAGATGTCGGCGGCCATGCGGTAGGAGCCGCGGTGGTCGGCGCGCAGCCGCATCCCCAGGTGCCACACGTCGGTGCCGGGCACCCGGCGCAACAGCGAACCCGCGAGGTGGTCGCGGTCGATGATGCGGTTGGCGAACAGCAGCACCTGCCGGGTGGCACGGTGGCCGCGCCACAGGAACGTGACGGCCCGGTGGTCCGGGTCGCCCTCCAGTTCCTCGACGAGGGGAGTGCCCAGGTGCTCCACCTCGCTCCAGAACTCTGCCGTCAGGGCCGCACGGCTCGTTTCGTTCTCGGCCGTGGCCAACTGGGCCACGAGACGGGCCACACGCGGCCCGGTGAGCCGGACCGGACGTACCTCGTGCCGGGGATCCAACGGTCCTGCGACCGGGCGGACCGCTGGGGTGGGGGCGGCGGACATCGCTCCTCTTCTCTTCGCGGGCGCGCCGACCGGTTCGTCGCGAGCGCGCCAACCGGCTTGACAGCGGCGGCACTTGAGCATGGAAAGATGAACTGTCAACGAGATCGTCAACAGCCTTAGTTAGGTTAGCCTAAGCTAAGCACATGTTGATTGGAGCGGATCCACACTCCGCAGGAAACCGAGCGCTCTCCGCCCGGCGCCCACGTCCGCCGCTCGCCTCCGTACGGACCGCGGGACTCCTGCTCGGTCTCGCCCTGCTGGCCGCCGCGACGGCCCTCTCGCTGGCCCTCGGCACCAAACAGGTCCCGCCGGACCAGGTCTGGTCGGCCCTCTTCGCACCCTCGGGCACCGAGAACGACGCGATCGTGCGCGACCTCCGGCTCCCGCGCACCCTCATGGGCATCGCCGTGGGCGCCGCCCTCGGCCTCGCCGGCGGCGTCATGCAGACCCTGACCCGCAACCCGCTCGCCGACCCGGGGCTGCTCGGCGTCAACGCGGGCGCCTCGGCCGCCGTCGTCACCGCGATCAGCGTCCTGGGGATCACGTCCTTCTCCGGCTACCTGTGGTTCGCCCTCGCCGGAGCCGCCCTCGCGGCCACCGCCGTCCAGTCCCTCGGCGGTGGGCGTCACGCCACCCCGGTCCGCCTCGCCCTCGCCGGAACCGCCGTCAACGCCGCCCTCTTCGGCTACGTCAACGGCCTTCAGCTCTGGGACCTCAGCACCCTCGACGCGATGCGCCACTGGTCGGTCGGGACCCTCGCCAAGCGCGACCCCTCCCTGCTGGTCGCCGTACTGCCCCTGCTCGTGGTCGGCGCTCTCCTCGCCCTGGCCCTGGCCAGGCCACTCGGTGCCATCGCCCTGGGCGAGGACCACGCGCGGGCCCTCGGGACCCGGGTCCGCCGCACCCGGGTACTGGCCGTCGTCGCCATCACGCTGCTGTGCGGGGGAGCGACCGCCGTCTGCGGGCCGATCGGCTTCATCGGCCTGATGATCCCGCACGCCGCCCGCGCCTTCTGCGGCCCCGACCCACGCTGGCTGCTGCCCTACTGCGCCCTCTACGCGCCCGTGCTGCTGCTCGTCTCCGACGTGATCGGCCGGATCGTGGTCCCGCCGTCGGAGATCGAGGTCGGCACCGTCACCGCCTTCCTCGGCGGCCTGCTGTTCATCCATCTCGTACGGCGACGGAAGGCGGCCCAGCTGTGAGCCTCACCCAGAACAGGGTCACCTTGCGCCCCGGACTCCTGCGCACCCGGCACTGGTCCCTCCGCTTCGCCCCGCGCGCGGTCCTGGTCTGCTCCGCCCTGCTCGCCCTGGCCGCGGTCACGACCGTGTTCGCCGTCGGCACCGGGACGTACCAGCTCTCACCGCTGGACGTGGTGCGCACCTTCGCCGGGAACGGCCCGCCCGGCGCCGAGTTCATCGTCCTCGACCTGCGACTGCCCCGCGCGCTCGTCGCCGTCCTCGTCGGGTTCGGGATGGGCATGGCGGGCGCGGTGTTCCAGTCGCTGACCCGCAACCCGCTGGGCAGCCCCGACATCACGGGATTCGGCAACGGCGCCTCGGCGGGCGCGCTCGTCGCCATCATCCTCTTCGACGCGGGCGACGCGCAGATCGCGATCGGTGCCGTGTGCGGCGGGTTCGCCACCGCCGTCGCCGTCTATCTGCTGGCGTGGAAGCGGGGCGTGCACGGCTACCGGCTGATCCTCGTCGGCATCGGCGCCTCCGCGGTGCTCGGCTCGGCGACCAGCTTTCTCTACGTGCGCGCCGACATCGGCAAGGCGGCCCAGGCCGCGAGCTGGATGATCGGCTCGCTCAACGCCCGCGACTGGGGCGATGTCCGTATCGCCGCCCTCGGGCTGGTGCTCCTCGGCCCGGTGGTCCTCGGGTGCGCGCGCCGGCTGACCATGCTGGAGATGGGCGACGACACCGCCGCCGCGCTCGGGGTGCCGCCCGAACGCAGCCGACTGGTGCTGCTGTGCGCGGGCACCGGACTCACGGCGATGGCGGTGGCGGCGGCCGGCCCGATCCCCTTCGTCGCCATGGCCGCCCCCCAGCTCGCCCGCCGGATCACCCGGGCACCCGGCCCCAACGTCCTGCCCGCCGCATGGACCGGCGCCCTCCTGGTCTGCGCCGCCGACCTCGTCACCCAGCGCGTCACCGGCTCGGCCCTGCTGCCGGTCGGTGTGGTGACCGGCGTCGCCGGCGGCGCGTACCTGGCCTGGCTGCTGAGGGCCGAGCGACGGGCCGGGCGGGTGTGAGGGGTGAGGCCGGGTGCCAGGACCGACGTCGATGTCGTACGTCCGCAGTACCGGCGCTCAACATACGCCGTACTTTACTTGAGTTACGCAACAAGATGGTAAACTGGTGAGTATGTCCTCACAGCCGCTCCCGGACGTCCCCGCGTCCCCGGAAGTCATCGAGATCGAGCGGGCGCTCACCCGCATCACCTATCTGAGCACCCGTGCCCGGCAGCACGACCGACTGATGTCCCTGGCCGAGGTGCCGCTCGACCGTGCCGCCGTGGCCCTGCTGCGCCAGGTCGCCGACACCGAGCCGATGCGTCCCGGGGAGCTGGCGGCCCGTCTGGGCGTGGAGGCCTCCCACGTCACGCGCACCGTCCAGCAGCTCCAGAAGTCGGGTTACGTCACGCGTGTCCCCGACCCCGACGACCGGCGGGCCCAGCGGATCGAGCTCACCGAGACCGGGCGGCAGGCGATCGACCGCATCCGTGATGCCGGCGCCCGCGGCATGCAGCTGGCCCTGTCCGACTGGTCGCCCGAGGAGCTGCGGCAGCTCGCCGGGCTCTTCCACCGCATGGTGGACGACTTCCTGTCCTACGCCATCGACGACGAGAGCGAGGAGCCTACGCCGGCCGGAACGGCCTGAGGCTCACCCCGTCGGGTGGGGCGACCCGGCGGGAGCAGGCTCGCACAGCCCCCGCCGCAGCAGACCAGCCAGCACCGGCAGCACCACCAGCGGCACGAGCGCGGGTCCGCAGCGACATGGCGTCGGCCAGCGCCCCCCAGCATTGGTGCGGCCGGCCCGGCCGCGAGCACAGCCCCGAACGCGGCCGCCTCCTCGCCGTACTCCGCGACCAGCTGCGCGCCTCGCCCCAGCAGCCCTTGCGGCTGCCCGGCCCCACCGATCCCGGGCTGTCCGCGGTCTGTGCCCTTGTTCACGCTGACCCCGCTCACCTCGCCTACCCCGCCGGCCCGCGCACCCTGGCCGCGCTCGGCGCCGCCACCGGGGCCTCGGAACGCACCCTCAGCCGCCTCTTCCGCCGGGAGTTCGGCATGGCCTTCACGCAGTGGCGCACCCGGTCACGCCTCTGCCACGCCCTGCGGATGCTCGCCGACGGCGTCCCCGTCACCACCGTCGCCCACCGCTGCGACCAGCCCTCCGCGAGCGCCTTCATCGACGTCTTCCGCCGCTCCTTCGGCCACACCCCGGGCACCCACAACCGCCGTTCCCCGTAAGAGCGGAGGTCGCTGTCCGAGGTGCTTGTACCGTCCAGTAATGTGCGCGGCAGCCCCCAGGAGGAGGAACCGTGCCACGGTCCCCACGCTCGCCCCTGCTGCTCGCCGGTCTGTTGGCCACCGCGGGTGTCGCTCACTTCGCCGCACCGCGCTCGTTCGACGCGACCATCCCGCAGGCCCTGCCCGGCAAACCCCGGACCTGGACCTACGCGAGCGGCGCCGTGGAGCTCGCGCTCGCCGCCGGTCTGGCGCTGCCGCGGACCAGGCGGACCGCCGCGCTGGCCTCGGCCGCCTTCTTCGTCGGGGTGTTCCCCGCCAACATCAAGACGGCCGTCGACTGGCGCCACCGCCCCGCACCACTGAAGGCGACGGCCCTCGGCCGGCTGCCGCTGCAACTGCCGCTCGTGCTGTGGGCACGCAACATCGCGAAGAACGGGGAGGACCAGGCATGAGCAAGGCGATAGAGACCGGGGACACCGTCGAGGACTTCGGGCTCCCCGACGAGACCGGCACCAACCGCAAGCTGTCCGACCTGCTCGCCGACGGTCCGGTCGTGCTCTTCTTCTATCCGGCCGCCCTGACCGCCGGCTGCACCGCGGAGGCCTGCCACTTCCGTGACCTGGCCGCCGAGTTCGCCGCCGTCGGAGCCCAGCCGGTCGGCATCAGCGGCGACACCGTGGAGCGTCAGCAGGAGTTCGCCGGACGCCACACCCTCGGCATGCCCCTGCTGTCCGACGCCGACGGCAGGATCCGCGAGCTGTTCGGCGTCAAGCGCGGCTTCTCCCTGGCACCCACCAAGCGGGTCACCTTCGTCATCGCCGAGGACCGCACGGTCCTTGAGGTCGTCCGCAGCGAACTGCGCATGAACACACACGCCGACCGCGCCCTCGAAGCCCTGCGCGCACACCGCTGACGCCAGGGGCCCCGTTGCACCGTTTCGGTTGATGCGGTCTGACAAAGGGACCATCCTGGACCATATGGAGCACGTCTCCGCTACGGCGGTCACCGATGCCGCAGGCATTGTGACGGGGTGGAGCGACGGTGCCCAGCGGCTGACGGGACACTCGGCCGAGGAGGTCGTGGGCCGGGCGGCACGGGAGCTGCTCGCCGAGGACCCGCCGGGACCGGCGGTGGAGGCGCTGAAGGGAACCGTCGTCCTGCGACACCGCGACGGCTCCCCCCTCACGCGCTTCGTGGAGGCGTGTCCTGTCGCGGGCACCGATGGCGCCCCGACCGGGTACGTCATCACGGCCCGGCCGCCCGGCTCCAGCGAGCCGACCCTGGCCGGGCAGGCCTTCCAGCAGGCGGCCATGTCCATGTCGGTCTTCGACACCCACCAGCACTACCTGCGCCTCAACGACGTGGCCTGCCGGGTCATGGGCGTGCCCGAGGAGGCCCTGCTCGGCCGTCACTTCCCGGAGACCATCGAGGACGCCGAACACAGCCGCGGATTCAACGCGCATCTGCGCCAGGTCGCCGAGACCGGCATGCCCGTGCGCTACGAGAGCTTCACCGGCGCCCCCTCCCTCAACCGGGAGCACGCCTGGAGCATCGAGATGTGGCCCGTCCGGGACGACGACTCCGGCGAGCTGACCGGCGTGGCGCTGGCCGCTTTCGACAGCAGCGACCAGTACTGGGCCCGCCGGCGACTGGCCCTCCTGAACGAGGCGGCCGCCGCCATCGGCACCACTCTCGACGTGGTGCGCACCGCAGAGGAACTCGTCGAGCTCCTCGTGCCGCGGTACGCCGACTTCGCCAGCGTGGACCTCCTGGAATGGGTCCTTGGAACGGACGAGCCCCCGACCGTGCTGGACGGCGACATCCTCCTGCGCCGTGTCGCCCACGGCTCCAGCCACGAAGGCACCCCCGAGGCGGCCGTCCGCCTGGGCGAGTCGGACTTCTACCCCGACTTCTCACCGCCCGCGCGAGCCCTGCGCGCGGGCCGGGCGTCCGTCAGCCAGGCCGGCGAGCCCGACTTCATGCGCTGGGTCGCCGAACGCAACGCCCGCGCCCCCGCCGGACGCTCCTACCGCAGGGGCGTCCACTCCATGCTCGCCGTCCCGCTCAAGGCCCGCGGCACCACGCTGGGCGTCGTGGTCGCCGAACGCATCAACCACCCCGACGACTACGGCGACGACGACACCGTCCTCGGCGAGGAACTCGCCAGCCGTGCCGCCGTCTGCATCGACAACGCCCGCCGCT
>NZ_JBJDQL010000060.1:8572-44026 GCF_044903305.1 Streptomyces sp. NPDC019531 | reverse complement strand
CCCGCTCGTCTTTTGTGCGGGCTTCCGGCCCTTGTTCTGCCGTACTCGGGGCTGCGGGGCTTCCCGGCTTCCGGACTCCGCGCTTCCGGCCCCCAATCTCCCGGCCTCCGGGCTTCCCGGAGGCCGGACTCCCGGGCTACGACCTCCCGGCTCCCGGCTTTCGACTCCCTGCTCTCGGCTCCCGGCCTTCGGACCCCGGGCTTCCGGTCTCCCGCCCACAGGCTTCCGGCTCCGGGCCTCCCGGGCTCGGGGCTTTCGGATCGAGGCTTCCGGATCCGGGCTCCACGCTTCCGGCCCCTCACCTGCGGGCTACGGCCTCCCGGCCCTCGACCCCGGCCTCCGGGCTCAGGACTCCGGGTCTCCCGCCTCCGGGTTTCCGGCCCCCGGCCTCGGCCCCCAGCCCTCAGCCCTCAGCCCTCAGCCCTCAGCCCTCAGCCCTCAGCCCTCAGCCCCCAACACAAGCCGACACCGCCCCCAAGCCCCAAGCCGCCCTACCCCGCCCCCTCCTGCATCCGGCGCGCAATCACCCCGTGCGTCCGCAACGCGTCCGTCAGGCCCGGCAGCACCGGCTCGCCCCGGTCCACGAGGATCCGTCCGCCCACCACCGTGGTCCAGGCGCGGGCCGGGCCGCAGCGCAGCCACGCCTCGACCGGGTCCGTGAGCGCGCCCGCGAGCGCCACCTCGTGCAGGTCCCAGACGACCAGGTCGGCGCAGGCCCCCGGCCGCAGATGGCCGATCTCGTCCGCGCGCCCCAGACAGCGGGCCGAGCCCCGGGTCGCGAGGTCGACAGCGTCCCGCGCGGTCATCGCGCCGGGTCCGCCCAGGTAGCGGCCGAGCAGTAGCGCGCCCCGCGTCTCCATCCAGAGCGAAGCGTGGTCCGTGGAGGCCGAGCCGTCGCAGCCGATGCCGACCGGCATCCCCAGCTCACGCATCTCCCCCACCCGCGCGGTCCCGCCGCCGATCAGCATGTTGGAGCTCGGACAGTGCGCCACACCGACGCCCGCGGCGGCGAGCCGGCGCATTTCGGCGTCGTTCGGGTAGATGCAGTGGGCGACCCAGGTGCGGTCGCTCATCCAGCCCGTCTCCTCGAAGTACTCGACGGGCCGACAGCCGTACGTCTCCAGGCAGTAGGTGTCCTCGTCGCGATCCTCGGCGAGGTGGGTGTGCAGGCGGACGTCGTACCGCTCGGCGAGTTCCGCGGTCGCCGTCATCAGCTCCTTGGTGACCGAGAACGGCGAACAGGGCGCGAGCGCGACCCTGATCAGCGCGCCCGGCGAGGGGTCGTGATGTGCCTTGATGACGCGCTCGCTGTCCGCCAGGACCTCCTCGTCGGTCTGCGTGACGCTCCTCGGGGGCAGTCCGCCCTCCTCCACGGAACGGGTCATCGAACCCCGGGTCGCATGGAACCGGAAGCCGATGTCGAGGGCGGCACGGATCTCGGCGTCGACGAGGCGGGGCCGCGGATGGACGTAGAGGTGGTCCGAGGACGTGGTGCAGCCGCCCATCAGCAGCTCGGTCATGCCGACGTACGCCGAGACGTAGGCGGCCTCCTCGTCGAGGGCGGCCCACAGCGGGTAGAGCGTGGTGAGCCAGTCGAAGAGGGAGCCGTTGACGGCGGGGGCGTAGGAGCGGGTGAGGTTCTGGTAGATGTGGTGGTGCGTGTTGACCAGGCCCGGGGTGACGAGGCGTCCGGCCGCCGAGACGGTCGTCGCGGCCTCCGGTTCGGTGCCGGGCGTACCCACGGCGGTGACCCGACCATTCGCGGCGGCCAGCCAGCCGCCTGCGATCTCCCGCTCCCCGTCCACGACCAGCAGCTCGGCGTCCTTGACCAGCAGATCCACGACTGTCGACATGGCGTCAGCGTAGCCAGCCGTTACCGCAGAGGCCTGGCGATTCATCCGACCACACACGTACGGTGTGATCATCCGGCACTGTTCCTTCGCAAAGGCGGTCCTGCATGGCCCTGTTCGACCTCCCCCTCGACGAGCTCCGCGAGTACCACAGCGAGTCCACCGAGCCCGAGGACTTCGACGCGTTCTGGTCCAAGACCCTTCAGGAGGCCCGCGAGCACGATCTGGACGCCCGCTTCGAACTCGTCGACACCGGGCTGTCCACGGTCAAGGTGTACGACGTGACGTTCGCCGGGTTCGGCGGCCACCCGGTCAAGGGCTGGTTCACGATCCCCGCCGAGGTCTCCGCCCCGGTGCCGCTGGTCGTGGAGTTCATCGGATACGGCGGCGGCCGCGGGCTGCCGCACGAGCATCTGCTGTGGGCGTCGACGGGCCGGGCGCACTTCGTGATGGACACCCGCGGTCAGGGAAGCGCCTGGGGCGGCGGTGGCGGCACCGCGGACCCGGTGGCCGGCGCTCCGGCGTACCCCGGGTTCATGACACGAGGCATCGACGCTCCCGAGAACTACTACTACCGCCGGGTGTTCACGGACGGGGTGCGTGCGGTGGAGGCGGCCCGTTCGCACCCGCTGACCGACCCGGCACGCACGGTCGTGCTCGGCGGCAGCCAGGGCGGCGGCATCTCGATCGCGGTGGGCGGTCTGGTCCCGGACCTGGCGGCGGTCGCCCCGGACGTGCCGTTCCTGTGCGACTTCCCGCGCGCGACGACCCTGACGGACCGACACCCGTACCGCGAGATCGCCCTCTACCTGAAGACGCACCGCGGCCGCTCCGAGGACGTCCTCGGCACCCTCGCCTACTTCGACAGCGTCCACTTCGCGAGCCGCGGCCGCGCCCCCGCGCTCTTCTCGGCGGCCCTCGAGGACCAGACCTGCCCGCCCTCCACCGTCTTCGCGGCCTTCAACGCCTGGGCCCATGACGACAAGGCGATCGAGGTCTACGACTTCAACGACCACGAGGGCGGCGGCCCGTACCAGCAGGCGGCGAAGCTGAACTGGTTGCGTAGCTACGCCTGATTCCCGCCCGAGACTCTTCCATCCCATCCGACCAGTCAGTACGTTCACGGAGCCCGGGTCGCAGCGTCGCGACCCGGGCTTCCGGCGACGACGGAGGGTCCATGTCCGAGCACCAGCGTGCCGTCCACGGCCACTGCGACGAGCGCTTCGCGGCCGTGCGGACGGCGTTCGAGGAGAACTTCCGGGACCGCGACGAGCTGGGTGCCGCGGTGAGCGTCACCGTCGGCGGCGAGACGGTCGTGGACCTGTGGGGCGGCTGGGCCGACGCGGCCCGCACCCGTCCCTGGGAGCGCGACACGCTGGTCAACGTGTGGTCGACGACGAAGGGCCCGACGGCCCTGTGCGCCCACATCCTCGCCGACCGGGGTCTGCTCGACTTCGACACCCCGGTGGCCGCCTATTGGCCGGAGTTCGCCGCGGCGGGCAAGGAGAAGGTTCTCGTACGGCATCTGCTGTCGCACCGGTCCGGCCTGTCCGGGCTGCGCGAGCCCCACTCCGTCGCCGAGCTCTGCGACTGGGAGCTGACGACACAGCGGCTCGCGGCGATGGAGCCCTGGTGGGAGCCGGGCACGGTGTCCGGGTACCACGCGTTCACGTACGGCTTCCTGGTCGGGGAGGTCGTACGACGGGTCTCGGGACTGCTGCCGGGCGCGTTCCTGGAGCGGGAGGTGACCGGACCGCTGGGCATCGACTTCACCGTCGGGCTGCCGGAGAAGGACACCGGGCGGGCCGCCGAACTGGTACATCCGCCGGCCGCGTCAGCAAGCGAACAGGCCGCGATCTTCGCCCAGTTGACCCCCGCGGCGATCGCCGCGGTGACCAACCCCGTGGTGGGGGCGGCCGAGGCGAACACGCCCGGGTGGCGGGCCGCCGAGATCCCCGCCGCGAACGGACACGGCACCGCACGGGCCGTCGCCGCGCTCTACGGGATCTTCGCGGGCCGGGGCTCCTACGACGGCCGGCGCGTGCTGTCCCCCGAATCGGCCGAGCGGGTGCGCGAGGGCCAGGGCAGCTGCCGCGATCTGGTGCTGGGCGCCGGTCTCGGGAGCGACACGGAACTCGGCCTCGGCCTGTGGCTCAGCGGGCCGAACGGCTCGTACGGGCCCAACCCTCGGGCCTACGGACACGACGGCTTCGGCGGCTCCTGCGGGCTGTCCGATCCGGACGCGGGGGTCTCGCTGGGGTATGTGATGAACCGGATGGGCCCTCACATCGCCGACGATCCCCGGAAAATGGCGCTGGTCGACGCGGTGTACAGCGCGTTGTGACTGCGCGGTCCCGTCGTCGGGCTCACGGACGCTCGGCGCGGACCACGCGGGACTGACGCCCGAGGGCCAGCAGCCGCCCGTCCGCCGCCCAGACGGCGCTGTCGTCGACGGCCCAGCCGGCACCCGCGTGGTCGGTCCGGATCCGGACGAGGGACCAGCCGTCGGGGACGCCGTCGTCGAGGGCGTCGGTGAAGTGGACGGTCAGTTCCGCGCTGGGCACGGGTCGCGCGGTGCTCCAGACCGCGTAGAGGGCAGGCGGCAGCACATCGGTGAGGGTGACCACCGCTCCCGCGTCGAACGGCCGCCCGTCCACGAAGCGCACCCAGGCGAGCAGCTCCGCGCGGTCACCACCGGCCAGCGGGCGGTCGGCGGTGGCGGGACGTATCTCCAACTGCCGGGCGAAGGGCGCCAGATGGCCCGGCAACCGGATGGTTTGGCACTCGTCCGGTCCCGGCACGTCCGGGGCCGGTTGACCGTCGTACGGCATCCCGGAGCGCCCGGAGCCGAAGAGCGCCGAGCCGACGACGACGGGCAGTCCGTCCTGGTGGCCGGAGAAGACACAGGCGGCGGTGCGGCGTCCGGACGCGGGCGCGGTGCCCGAGACATGCAGTGGACCGGCGGCGGCCGGGGCCAGAAAATGCGTGGTCAGCGTGCGGACCGGATGGGCTCCACCGGCGAACCGTCCCCGCACGGCAGCCAGGGCGACGGCGGCGACATGGCCGCCGTGGGCTCCCTCCCAGGACCGCCACAGGGGGTCGATCTCGTTCTCGGTCGTCGAGGTCACGCGACCCACCATAACCTGGCGAGTTGGGAAATCAAACTGATGAGTTGGAAATCCAGACTGACTAGGTCGGGCGTCTTGCCACGACCATGCGGACCCGTGGGCTCCCGTCTCCGCGCTCACCGAACTCGGGCAGGGCGTGCAACTCGACCTGGAGGCCCGCCCATTCCAGTTCCCGTCGGACGTCCCCGAGCCGGAAGTCGCGGTAGTACATGACGAACGGCGGCCGCCACAGGGCGTTGCGCACCCGCATCACCAGGTCGAAGCCGAAGAGCATCCAGTAGGCGGGGGACGAGGGGCGGGGCGGGGCGACGATCGGGAAGGCGAAGCAGCCGCCCGGGCGCAGCACATCGCGGGCCTGCGCGAACAGGCCGGGCAGTTCGCTCGGCAGGAAGTGGCCGAAGGCGCCGAAGCTCACGACGAGGTCGAAGGAGGCGGGGGCGAACGGCAGGGCGCGCGCATCTCCCCGCACCCAGGACAGACGCTGCCCCCTGGACCGCGTCTGCCGCCGGGCCACGTCGAGCATCCCCGCGCTGAAGTCGACTCCGGTGACACTCTCCCGGCAGACCCGGGTCAGCACCCGGAGCCCGGCGCCGGTGCCGCAGCACAGGTCGAGCCCGGCATCGAAGGGACCGATGCGCCGGAGCGCGGAGGCGACCGAGTCCAGGACGGAGTCCGGCGTACGGAAGGGGGTGTGGTCGAACTTGGGGGCGAGCAGGTCGTAGCCGCGCTCGACGGACGACAGCGCCTGGACGGCGAGTTCGCGGAGGCTGGGGCCTTCTGGGCTGAACATCCGCGTCAGCTTAGGGGAGCACGGTGGCCCAGAATGACGAGAACGCGCTCGCACCAGCGGACGTTGTCCGTTTCAAAGGCGATTCCGCCCATGAGCGTGAGATAGGGGCCGATCCGCTCGGCGTCCGCGAGGTACTCCTCCTCGGTGCGCCCGCCGAGGAGCCGGTCCCGTACGCGCTCGTAGCGGGCGAGCTTGCCGCGGGCCCAGGACATACGCTCCTCGACCAGCGCCCGGGTGGCCTCGGGGTCGGTGCCATCCATGGCCTGGATCTTGATCAGGAACTCGTCACGGAGGGCGGCCGGCCTGCGGGGCGGTTCGGCGGCGAAGGCGTTGAGCTCGCTCCGGCCGGTGTCGGTGAGGGTGAACAGCCGCTTGTTGGGCCTGCGTTCCTGCTGTACGACCCGCGCCTCGATCAGCCCGTCCTGGGCCAGGCGCTCCAGCTCGCGGTAGAGCTGCTGCGGTGTGGCGGGCCAGAAGTTCGCCAGCGAGACGTCGAAGACCTTGGACAGTTCATAGCCCGAGGCCTCGCCTTCCAACAGGGCGGCGAGGACGGCGTACTTGAGCGACATATGGACACGCTAGCAGCAGGTGATTAATCTACTCCACACCTACTCAATAAATTGACTATGGGGGTGTGATGCGAGCGTTCCGAGAAGCGGTCGAAGCGGGTGACTTCGGTGCCGTCGAGGCACTGCTGGCCGAGGACGTGGTCTTCACGAGTCCGGTGGTGTTCAAGCCGTACGAGGGCAAGGCCATCACGGCGGCGATCCTGGGCGCGGTGTTGAAGGTCTTCGAGGACTTCCGCTATGTGAGCGAGCTGAGCAGCGAGGACGGCCGCGACCACGCGCTGGTGTTCGCGACCCGGGTGGGCGAACGGGCGCTGGACGGCTGTGACTTCATCCATCTCGACGAGGACGGGCTGATCGACCGGCTGATGGTGATGGTCCGTCCGCTGTCGGGCGCGCAGGCTCTCCAGGCGGCCATGGCCGCGCGGTTCGACGAGATCGCGAAGGAGGCGGGGGCGGGGGCGCGGGCCGCCTCCTGAGTCCACGCTCCCGGCGTCACGCGACGGTCAGGGTGAGGGCGCCCGTGCAGGTCGTGCCGGCCGTGAGGGCGGCCTCGGTGCTGTCGACCGTCAGCGTCACCTTCGTCCCGCGCAGTGCCTTCATCACGGCCGCGTAGGCGGCGAGGGTGAGCGGGGTCAGGTACGAGGTGCCGGTGACGGTCCACACCGAGCCGCTGTTCGGCCTCGGCGGTGCGGACCGCGGTGACGTCGAAGGTGGGGTGCCGTCAGCCGGTCCGGTCCCATGGTGTGCGAGACGGTTGCGGAGGTGGCTACAGCGACTCCGAAACCCCCTCCGATCTGGAAGGCCGCCGTCTGGCCGAAGAGCAGCAGGGCGGGCAGCAGGTCGCGGACGAAGCCGCCGTTCACCGGCACCCCGGACAGCAGCAGGGCCGCGAGAGCGCTCGCCGACAGCCCCGCCACCGCCACCGGGCGAGCGCCGACCCTGGTGACCAGGGCCTGTCCGGCGTAGGACCCGACGACCGCGCCCAGCGGCATCACGACGTTGGCGAGGCCGAGGCGCAGGGGCGACCAGCCGAGGACGCCCTGGCCGTACCGGGACAGCGGGTACGACATCCCGAAGGCGGTGGCGCCGAGCAGGAAGACAACCAGGTTGGCGCCGCTCACCGTCCGGGAGCGCAGCAGGCGCAGGGGTACGCGCGGGGCCGCGGACCTGGAGTCCGTCGGCGTCATGACGGCGGCCGACACGCCCTGCACGGCACGCGTGGCGATCAGCGTGGTTGCCGTACCGGCGAATCCGCACAGCAGCGAGGACGGCCCGAACAGCAGGGTGCCGGTCACGAAGACACGGCGGCCCAGCAGGTCGGCGATACGGCCGCCGAGCAGCAACAGGCCGCCGAGACTGAGCAGGTAGGCACTCATGACCCGTTGAGGGGACCTCCGGTGTCTCGGGGTTGCCTTCACCCACCGACGTACGGCCCTTGGCCGGATCGACACTCCGCGAGCCGCTTTTCGAGGAAGCTCCGCTCGGCGTCGTTCTCCACCAGCTCCAGCGCCCGCTCGTACGCCTCGGCCGCCTCCGCCGTACGGCCGCTGCGGCGCAGCAGGTCGGCGCGCGTGGCGGGGAGCAGGTGGTAGCCGCTCAGCTCGCCCTCCCGCTCCAGTTCCGCGACCAGTGCCAGTCCGGCGTCGGGGCCCTCGGCCATGCCTACGGCCACCGCACGGTTGAGGCGGACCACGGCCGAAGGCACGAAGCGCACCAACTCCCCGTACAGGGCCGCGATATCGGCCCAGTCGGTGTCCTCCGCTCTGACAGCGGTGGTGTGGCAGGCGGCGATGGCGGCCTGGATCTGATACGGCCCGGGACGGCCCCGGCGCAACGCGGTCTCCAGCAGGGCGGCTCCCTCGTCCACCTCGTCGTGGTCCCATGCCGTGCGGTCCTGGTCCTCCAGGGTCACCAGCTCACCGGCCGCGTCCACGCGGGTCTCGCGGCGCGCGTCGTGCAGGAGCAGCAGCGCGAGCAGGCCGAGCGCCTCGGGTTCGTCGGGCATCAGCCCGGCCAGGACGCGGGCCAGCCGGATGGCCTCCGCGCACAGGTTCCGTCGTACGAGATCGGCGCCCGAGGTGGCCGCGTACCCCTCGTTGAACAGCAGGTAGATCACGCCGAGCACACCGGTCGTGCGCTCGGGCAGGAGGTGGGCCGGCGGGACGCGGTAGGGGATGCCGGCGTTGCGGATCTTCTTCTTGGCGCGCACCAGGCGCTGCGCCATGGTCGCCTCGGGGACGAGGAAGGCGCGGGCGATCTCCGGTGTGGTCAGCCCGGCGAGGGTGCGCAGGGTCAGGGCGACCCGGGCCTCGATGTGCAGCGCGGGGTGACAGCAGGTGAAGATCAGGCGCAGCCGGTCGTCCTGGACGCCGCTGTCGTCGTACGGCTCCTCGGGTGCCGTGAGCATCGCCGCCTCCCGTAGTTTCCGCGCCCCGGCGGCCTCCCGGCGCAGCACGTCCATGGCCCGGTGGCGGGCGGTCGTGGTGAGCCAGGCGCCGGGGCGGCGCGGGACGCCGTCGCGCCGCCACCGGTCCAGGGCCTGAGTGAAGGCGTCCTGCGCGCACTCCTCGGCGAGGTCCCAGTCGCCGGTCACCCGGATCAGGGTGGCGACGACCTGGCCCCACTCATCCCGGAAGGCGGCGGCGACCGCTTCTTCCGGGGTCACTCCCACACTGGCCGCACTTCCACCGAGCCGCCCGCGAGCGCCGCCGGATGACGGGAGGCGAGGGAGATCGCCTCGTCGAGATCGGCGACCTCGATGATGTCGATGCCCGCGATGTACTCCTTGGACTCGATGAACGGCCCGTCGGTGAGCAGGACCTCGTCGCCCTGGACGCGCACGGTGGTGGCGTCGGAGGCCGGGCGCAGACGGGCGCCGCCCTTGACGACGTCCCGGCTGCGGACCTCCTCGATGTAGGAGGTGAAGCGGGGGTCGTCGGCGATCTCGGCGGGGCTGAGTTCCTCGCCGCCGGCGGGGGTGCAGATCAGCAGGACGTACTTCATGACTGAACCTCCGTGGTGTGTTCGTGGACGATCGACCAGCGCAGGCCGGTGTCGCGGTACCCGGTCGTGACGCGCAGCACGCGCTCGCGATCCGTGCGCAGCCGTACCAGGGCGTGCCCGAAGGCGATGCTCTCGTCCGTGTGGAGGCGGGACTCCAGGACCTCGCGGACCAGCGGCCCGGTGGCGCCGGCCATCAGGTCCTCCAGCGTCTTGTGGCCGTGGGCCAGATGCGAGGTCTCCGCGTCCGGCGCGTAGCAGGCGGTGATCCTCTCCGCGTCCCGCTCCCGCGCCGCGTCCGTCAGTTCGGCGTCGAGGCCGCGGATCTCCCTCTCGGCGTCCTCGTCCTCCCAGAACGGACGCACCTCCATGGCGCCGATCGTGGCCACGGGGTGCTTCGCGGCCGCCCGGACCGCCTCGTCCAGGCTGTCGCACTCCAGGATGTCGAAGCCGGCGACGTACTCCTTGGTCTCCGCGAACGGCCCGTCGCTGCGCAGCACTTCACCGCTGCGCACCCGCACGGTGACCGCGTCGGCGGGCAGGGCGAGCCGATGCCCGTGCAGCCGTACGCCACGGTCGCCGAGCTCCTCGACCCAGGGTTCGACGGGGGCCATGTCCGAGGCGTCGTTGGTGTCGTCGCCGCAGACGAGCAGCATGTACTTCATGGTTCCTCCCGGTCCTCATGAGCTTCCTACACCCGCCCGACGAACGGGACCGCCCCGAATCGACACCCGACGCGCACCAAAAATGAGGGGCGGAGATCCGGCCCCTCATTTCGGTGGTACGACGGTCAGACGGCCGCGGGCCGCACCGCCGCCTCCGTCGCCGAGCGCGCCGCGTTCTTGCGCACCAGCAGCAGGGTGACCAGGGAGGCACAGCCCGGGCGCTGTCGCCTCCGGCGTTGACGACGGCGAGGGGCCCTGCCGCCTCCATGCCCGCGTCCGCGTCGGCGTCGGGGGTTCGTATGGCTGGTATGCGGCGCGTCGCGGCCCCGTTCACGATGGGATGTCCCCATGCCCTCCGACGAGCACGCGCGGCTGATGCGGGTCAACCAGGCCAACTGGGACGCCCGCACCCCCGTCCACCTCGCCAGCCGGTTCTACGGCCTCGACGAGGACCTCGACCCCGAGCGCTGGTTCGCCGCGTTCGAGTGGGAGGACCTCGGCGACCTCTCCGGCCGTGACGTGCTCCACCTCCAGTGCCATCTCGGCACGGAGACGGTGGCAATCGCACGCCGTGGGGCCCGTGCGGTGGGGCTCGACTTCTCCGAGGCCTCCGTCGCAGCCGCTCGGGGGATCGCGGCGAAGGCGGACGTGGACGTGGAGTACGTGCAGGCCAACGTGTACGACGCCGTCGAGTCGTTGGGCGGGCGGCAGTTCGACGTCGTCTACACCGGCAAAGGCGCGCTGTGCTACCTCCCCGACTTGGCACGGTGGGCGGACGTGGTCGCTCAACTACTGCGCCCAGGTGGGCTGTTGTACGTCGTCGAGTTCCATCCGCTGCTCAACTCCCTGGGGCCCAAGCCCGCTCCGGACGAAGGACCCGAGCTGCTGCTCCGGCACGACTACCTGGGCGGCGACGGCCCCGTGCACCGGGACGCGACGCGCACCTACACTGACGGTCCGGCCGTCGCGGGCGCCACGGAGAGCTTCGAGTGGATGCACGGAATAGGAGAGGTCGTCAACGCGTTGACGGGGGCAGGACTCGGTGTCCGGCGGCTGCGCGAGAGCGATGAGCTGCCTTGGCCGCGCTGGCCGCGGATGACCCGCACGGCGTCCGGTTGGTGGCGGCTTCCCGAGCCGCGGATCCCGCTTCTCTACGGACTCCTCGCCACGCGCTGAGTCGCCGTGGTACGGTCCTGTCAGCACTTGTGTACGCCCGTTCGAGGGCGCCGGTGCAAGTTCTCTCTCAGATCGCCGGTCCGTGTACCGGCTTCTCAGCACCACCTCGAAACCAGCGGCTCTGTCGTACCCGAGGTGTTGTTTCCCGCCACCCGAAGGCGCTGTCCGCCTTCCCCGCGTGGCTTCTCCCCTTCCTTCCGCATGCCTCATGCCTCCCGTCCTCGAAAGGACAGACCATCATGACCACCACACTCGAAAACCCCCCTGTACAGCAGCAGATCCCGGTCAGGGCCGTCACCGGCGTCCTCGACGTCGACGCGAGCGGGAAGGGGCACCTGCGCGCCGCCGACCTGCTGGCCACGCCCACCGACCTCCAGGTCTCCCCCGCGTTGATCCGCCGGTTCGGCCTGCGCAAGGGCGATGTCGTCGACGGGGTGCGCGGCACCCAGCGCGCGCTCACCGAGGTCGCCCGCGTCAATGGCCGTACACCCGACAAGAACCGCCGTCACTTCCGTGACCTCACCCCGCTGCACCCGCGCGAGCGGATCCGTCTCGAACACCCCGCGGCCGGGTTGACCGGCCGGGTGGCCGACCTGATCGCGCCCGTCGGCAAGGGCCAGCGCGGGCTGATCGTGGCCCCGCCCAAGACCGGCAAGACCGTGCTGCTCCAGCAGATCGCGGCCGCCGTCGCCGGCAACCACCCCGAGTGCCGCCTGATGGTGGTACTGCTCGACGAGCGCCCCGAGGAGGTCACCGACATGCGGCGCTCCGTGCGCGGCGAGGTGTACGCCTCCACCTTCGACCGCTCGCCCAAGCAGCACATCGCGCTCGCCGAGCTGGTGATCGAGCGGGCCAAGCGGCTCGTCGAGGCCGGCGAGGACGTCGTGATCCTGCTCGACTCCCTGACCCGGCTGTGCCGGGCGCACAACAACGCGGCCGCCGGTGGTGGCCGCACCCTCAGCGGCGGTGTCGACGCGACCGCGCTGATCGGGCCGAAGAGGTTCTTCGGTGCCGCCCGGCTCGCCGAGGAGGGCGGCTCGCTGACCATTCTCGCCACCGCCCTGGTGGAGACCGGCTCCCGCGCGGACGACTTCTACTTCGAGGAGCTCAAGGGCACCGGCAACCTGGAGCTCCGCCTCGACCGTGAACTCGCCTCCCGCCGCGTCTTCCCGGCCGTCGCCATCAACCCCTCCGGCACCCGCCGCGAGGAACTCCTGCTGACCCCCGCCGAGTTGACAGCCGTACGGGGTCTGCGGCGGGTCCTCCAGAACGGGGACGGCCAGGGCAACCTGGAGACGCTTCTCCAGCGCATGCGCGAGACCCCTGACAACGCGACGTTCCTTCGGCGGATCCAGCCGACACTGCCCGCCGGCTGACAGTACGCCGGAGCCCTCACAGGACTGACACGCCGGGCGGCGTGCGGCATCCGGGTGCTCGCGCCTGACTCTCGGCCCGGGCAGCGCCATGTAGGGCGGGTCCATTCCTAGCTTTGCGGTATGACAATCGGACTTCCCTCCCGGATGGCCGTCTCGGCCTGCGCCCTGTGCACGACGAGCCTGCTGGTGTTCGCTCCCGCGACGGCGGCCGCCCACCCGGGCTCGGACCCCGACGCACCCGGCGGACCACGGGCCGCGGCCGCGGCGCCCGCCCTGCTGTACCGCCACGGCACCCAGGTCCGGCCGCACCGGGGCGCACCCCGGGTCCCGGAGGTGTCCGCGCTGTCGTGGGTGGTCGCCGACGCCCACACCGGGGAAGTGCTCGCCGCCCACGACTCGCACCGCAAGCTGCCGCCGGCCAGCACGCTCAAGACCCTGTTCGCCCTGACCGTGCTGCCGGTGCTGCCCGGCGGTCTCAGACACCGGGTCAGCGAGGACGAGCTGTCCGGCATCGGTCCCGGCAGCAGTCTGGTCGGGGTGGCCGAGGGGCAGACGTACCGGGTGGCCGATCTGTGGCGCGGGGTCTTCCTCAACTCCGGGAACGACGCCGTACACGTCCTGGCCCGGCTGGACGGCGGCTGGCGCGCGACCGCCACGCGCATGCAGGCCAAGGCCCGGGCCCTGGGCGCCCGCGACACCCACGTCCGATCCCCCGACGGCTACGACACCCCGGGCCAGGTCTCCTCGGCGTACGACCTCGCGGTCTTCGGCCGGGCGGGGCTGCGCAACCCGGACTTCGCTCGGTACTGCGGCACGGCCGAGGCGAAGTTCCCCGCCCCGGGCGGGTTGTCGTACGGCATCCAGAACACCAACCGGCTACTGACCGGCGCCGACGGTGTGGAGCGCTATCCCGGCCTGATCGGTGTCAAGAACGGCTACACCAGCCACGCCGGCAACACACTCGTCGCCGCGGCCCGCCGGGGTGACCGGACGCTGGTCGTCACGGTGATGAACCCGCAGAAGGGCGGCGGATTCGCGGTCTACGAGGAGACGCGGGAGCTGCTCGACTGGGGGTTCGGGGCGGCCGGGCGGGTGGATCCGGTGGGCTCGCTGGACGCACTGCGGGCGAGGCCCCGGCCGGACCCGGAGGCGGTGCCGGTCGCGGCGGCCGTGTCGTCGGACGACGACGAGCCCGGCTGGCTGGAGACCTGGGCCATGCTGGGAGCCGCCGGGATCGGCGCGGGATCGACGGCGCTGGCGCTGCGGTCCCGGTTCGGGCGTGCGGCGCGGGGCTGACCGATCGGCAGCCACAGCAGCAGGCCGAGTGTGATCCAGGTGTAGGCGTTGCTGCCGAGGAAGCCGTCGACGCCGGACGCGTCGTCGAACCACAGCCACACCACACTGGTGCACATGACCGCGTAGAGGGCGCCCGCGATCCGTGGGTGCCCTCTCCGCACGAGCACCGCGAAGGAAGGCAGCAGCCACACCAGGTGATGCACCCAGGTGATGGGGCTGACCAGGCAGGCGGTCAGACCGGTGAGCGCGAACGCGGCCGCCCAGTCCCCCGCCGCCGCGGCCCGCCGGGCCCGTAGGGCCCACACGCACAGGGTCAGCAGCACGGCCACGGCCCACACCGCGCGGTCCGGTTCGCCGAGCCTGGCCAGGATGCCCTGGAGCGACTGGTTGGAGACGTAGTCCAGGCGGCCCACCCTGGTCGTGTCCCACAGGGCGTCGGTCCAGTAGAAGCGCGAGGCGTCGGGGGCGACGACGGCCACGAATCCGGTGGCCGCCAGGGTTACCACCGTGGCCACCGCGGCCGCGCGCCAGCGCCGGGCGACCAGCAGCAGACCGATGAACAGGGCCGGCGTGAGCTTCACCGCGGCGGCCAGACCGATACCGATTCCGGCCCAGCGTTCCCTGCCGGTGGCGAGCAACCAGGCGTCGACCAGGACGAGGGCCAGCAGCAGGAGGTTCACCTGCCCGAAGCTGAACGTGTCGCGCAACGGCTCGAACAGCGCGAGCACACAGGCGCCCAGCGCGCAGCCGTACCAGCCGTATCGCCGCCAGGCCCGGCCGGTGAGAAGACGCATCACCACAGCCAGCGCCGCCAGGTTGAGCAACAGGCCCACCGCGATGGCGGTGCGCAGGTCGAGCAGGGCCATGGGGAGCATGGCGACGGCGGCGAACGGGGGGTAGGTGAAGCCGTACGCCGTCCCCGGCACCCGGTAGTCGTAGAGCCGTCCGCCGTGGTGGATCCAGGTGTCGACGGCTCCGTGGTAGACACGCAGGTCGAACCAGTCGCGCAGCAGCGGCACGGTCGCCGTGAAGACAGTGACGGCGGTGACGGCGGCGAGGACCAGCAGCAGCCGGCCGCGATCCGTGGTCGGCGTTCTCATGCGGTGTGTCCTGTCGCCGGGGCCTGGGCCGTCTGGAGGGCCTGCACCAGTACGACCAGGGCGAGTACGCCTCCGGAGACGGCGAGGACCAGTTGTCCGGTGTCGGCCGGGCCGCCGCTCGGCAGGGTGGCGAGGGCGAGTACGCCTGTCACGGCGGCCACCCGGTGCCGTACCGAGGCGCTGGGTGCGGCGGCCGCTATGAGGAACAGGCCCCACAGGGCGTACCAGGGGCGGATCGCCGGGCCGAGGGCGGCGACGGTGGCGAGGCTCAGGCCGAGGGCGTAGACCGGCCGCGGGCGTAGGCGCAGCCATATGTAGCCGATGACGACGACGGCGGTCACGACGCCGAACGCATGCCAGGCCGGAACCGCCAGCGGGGCCAGGTCGCTGCCCAGCCGCTCCAGCAGGGCGCCGGTGGCACGGCCGAGGAGGCTGGTGAGGGCCCAGTTCCCGGACGACACAGGGGTGTTGAGGGCGCCGATCCAGCCGTAGCCGGTGCCCGCGACGGCCGTCGCGGCGACGGTGGTGGCCGCGGCCGAGGCGGCGGCCGTCAGGACCGCCTTCGCGGGGTGGTCGCCGGCCCGGATCCGCAGCACGACGATCGCGGCCAGCCCCAGGGCGGCGGGCGCCTTCACCAGTGCGGCGAGTGTCACCAGTACGGCCCCCAGGATCGGCCACCGGCCCAGCGCGGCGACCAGGCCGAGACCGAGCAGGCCGAGCATGACCGCGTCATTGTGGGCGCCCGCGACCAGGTGGAGCAGCACCAGCGGGTTGAGGGCGCCGAGCCAGAGCGCGGCGGCCGGGTCGGCGCCGCTGTGCCGGGCGAGGCGGGGCAGGGCTGCCGCCATGAGGGCCACACCGAGCAGGGCGACCAGCCGCATCCCGAGCAGACCGGCGGGGAGTTCACCACGGGACGCCTTCACCAGAACGGAGGCCACGCCGAGGAACACGGGGCCGTACGGGGCGGCCGTGTGCTGCCACATGGGGGCCACCTCGTCGGCGAGGGGGCCGCCGAGGAGGGCGGGTCCCTGGCTGTAGACGTCCATGTGGGCATCCGCCATCGCGCCCTGGGCGAGGTAGCTGTAGACGTCCCGGCTGAACAGGGGTGGGGCGAGCAGCAGCGGGACCGACCAGATGATCAGAACGGCCATGAGCTCGCGCGTGCTGGGTTTCTTCTCGGCACTGCGTACCAGGCGGCCCAGGAGGAGCCAGGCCGCGATCAGGAGGACGACGCCGAAGTAGGCGCCGACCAGGCCCAGCGCCGCGCCGGGCGAGGCCGGGGTGAGGAGTTCGCGCACGGGGAGGGCGCCGGCGGTCTCACCCCCTGCGGCGAGGAAGGCGGTGCCGACCAGACCGAGGATCTGGCAGCGGCGGAGATCGACGGGAACTTTGGCCAACACCTCAGCAGCGTGTCAGTTTTGGGTGGCTGGAAAGCGACGGGGCGGAGACCGGGGTGTGACCGATACGTGGTCGGGCGCGGGCGGTGCGTGGCTGCTCGCACGGTTCCTCGCGCCCCTGGGTCGGTCACCGTGCCCCGGGTGGATCAGTCACGCCCTTCAGAACACCGACAGTCCCGTCAGCGTCGTGAATCTGTCCAGGGCCGCCACCCCCGCCACCGAATTGCCGCGCTCGTCCAGGCCCGGACTCCACACGCACAGCGTGCAGCGGCCCGGGACCACGGCGATGACTCCGCCGCCGACTCCGCTCTTGCCGGGGAGGCCGACCCGGTACGCGAAGTCGCCCGCCGCATCGTACGTGCCGCAGGTCAGCATGATCGCGTTGATCTGCTTGGCCTGGCTGCGGGTGAGGAGACGGGTGTCGTCGGCGCGGATGCCGTGCCGGGCCAGGAAGGTGGTGGCGAGGGCCAGGTCGGCGCAGGACGCCCTGATCGAGCACTGGCGGAAGTACTGGTCGAGCAGGACCGGGATGGCGTTGTCGATATTGCCGTACGCGGCCATGAAGTGGGCCAGCGCGGCATTGCGGTCGCCGTGGGCGGACTCGGAGGCGGCCACGTCCTCGTCGAAGTCCAGGGCCGCGTTGCCGCTCTCCTGGCGGAGGAAGGACAGCAGTTCGCCCGCCGCGTCTCCGGTACGGGTCTGGAGGCGGTCGGTGACGACGAGGGCGCCGGCGTTGATGAACGGGTTGCGCGGGATGCCGTTCTCGTACTCCAACTGCACCAGGGAGTTGAAAGGGTTGCCGGAGGGCTCGCGGCCCACGTGCTCCCAGAGTTCGTCGCCCTCGCGGGCCAGGTCGAGCGCGAGGGTGAAGACCTTGGTGATGGACTGCGTCGAGAACGGCTCGCGCCAGTCCCCGACGCCGTACACCGTGCCGTCGAGTTCGGCGACGGCCATACCGAAGCTGCGCGGGTCGCAGGCGGCGAGCGCCGGGATGTAGTCGGCGGCGCGGCCATGGCCCGGGGTGCGTTCGATCTCCTCGGCGATGCGCTCCAGGACCGGCTGGAAGGTGAGCGACGACGTCGTTGTCATGATCACTATTGTGCCTCCGGGCCGGCCTGGCGCGTATCACGGCAGGTGGGGCCGGTCGGGCCAGGGGCGAGCCGGCGCCCGCGACGACCTCCGGCCGCAGCAGGTCGGCGAGTGTCTCGGCGAGCAACAGGCCCTTCTCCAGGACGAGTTCGGCCACACCGCGGACAGAGACGAGGGCCTCCTTGGCGATGTCCGTGGCGGCCGTGCAGCCGAGACGGCGGCGAGGGCGTCGATGAGGTGCGGGTAGGCGGAGATCGCCGTCCCGGTGATGGGAACGTTCTCGGTGGCACGCAGGGTGTGCACACGCTCACGGCGACAGACGACGGCGGCCATGAGGGTGCGGGGCCTTCTTCGAATGAGGCTCAGGTGATCGCTTTTCAGGGGCGCGGGGAACTGCGCGACCGGCCACAACGGGCCCGCACCCGCAGAACGACATGGCCGCCCGAGCTCTTAGGCGCAGGCAGACACAACGGGCTCCAACGAACGAACGAGCCGCACTCGCCCGACCTCACGCCCACCCCCGAACAGCGCCTCCCCCTGGAACTCCGTGAGCAGATCCGCCGACACCCCGGCACGGGCAAGCGCCGCCGCAGCAACCGGAACCCGCGCCCGATTCGCCCCGTCGGAGATCTTCACGGCAACGGCCCGCCCATCGGGCAGCGCGGCAACCTGCACACCCTCGAACCCGTCCTTGGCCAGCAGCCCCGGCACGGCACGCATCAACGCGGCCACATCACGCCCCGCACCGGACGCCATCTCGGCATGCCCCCGCATCGCGTCGGCGACCCGCGCCTCAGGCGTACCGTGAACCGCCGAAGTGATCCGGGCCGCGGCCCGGGCGAGCCCGTGCAGCGAGACGGAGAACAGCGGCGCGCCACAACCGTCGACGGTCACGCGCGCGATCCGCTGCCCGGTCAGATCCTCGACGATCTCCGCGATGGCCTGCTGCAGCGGATGCGAGGGATCGAGATACCCCTCAAGCGGCCAGTCGTTGAGCACGCACGCGTAGAGCATCGCCGCGTGCTTGCCGGAGCAGTTCTGGGCGAGCCGGGAGGGCTTTCGGCCCTCCCGTGTCCAGGTGTCCCGCACGGTCGGATCGAACGGCAGGTCGGGAACGTTGCCCAGGGCTTCCTCGGAGACCCCGGCCAGCTCCAGGATCCGCCGGGTTCCTTCGAGATGCCGCTCTTCACCGGAGTGGCTCGCGGCCGCGAGGGAGAGCAGCTCACCGTCCAGCGGCAGCCCGGCCCGGACCATGGCGACGGCCTGGACCGGCTTGAGCGCGGAGCGCGGATAGAACGCGGCCTCGATGTCGCCGAGTTGGAACCCGACCCGTCCGTCTGCGCCGAGGACGACGACGGAACCGTAGTGGACGCCCTCCACGACCCCGCCGCGCATCAGGTGGGCGACGGGTGCGTGGAAGGGCTCGCGGATCAGGGGGGCGTCCGCGACGGAACTGCTGTACATCGCTTCCTGCTTCGAGAGGAGCGCCACGCGGGTCACGCGTCGGCGCTGGTGGATGCGGTCGCGCTCGACATGCGAGCGATCCGGCCCCGGACGGCGAACCATCCGGCGACCAGGGCCCCGACGATCAGCGGAAGGCACAGCACTGTGGTGCGGCCGGCGCCGCCGTCGGCGTACATGAGGACCAGGACGGAGGCGAGGAAGGCCAGCGTCACGAGCTCGGTCCAGGGGGAACCCGGCAGTCGGTAGCCGGGGCGGGCGAGTTCGCCCTTCTCGGTCCTCTGCCAGAAGAGCAGATGACAGATCATGATCATGCCCCAGGTGGACAGGATTCCGATCGCGGCGAAGTTGAGCACGATCTCGAACGCGTCGGCGGGGACCACGAAGTTGAGGCCGACGCCGAGGACGCAGACGCCGCTGGTGAGCAGGATGCCGCCGTAGGGGACCTGGCTGCGGCTCATCACCGAGGTGAACTTCGGGGCCGAGCCGGACATGGCCATGGAGCGCAGGATGCGACCGGTGGAGTACAGGCCGGAGTTGAGCGAGGACATGGCCGCGGTGAGGACGACGAGGTTCATCACGCCGCCGGCCGCCGGGATGCCGATGTTGGAGAGCACGGTCACGAAGGGGCTCTCGCCGGCGGTGTACTTGTTCCAGGGCAGCAGCATCGAGAGCAGGAGGACCGAGCCGACGTAGAAGAGGCCGACGCGCCACATGATCGAGTTGATCGCCTTCGGCATGATCTTCTCGGGGTTCTCGGTCTCGCCCGCGGCGACTCCGACGAGTTCGACGGAGGCGTAGGCGAAGACGACGCCCTGGATGATCAGCAGCATGGGCAGCAGGCCGCTCGGGAAGATGCCGCCGTTGTCGGTGATGAGGGACGGGCCGGGGTGGTGGCCGTCGATCGGGTGCCGGGTGGCCAGGAGGAAGATGCCGATCAGCAGGAACGCCGCGAGCGCGCCCACCTTGATGATGGCGAACCAGAACTCCAGCTCACCGAACATCTTCACCGAGATGAGGTTCACGGTGAGGACGACGGCGAGCGCGATGAGCGCCAGCACCCACTGCGGGATGTCGGCGAACATGCCCCAGTAGTGCGTGTAGAGGGCTACGGCGGTGATGTCGGCGATGCCGGTGGTGGCCCAGTTCAGGAAGTACATCCAGCCGGCGACGTAGGCGCCCTTCTCGCCGAGGAACTCGCGGGCGTACGACACGAAGGCGCCGGAGGACGGCCGGTAGAGGACGAGTTCGCCGAGGGCGCGGACGACGAGGAAGGCGAAGACTCCGCAGACCGCGTAGGCGATGAACAGGGACGGGCCGGCGTCGGCGAGTCGGCCGCCGGCGCCGAGGAAGAGGCCGGTGCCGATCGCGCCGCCGATGGCGATCATGTTGACATGCCGTGACTTGAGGGACTTGCTGTATCCCTCGTCTCCGGCGTCGACATGGCCGGAACGTTTCTGCACGCCGTCGTACAAGGACTGCTCGCTCACGCCTGGGGCTCGCCTTCCGTGGGGGTGTCCGTGCCCGTGTTCGGGGAACGGACGATGTCGGTGAGGGTGGTCTCGACGCGGTCGAGGTGATGGGACATGGCCTCCACCGCGTCGTGCCGGGAACCGTCGATCAGCGCCTCGACGATCGCGCGGTGCTCGCGGTTGGACTGCTCCCGACGGCCGCCCAGCTCGTTGAGGAAGGCCGACTGACGAGCCAGCGCGTCCCGGATCTCCTCGATGACCCGGCGGAAGACCGGGTTCTGGGCGGCCTCGGCCACGGCGAGGTGGAACAGGGTGTCCATCGCGACCCACGCGGTGGTGTCGGTCTCACGTTCCATCCGGTCCAGGAGGTGGGCCAGATGGTCGAGGTTCTCCGGGGTGCGGCGCTGTGCCGCGTACCCGGCGACCGGGATCTCGACGTGGCGGCGCACTTCCAGCAGGTCGCTGGCCGCGTAGTCGCCGAAGGTGGGGTCCTCCACCGCGTTGGCGACGACGAAGGTGCCCTTGCCGGTCTTGGAGACGGTCAGGCCCATGGTCTGCAGGGCCCGCAGAGCCTCGCGCAGCACGGGTCGGCTGATCTCCAGGGTGCGGCAGAGCTCCGCCTCGGAGGGGAGCTTGTCGCCGATGGCGTACTCCCCGCGCTCGATGGCGTTGCGCAGATGCGCCAGCACCGCCTCCATGGCGCTGACGCGTCGCGGAGGCTGACTGGCTGTCCGGCTGTCTGACAGGTTCACGGAAGTGATACTCCGGGCGACGGGAGGGCCCTGTCAAGGTGCCCGCGCCCCGAGGGGCGCGGGCCGATCTGTGAGCCGAGAAGGTGCCGCGGACGAACGACACCCACCGATCCATGCGCTCAGCTGTTGAGCACACCCGCGCCCAGCAGCCCGAAGAGCAGCAGGCCCACGACGATCCGGTAGATCACGAACGCGTTGAAGGAATGCTTGGCCACGAACTTCAGCAGCCAGGAGATGGAGGCGTAGGCGACGACGAAGGAGACGGCCGTGCCGACGGCGAGCGGGGCCGCCCCCACGCCCGCGCCCAGGGCGTCCTTGAGCTCGTAGAGGCCGGCGCCGGTGAGGGCCGGGATGCCGAGGAAGAAGGACAGACGGGTGGCGGCCACCCGGTCCAGGTCGAGGATCAGCGCCGTGGACATGGTGGCACCGGAGCGGGAGAAGCCGGGGAAGAGCAGGGCGAGGATCTGCGAGCTGCCGACCAGCATGGCGTCCTTGAAGGAGGTGTCGTCCTCCCCGCGCTTGTGCCGGCCCATCTGGTCCGCCGCCCACATCACACCACTGCCGGCGATCAGGGAGCCCGCGACCACCCACAGGGAGGCGAGCGGCCCCTCGATGAGCGGCTTGGCGGCGAGACCGACGACGACGATCGGGACGGTCGCGGCGATCACCCACCACGCGAACTTGTAGTCGTGGTGGTACCGCTCCTCCTTGTTGAACAGTCCCCTCCCCCACGCGGAGACGATCCGCACGATGTCCTTGAAGAAGTACACGAGCACCGCGGCGATCGCGCCGACCTGGATGACGGCCGAGAACCCGACGACGGCGTCGTCGTCGACGGGGATGTCCATCAGCCCCTCGACGATCTTCAGATGGCCGGTGGAGGAGACGGGGAGGAACTCGGTCACTCCCTCGACGGCTCCGAGGACGACGGCCTGACCGACGCTGATGACGCTCATGGGATCCAGTTCTTCTCAGGGGAAGGCAGGTGCGGAGGGCACAAGTCTTACTACACGCCGGCGAGGACCGATTCCCTACGCCCACACCAGCCGGGCCAGCGCCACCCCCGCGAACGCCGCTCCCAGGCCCGCCACGACGCTCGCGACCACGTTGGCGGCGGCGTAGGGGCGTGCCCCGGCCTCCGTCAGGCGCAGGGTCTCGTACGAGAACGTCGAGTACGTGGTCAGCGCCCCGCACAGACCCGTGCCCAGCAACAGCTGGAGGTGGGCTCCGGCGGCCCCTGCCGCCACCGCGCCGGTGAGCAGGCCGAGGACCAGACAGCCCGTGACGTTGACGGCGAAGGTGCCCCAGGGGAAGACCGAGTCGTGCCTCGACTGCACCGCGCGGTCGGCCAGATAGCGCAGCGGGGCACCGACCACGGCACCCGCGACGACCAGCAGCCAGTTCACAACGACTTCTTACCCTTCGTGCCCGCTTTGTCCTGACTGCCATCGCGTGCGACGTACCGAATGACCTCGCAGTCGTCGAGGGTCACCAGCCCCTCGGTGACGAGTTCGTCGAGCTGCGGCAGGAACTCCCGTACGCGGGTCTCGGTGTCGACGATCACGACGGCCACCGGCAGGTCCTCGCTGAGGGAGAGCAGCCGGGAGGTGTGGATCAGGGAGGAGGCACCGAAACCCTCGATGCCCCGGAAGACGCTGGCCCCGGCGAGGCCGGCGGCGTGGGCGCGGTGCACGATCTCGGTGTAGAGGGGCTTGTGGTGCCAGGTGTCGTTCTCGCCGATGTAGACGGTGACACGCAGAGCGTTGCCGGTCAGCCTCGTCATGGCTGCCTCCACTTCAGGGCGCGGCGGGCCGCGGTTGACGCGAGCCACACCGCGGTGAGGGCCGCGAGCAGGGTCGCGGCGAGATAGGCCAGGCCCGTGGCGGGCCGGCCGTGGTCGACGAGTCTCTGGATGTCGACGGCATAGGTGGAGAAGGTGGTGAAGCCGCCGAGCACGCCGGTGCCGAAGAAGGGGCGGACCAGGCGGTGGGCGGCCCACACATCGGTGATGACGACCATGAACACGCCGATCACGGCGCAGCCGGTGACGTTGGTCCAGAAGGTCGCCCAGGGGAATCCGCCGGGCTGGGCGGGCCACTGCAGCGAGAGTGCGTACCGGGCCGTGGCGCCGAGGGCGCCGCCGAGCGCGACCACCGCGACGACCGGCGTCTGGCCCTGCCAGAGGGACTGCCGTGGCCGTCCGGTGGGTGCGCGCAGGCTCTCCGGGGCTGTCATGGTCGTGTGTCTCCTACTCGCCGGGCCCGGGCATACGGGCGCACTGCATCGCAAGTAGGGACCGTTGGCGGCGCCTTCGCCGCGGTTCGGGTACGGCGGGCCCCACCGCCGCGCCGCGAGGGTGATCGCGACCGAGAACCAGAGTATCGCCAGGTGCGTGCCGGGGTCACTTCGCGGCGGGCGGCTCGCACAGCGCGATGCCGCGCTCCCAGAGGCTGCCGAGGACCAGGTGCCCGGCTGCCTCGCAGACGCTGGTGACCATGCGAAAGCTGGACCGCTGGCGGGTGAGGTGGTGGACGGTCTCGCCGTTGTCGTCGACCGCGAGGGCGCCGATGGTGCCGGTGGGCCGGAAAGGTGCGCGCACGGCCGCCTGGGCGGCGGCTCGGCGGACGGGTGGCGCGGCGCGGTGGAACAGGTCGAGCGGGGGCACGCGCGGGCCTGCGAGGGAAACCCAGATGGGGCCGTCGGGTCCGCCGCGCCAGATGTTGTCGGGCATACCGGGAAGGTTCTCGGCGAGGGGTTCGGCGCGGCCGGCCCGCGGCCCGTCCAGCCAGTAGCGGGTGAGCCGGTACCCCCCGGTCTCGGCGACGGCGAGGAAGGACTCGTCGGCGCTCACGGCCAGGCCGTTGGCGAACTGCAGCCCCTCCAGCAGGACTTCGGGGGTGTCGTCGCCGGGTGCGAGGCGCAGGAGGCGGCCGGTTCCGGTGTGTTCGACGATGTCGCCGATCCACTGCTCCAGGGGGTAGCGACGGCTGGAGACGGTGAAGTACACGCTGCCGTCGGAAAGCGCGACCACGTTGCTGCAGAACCGCAGCCTCTCCCCCGCCACCTCGTCGGCGATGACGCGCACGGTGCCGTCGGCGAGGTCGACGCCCAGCAGTCCGCGTTCGGCGTCGCACACCAACAGGCCGCCGTCCGGGAGGAGTTCGAGGCCGAGCGGCCTGCCACCGGTCTCGGCGACGGTCTCGACGCGAGCGGCGAGGGGTTCCGTGAGGCCGTCGACGCGCAGGATGCGGCCGTCCGCCACTCCGGTCAGGACCCGGCCGCGGGCGTCGGCGACGACGTCCTCGGGACCGCGGCCGCCGATCGCGACGTAGTGGCGAGGGATCAGTGCGGTGGGACGGTCCATGAGGTGCCCTTCCGGTGCGGGTCGCTACCAGCCCTTCTCGAACATGCGCGCCACCTCGGCGATGCGCATCTCGTCCCGACGGTAGTACGTGCGCCACCGGATTCTCTTGGTGCGCAGCAGGCCGATGTTCACCAGGAGGCCGAGGTGGTTCTCCGCGACCGAGCGGGGCACTCCGAGCTTGCCTGCGACGGCGTCGGCGGTGACGCCGTCCTCGGCGGGGTCACCATGCCGCTGCGGCCGGAAGTGCGCGGCCGGGTCCTTCAGCCACTCCAGGATGGCCAGGCGCCACTCGCCGGTCGGAGTCCTCAGCATCTCGCGCCCCTCCGTCCGAGCCTGCTGAAACCGCATGTGCCCACTGTCCCGCAGCCGCGGCGGCCTTGTCCCGGCGTCACAGAGCTTGTCCGATATCGAACTCCTCTGCGACAAAGGGCTGTTCGGCGCATACGGCAGTCGGGAGGGAGCACTACGCAACCCGGCGGAGTAGGTGCCCCCTCCGCCCGCGGCTCGTGGTCTCGCGGGCGGAGGGGAGTCGGTTCAGCCGTCGAGTCGTACGACCCGGACGGCACCCGCCGCGACGGCGAGGCTGCCCGCCGTGCGTTCGCCGGTGAGCAGTTCGGTGCCCTCCGCCTCCAGGGGCACCTTGGCCTCGGCCGCGGTGTGGTTGACCACGAAGACGTAGGAACCGGCCTCTCCGTTGCGTCGGACCACCTCGACGTCATGGGGCAGTTCGGCGCGTGAGGGCAGTCGGGCGTCCTCGGCGGCCCAGCCGAGCAGCGCGTCGAGGCCCTGGGCGGCCAGGCGTGTGGAGACGTACCAGGCGGTGCCCTCGCCGAGGCGGTGGCGGGTGACGGCGGGGTGGCCCGCGGCCAGGCCGTCGGCGTACGTCCACACGGTCTCGGCGCCGCGCGGCACCACGAACTCCGTCCACACGTCGCCCGTGAGCTCCGAGCCGTCGGGGCCGGTGATGCGCACCAGCTGGTCCGGGAGCAGTGGCGAGAACTCCTCGACGGTGAGGCCGAGGACGTCCCGCAGCGCGCCCGGGTGGGCGCCCTCGTGCACGGCGTCGTGCTCGTCGACGATGCCGGAGAAGTAGGAGACGACGAGGGTGCCGCCGTTCTCGACGTACTCCCGGAGGTTGTTCCCGGCGGCCTCCGTCATCAGATAGAGGGCCGGTACGACGACAAGGGGATAGGCCGACAAGTCGGCTTCCGGGTGGGCGAAGTCGACCGTGAGGTGGCGGTCGTAGAGGGCCTCGTAGAAAGCGTCGGCGCGCTCGCGCGCGTCATGGTCCTCACTGGGGCGCCAGTCCAGGTTCTGCGCCCACCAGGAGTGCCAGTCCCACAGGACGGCGACGTCGGCCTGGGTGCGGGTGGCGCGGATGGCGCTCAACGAGTCCAGGGTGGCGCCCAGTTCGACGACCTCGCGCCACACGCGTGTGTCGGTGCCGCCGTGCGGGACCATCGCCGAGTGGAACTTCTCGGCGCCGCGCCGGGACTGACGCCACTGGAAGAACATGGCGCCCTCGGATCCGCGGGCCACGTGCGCGAGGGAGTTGCGGGCCATCTGGCCGGGCGCCTTGGCGGGGTTGCGGGCCTGCCAGTTGATACCGGAGGTGGAGTGTTCGAGCAGGATCCAGGGCGCGCCGCCCCCGACCGAGCGGGTCAGGTCCGCGGCCATCGCGAGGTTGACGTGGGTGCGCCGGCCGTCGGTGATGAGGTAGTGGTCGTTGGTGACGATGTCGACCTCGCGGCCCCAGGCCCAGTAGTCGACGGAGTCGCACTGGCTGAGCGCGGTCATGAAGTTGGTGGTGACCGGGACGCCCGGGGAGAGGCGGTGCAGGATGTCCCGCTCCATCACGAAGTTCTCGCGCATGGTGGCGTCGGCGAACCGCTTGTAGTCGAGCGCCTGGCCGGGGTTGCCGACGGTGGCCGCGGTGCGTGGCGGGTCGATCTGCTCGAAACCGGTGTAGTGCTGGCCCCAGAAGGCCGTGCCCCAGGCCTCGTTGACGCCCTCGACATCGCCGTACGTCCTCTGCAGCCAGCGGCGGAAGTGGGCGGCGCAGGAGTCGCAGTAGCAGGCGGAGACGGGGACGCCGTACTCGTTGTGCACGTGCCACATCGCGAGGGCCGGGTGGTCGGCGTAACGCTCGGCGAGCTTGGTGGTGATGTCCGCGGCGGCCGCGCGGTAGGCGCTGTTGCTGTGGCAGATGGCGCCGCGCGAGCCGAACGCGAGACGGGTGCCGTCGGCCGTGACGGGCAGCGCGTCGGGGTGGGCGCGGTAGAACCAGGCGGGCGGGACGACGGTGGGCGTGCCGAGGTCGACGCGGACGCCGTTCTCATGGAGCAGATCGATGATCCGGTCCAGCCAGCCGAAGTCATGGGCGCCCGGTTCCGGCTCCAGGAGCGCCCAGGAGAAGATCCCCACGCTGACCATGGTGACCCCGGCCTCGCGCATCAGCCGGACGTCCTCGTCCCAGACGCTCTCCGGCCACTGCTCCGGGTTGTAGTCCCCGCCGAAGGCAAGCCTGGTGAGGCCCCTGGGGGTGGTCTCCGGCATGGGTCTCTCCCGTTTCGATGGGTTGGGAACGTGCACACACGGCTCCAGAGCTGTGCGGCCCAAGATAACCGTACAGAGGTGAAGGTTGCCAAGTGCCTGATGTGAGTCATTTCTGTGCACGATCCCAGCCAGCGGGCGTCCCGCTCGTGTCGTCCCGCCGTACGAGCGCTGCCCACCCGCCCTCCAGGGCCTTAGAGTCTTGACCATGAACAATGCGGGGGGCAGGCGCAAACCGCCGACGATCCACGACGTGGCCCGCGAGGCCGGGGTCTCGCGGGGTACCGTCTCGCGGGTGCTCAACGGCGGACACTACGTCAGCCCTCCCGCCCTGGAGGCGGTCAACGCCGCCATCCGCAAGACGGGTTACGTCGTCAACCGGCACGCCCGCTCACTGATCACCGGACGCTCCGACTCCGTGGGCTTCCTGCTCACGGAGCCGCAGGAGCGGTTCTTCGAGGACCCCAACTTCAACGTCCTGCTGCGCGGCTGCACCCAGGCGCTGGCCGCGCACGACATCCCGCTGCTGCTCATGCTGGCGGGAACCGAGGACGAGCGGCGCCGGATCAAGCGGTTCATCACGGCGGGGCACCTCGACGGTGTGCTGCTGGTGACCAGCCATTCCGCCGACCCGGTGGCCGAGGAACTGCACAAGGCGGGCGTGC
The DNA here is from genome assembly GCF_044903305.1 of Streptomyces sp. NPDC019531. NCBI lineage: Bacteria > Bacillati > Actinomycetota > Actinomycetes > Kitasatosporales > Streptomycetaceae > Streptomyces > Streptomyces sp. NPDC019531. The sequence goes on along the minus strand of NZ_JBJDQL010000060.1, from coordinate 16,323 downwards.
CCGTGGTGCAGTGCGGCAAGCCCATGCGGTCGGGTTCGAAGGTGAGCTACGTGGCCGCGGACGACCGCGACGGCGCCCGGGACATGGTGCGCCATCTGCTGTCGCGGGGCCGCCGCCGCATCGGCATCGTGACCGGCCCGCTGGACTCGCCGGGCGGTGTGGACCGCCTCGCCGGCTACAGGGAGGTGCTCACCGAGGCGGGCATCGAGATCGACGAGCGGCTCGTGGTCTCCGGCGACTACAGCCGGGCCGCCGGGCAGGCGGGCGCCGAGCTGCTGCTGGCGCAGGCCCCGGACATGGACGCCTTGTTCGTCGCCTCCGACCTGATGGCCCTGGGCGCCCTGACGGCCCTGCGCCGGGCTGACCGCCGGGTCCCCGAGGACGTCTGCGTGGGCGGCTTCGACGACTCCATCGCGGCGACGGAGGCCACGCCCGCTCTCACCACGATCCGCCAGCCCTACGACCGCATCAGCGCCGAGATGGTGCGGGTGCTGCTGGCCCAGCTGGGGGGCGAGGATCCGGCGGCGGTGATCCTGCCCACGGAGCTGGTGCGGCGGGAGTCGGCGTGAGTCCCGGGGCATCGGGGCCGACGGACGGGGACCGGTCAGGATCGGAGAAGCGGACCTCCCCTCCCCCGTCCTAGCGTGAGAACACCGACGCGGAACGTCGGGCCCATCTCACCGAGGAGCACACCATGACTGCCGGCCTCAAGACGATCATCTACCCCGTCAAGGACCTGACCGCGGCGAAGGCCCTGTTCGGCGCCCTGCTGGGCGTGGAGCCGTACGCGGACGAGCCGTACTACGTCGGCTTCAAGGACGCGGGCCAGGACGTCGGCCTCGACCCCAACGGTCACGCCAGGGGCATGACCGGTCCGGTCCCCTACTGGCACGTGGACGACATCCGGACGACCCTCGCGGCGCTCGTGGCGGCCGGGGCGGAGACGCTCCAGGACGTCCAGGACGTCGGCGGCGGCAAGCTGATCGCCTTCGTCAAGGACGCGGACGGCAATCTGGTCGGCATCACCCAGGACCCGCAGGCCTGACCCACCCTTGCACATGCACTAGTTGCATGCTCAACAAATGGCCGGATCGGTGTTACCGTGCATCTATGGCGGTGAAAACGGTCGAGACGGGCCTCGAAGAACGCTGGCGGGACATCCTGGCGGTGCACGCGCGCACGATGTGCGAGATCGACCGCGTGCTGCACCCGCACGGGCTGGGCGCGAGCGACTTCGAGGTGCTCGACATCCTCGCCACGGAGTCACCCCGCGAGGGGGATCAGTGCCGGGTGCAGAACCTGGTCGGGCGAGTGCATCTCAGCCAGAGTGCGTTGTCGCGGCTGATCGGGCGGTTGGAGAAGGACGGCCTGGTGGAACGGTCCGTGTGCGTGGAGGACCGGCGAGGTGTATGGGTGTCCCTGACCCGCAGGGGCCGTGATCTGCACACCGAGGTGCTGCCGCTGCAGCGCGAGGTGCTGGGGCGGATGCTCAAGGGCTAGAGCCGGCTGCGGGACCGGAGCCGAAGCCGTCCTGACCAGAGCCGAAGCCGTCCTGTGAAACCCGCCGGTGTCCTGCCCGGCATGACCACCCGTCAGCGGGTCATGCTGAACAGCAGACACCGAGCGGGGAAGGGGCTGACGACGCCTTGGCCGTGGGAGGGGACCGGGCCGCCGAGTTCAACAGCTACGCGACGGACTCGGTGGAGGAGGCGCACGCCGCGATCGCGGCGCACTACTACGATCTGCGGCTCGAAGTCGCCGGCCAGGTCTCGCGGTTCGCCACCCGGCTCAGTGTCGTCGAGCTCGGCGCGCTCACGGTGGGCGACATCCGCTTCGGCACCGAGATGAGGATGAGCTTCGGCGAGCCGGGCGTGTACCACGTGGCCGTGCCCTTCGGCGGCTGCTTCAGCGTCCAGGAGGGGCGCGGGGACGTCGAGTTCGCCACCGAGCGGCGGGCGCTGGTCTTCGATCCGGCGCGGGACATCCATGTCGACACCTGGTCCGCCGACTGTCAGGCCCTCACCGTCAAGGTCGACAAGGCGGCCGTGCTACGGCAGCTGGAGGTGCTGTTGGGCCGCGCGGTGCGTCGCCCACCGCGCTTCGGGCCGTACATGGACGTTTCCCGGGGGCCGGGCCTGAGCTGGGTCCGGCTCGCGATGTGGAACCTGCGGGAGCTGGACGTCCAGCACGGGATGCTGAGCCATCCGATGATCCGCGGCCGTCTCGAACAGACTCTGCTGGAAGGGATGTTGCTGGCCACCGACCACACGTTCCGGGAGGCGTTGGAGGCGCCTCCGCCCCCGATGCGCCCGGCGTCGGTCAAGCGGGTCATGGACGCCGTGCAGGAGCTCCCCGCCGAGCCGTACGACGCGAACCGGCTCGCGGCCATCGCCCAGGTGAGTCTGCGCACCCTGCAGGAAGCTTTCCGCAGGCATGTCGGCATGTCGCCCATGGCCTACGTCCACGAAGTGCGTCTGCAGCACGTGCACCAGCGGCTGCGGGCGGCGGCCCCGGGCACGACGACCGTGACGGACGTGGCCCACGCGTGGGGGTTCGTCCATCTGGGCCGGTTCGCGCGGCGGTACCGGGAGCGCTTCGGGGAATCGCCCTCGCAGACACTGCGCGCCGAGTGAGCCGCTCCGCCCGCCGATCCGCCGCGTTTTGCGGACATGCGCCACGTATTGCGGAGCGACGGCCCGCCGGATCGGTCCTATGGTCGGGGCACGGCGATCGCAGAGCGCCGGGGATGAGCAGAGTCGGCGCCGCTCACCCCTGTTCCGCATGCGAGAACCGGGGTGCGGCGGCGGGAGCAGGACCGCGCCCCTCTGCGGGCCCGGCCGCTCCCCCTCCGTGCATGTGGTGGCCGGGCCCCACCGGCTGATCAGCCCTGCGGCCGCGCCAGCAGCGTGCGCACGCCCTCGGACGTGAGCGTCAGCGGATGCGTGGAGCTGGCGTCGATCGAGAGCGACAGATCGCCGTCCGGCCACTGCGCGGCGAGCGCGCCGAGCGGCACGAGACGGTAACGGGAGACGAACGGAAGCAGTTCGGCCATCTCCACTTCCGAGGTGAACACCGGCACCACGGGAGCGCCGTCCTGCTGTTCCAGCACGGGCAGCGCGACGGTCGTGTCCTCGTCCCCGGCGTCGTCGGGCACCGGGATGAGGACCTCGCTGGTCGCGAGCGTGTTGAGCGCCGTCGCGTCCTCGGTGTTCTGCGTCAGCGCGTCCAGTGCCCGCTGGGCCGGTGTGGCGATGTTGTCGTTGGCGGGTGTGTCCATGGCAGATCCCCTGGTAGCGGCGGTCGTGCGGCCTGCCCGCGGGTATGATCGCCCGAGGGCGCGGTGCTGCTCGCGTACCCGAGCGTGCCGGGAGCATGCGTTCGGGGCGTCAGGGAATCAGCGCGATGTGCTCCGAGGGCAGGCCGAGGGTGTCGCAGCCGACCCGCCGTACGAGAGGCTCGTACATGCTGGGCCCCACATGGGTCCAGTACGTGGCCGCGTCCCGGAAGTAGCGCTGCATCCGCTCGCCGTCGCGCGCGTGGCGGGAGCCGGCCGTGCGGAAGAGGATGCCCTGAAGCACGTCCCAGGCCATGCGACCGGCGTTCAGGAACATCAGGGCGAGCCGGTTGTCCTCGATCACCGTGAAGGGCGCCTCGCCGCTCACGTTGCGGCGGCAGGCGTCCATCCAGTCCTCGGCGGTCTGCCTGAGGGCCGCCTCGGCGAGGTGGATCACGCCGAGGGCCTCGCCGAGATGGCGCTGGTAGTCGTGCAGGTCGGCTCGCGTGCGGTCGGGTTCCAGGAGCAGCGGGCGGGCGGCGACGATCCGGGCGTACTCGTCGGCGGCGGCGTACGCGGTGCCGATCATGATGGCGGCCAGCTCTCCGTGGAAGAAGCTGGGTGCGCGTCCGGCGTACATCGGGTTGCCGTGCAGTTCGGAGCCGGCGCTGCCGCCTTCCACGGGCAGGTCCAGCAGACTTGCCTCGCACGTCAGGTGCGCGGGGATGCGGGCCTGTTCCATGCGGATGCTGTTGGAGCCGGTGCCGCGCAGGCCGAGGACGCCGTGCCAGTCGTCGAGGACGGTCCACACCGCTCGCGGGGCGACGAACAGCACGGGCGGACCCGGTGGGTCTCCCGCGCGCAGGGTCTGGCCGACGTAGTGGGTGGAGTAGGGGGCGCCCGAGGAGTACGGCCAGGTGCCGTCGAGGATCACGTGGTCGGGGCCGTCGGACCGCGCGACGCCCACGGGGGCGACCGTGGATGCGGCACGGAAGTCGCCGTCGGGGCCGAAGATCTCGTCCTGTGCCTTCTCCTCAAAGACCGTGGCGACCTGGAGCACATGGGCGGCGGTCAGGGACAGGGCCCAGCCGGTGGAGGGACAGCCGCGCGCGATCTCGACGACCACGCGGTAAAAAACGGGCAGGGCGAACTCGTGGCCGCCGTGACGCCGGGGTTGAAGGATGCGGTAGAAGCCGGCCCTCAGGAAGTCCTCGTGGGTTTCCTTCGGATAGTGCGTGAGCCGTTCGGTCTCCGCCTGGCGTGCGAGCAGCGCGGGCCTGAGGGCTACGGCCCGTTCGATCATCTCCCGCTCTGTGGGGCCGTGTTCGGGTACGGCTGTCACGATGCCTCCTGCCGTGTGGGGCCGTCGTCCGTGACGCGGTACGAGCGATTCAACACGGCCGGGCGCGGTCCGGTACCGACCTGATATGGCCAAGTGAGGTCAGGCGGCGAGCAGTTGGTCCACGGTGACGACCCGGATCAGCGGGCGGAACAACTCCATGATGTCCAGCGCCTTGCGATGCGAGTCGTCATCGGCCCCGGCGCAGGCGTCGGAGACCACCAGGGTCTCGACGCCCGCGTCGGCGGCGGCGAGCGCCGTGGACAGGACACAGCAGTCGGTGCTGACACCGGCCAGGACGAGTCGGCCCTCGGGGCCTACGCGGGCGGCGAGTTCGGGGGTCCACTTGCCGAAGGTGGGGGCGTCCAGCACATGGGCTGCCCGGTCGGCGAACTCGTCGGTGAGCCGCCACAGGCGGGCGTCCGGGGGCCGGTGGGCGAAGGGCCACCGCGCGTAGTACGCCTGCCAGGCTCCGGCGGGCTTGTCGGGGGCGACGAAGCGGGTGATGGTGACCCGCTCGGCGAAGGCCGGCAGCAGTCGCCGTACGCCTGCCGCCGCTTCGGCGAAACGCGGGGTGGCCCACGGGCTGTCGGGCTCGGCGAAGACGCGCTGCATGTCGATGACGACGAGCACTCCGCTCGTCATACGGCGCCCTCCTGCGCGCGGACCCGTCCGCGGCCGGATGCCAGGGTGCCGAGGAAACCGAGCGCGAGCGCGGCCAGCACACCGGGGTTGGCGTACGCCCAGGAGCCGGACTTGCCGCCGAGGCCGAACGGGTCGAGGAGATAGCCCTGCCAATCCAGCCAGCTGGCGGCGGAGTTGGTGACGAGGCCCCAGCCGAGGGCGGTGGCGAGGACGGTGAGGACGAGCGGGGTGAGCGGTACGTCGCCGTAGCGGCCGCTCGGCCGGTAGAGGTCGGCCTCCTCGTAGTCGCGGCGGCGCAGGGACAGGTCGGCGAGCATGATGCCGCACCAGGCGGCGATGGGGACGCCGAGGGTGGTGAGGAAACCCATGAACTGGCCGAGGAAGTCGTCGGCGAAGAACACGATGTGGACGGCGCCCGCGATCATCAGGACGCCGTCGACGAGGGCGGCCAGGGGACGGGGGATCCTGAGGCCGGCCGACATCAGGGCGAGACCGGAGGAGTAGATGTCGAGGACCGCGCCGCCGACCAGGCCGAGCACCGCGACGACGGCGAAGGGCACCAGGAACCAGGTGGGCAGGAGGGTGGTGAGCGCGCCGATGGGGTCGGCGGCGACGGCCTCGTTGAGCTTGCTGGACGAACCCGCGAGGAGCAGTCCGAAGACCAGCAGGAGCAGGGGGGCCACGGAGGCGCCGAAGGTGGTCCAGCCGACCACTCCCCTGCTCGACGAAGTCCGGGGCAGATAACGGGAGTAGTCGGCGGCGGCGTTGACCCAGCCGAGCCCGAAGCCGGTCATCATGAACACGAGGGCGCCGATGAACTCCTGGGCGGAGCCCGCCGGGAGGGCGCTGACGGTGCTCCAGTGGATGTGGTCGGCGACCAGACCGACGTAGACCACGGTCAGTACGCCCGTCACCACGGTGATCACGGTCTGCAGCCGCATGATCAGGTCGAAGCCCATCACCCCGCCGACGACGGTGAGCCCCGCGACCACGATCAGGGCGATCACCTGCGTCTCCGTGCCACCGCCCCAGCCGAGCCGCCCGAAGACGGTCGCCGTGGCCAGTGTGGCAAGGGCGCACAGCACGGTCTCCCAGCCGACGGTGAGGACCCAGGAGACCACCGACGGCAGGCGGTTGCCGCGCACTCCGTAGGCGGCGCGGCTGAGCACCATCGTCGGGGCCGAGCCCCGTTTGCCGGCGACCGCGACGAAGCCGCACAACAGGAACGAGAAGACGATCCCGATCACTCCGGCGACCAGCGCCTGCCCGAAGGAGATCCCGAAGCCGAGCACGAACGAGCCGTAACTCAGCCCGAGGACGGACACGTTGGCCCCGAACCACGGCCAGAACAGGGTCCGCGGGGTGCCCTTGCGTTCGGCGTCGCCGATCACGTCCAGCCCGTGCCTCTCCACCTGGAGCTGCCGGGCGGTGGATCTGTTGTCGGGGGATCCCGAGGACTCTGTCATCGTCGGCCTGCCTGTCCAGACGTGTTGGGGCGACCGTAGGCAGGGCCCGCCGGGGCGTCAATCACGCAACTCCCGCACGTCCGCCCTGTGATCACCGGGGAACACGGCACGAAGGTCCCGGCGAGCAGCTGCACACGTGGTGGACAGGGGCAGGGCGTCGCACCACGGCGCGAGTTCCCGTACGGGATCGACGCCCCGGGCCGGACCGCCCGGCACGGGTCCGGCATTCCGGTGTGCGGCGCGGCTCGCAGGATCGGGCCGCCGGTGCTTCGAAGGAGCAACAGCACCTGTGAGACGCCCTGTTCGTATCAGGCGACGTGAGAGCTGCCCACCCGTACGGTCATCTGGCTGCGAGCGGCCCTGGTCGCCGTAGAGGACACACTGTGCCTCGGCGGGACAGCGGCGCTGAAGCGCACTGGAGGTCCCCGAGACATTCACGACATGGTTGCGGGCGGTACGCGGTTCACTCGCCGTCCAGCTGGTGATCCGCCCAGACATAGCTCTCGGGCAGCAGGTCGGTGACCGGCACCGACCGGATGCGGTCGCCGTCGCCGACGATGACCTTGAGGTCGGGGAAGTAGTCGAGGAGGACCTGTCGGCACCGGCCGCACGGCGGAACGACTCCTCGGTCGCGGTCGCCCACGGCGACGACGGTGTCCAGCTCGTAGGCGCCCTGGGCCGCCGCCGCACCGATGAGCACCAGTTCGGCACAGGGGCCTCCGGTGAAGTGGTAGGCGTTGACCGCGGTGACGATCCGGCCGTCCCGGGCACGACCGGCCGCCGCCATGGTGTGGTTGTCGCTCCGGCATCGCGTGCGCGCGACATCGGCGGCGGCCCGGACAAGCTCGTGATCGACGGGGTGGGGCTGCGTGGTCATCTTCTCCGCCTTCGTCGGGTGTCACGCGACGGTGGCCCGAGGGCTGCGGGTCCGCAAGCGAATATCGACGGCTTGGCCGCGCCGCCGGACGCTCACCTTGTCTCCCGCGATCGGCACGGGAGATCGCGGGGCTGCGAGCGTGAGGATGGG
>NZ_JBJDQL010000060.1:0-8562 GCF_044903305.1 Streptomyces sp. NPDC019531 | reverse complement strand
CCGGTCCGATCAGATCGGCGTACCCCTGAAGGCCCGCCGATGTCCCCTGTCGCCGCCGGCGCCACCGGCACCGGCACGGCACCGGCTCGTCATCGTCCTGGTCCGGGTGGCATTGCCGCTCGCCCCGGGGGGGGGTCGGCACACCGACTCGGCCAAAGGCGACCGCTAACTAGCGTCTGGCGTCTGGCGTCTGACACAGCGGCCCCACTTCAACGAGCGCCCCTACTGCGGGTCTTGACCCGGCTCGCCTCGGCGCGTAGAACATTCTTCGGCAGAAAACGTTTACCGACAGCGCACATCGTCATTCTTCACCCGGACCGAGCCGCGCGCCGACGCGGCCTCAACGGAGAGGCCCCTTGCACGATGAGAACCGCAGAGGACCGGGAAGAGCCCACGGCGGACAGAGCAGGCAGCCCCGGGGCGGTTTCCCGTCGGGGCGTCCTCAAGGGCACGGCCGTCACCGTCGGTCTGGCCGCGGCGGGAGTCGGCACCACACAGCCGGCCCACGCGGCCGACGAACCGCCCGGCGACGGGCGCGCCCTCTGCGCGACCGCGCGCATGGGCGGCAACGCCATCACGATGTCGGTCGTGGACGGAGCACTGCGGTGGTCCGTCCAGCACCAGGGCAGAACGGTGATCGACACGTCCGTCCTGGGCCTCGGGCTGAGCGACGGCACCGTCCTCGGCAGCCAGGTGACGGTGCGGCGGAACCGACACGCGACCACCCGCACCACCTGGACCCCGGTGTACGGGCGCAACGCCACCATCACCGACCACTACCAGGAGCAGCGCTGGGACCTGCGGGACACCGCCTCCGGAATCCGCTTCGGCGTGCAGATCCGCGCCTACAGGACCGGTGTCGCGCTGCGCTACCTCCTGCCCGACGAAGGCACGGTCACCGTCTCCGACGAACTGACCACGTTCGCCTTCCCGGACGACACCACCGTCTACAGCGCCCGCGACGAGGACGCCTACCTTCCGGTGGCGCCCGGCTCGATCCCGGTCACCGGCACCTCCACCACGGACAACGGCCCGCTGACCGACCTGCCGCTGACCGCCGCCCTCACGGACGGGCTCATCGCCTGCGTCTGCGAGTCCTCACGGCTGAACTTCCCGCGCCTGATGCTCCGTTCGGTCGACGGGCAACCGGGCACCCTGTCCGCGTTCCTGATGGAGCACACCGCCCGCGGCACCGGCCCGGTCGAGCCGGCCAGCACCGTCACGGCTCCGTTCGCCACACCGTGGCGCGCGGTAGTAATCGGTTCCACCCACGCGGAACTGGTCGACAACGCCGAGCTGGTGCTCAACCTGGCTCCGCCCAGCGCCCTCACCGACACGTCATGGATCAAACCGGGCAAGGTGTTCCGCTGCGAGCTCACCACCGCCGCAGGCCTCGCGGGCGTCGACTTCGCCGCGGCCCGAGGACTGGAGTACATCGAGTACGACGCCGGCTGGTACGGCCCCGAGTTCACCACGACCGACGCGACCAAGCCGATCACGGCCATCGACCTCCCGTCGGTCATCGCGTACGCCACGAGCAGGGGCATCGGCGTCTTCCTCTACGTCAACCGGCTCGCGCTGACCGACGCGGACTCCCTCTTCGGCCTCTACCGGAGCTGGGGCGTGCAGGGCATCAAGCTCGGCTTCATCAACGACGGCACGCAGACGATGACGAACCAGATCACCGACTGGGCCGCGGCGGCCGCCAAGTACGAGCTGCTGATCGACATGCACGACGACGTCCGGCCGTTCGGCTACGAACGCACCTACCCCAACTGGATCAGTCTGGAGGGTGTCCGGGGCAACGAGCAGTTCCCGACCGCCACCCACAACGTGACGCTTCCCTTCGCCCGCAACATCGGCGGCCCGATCGACTACACCATCTGCTACGGCCAGTCACGGGACAAGACGACCAACGCCCATCAGATGGCGATGGCCGCGGTGTACTACCAGCCCCTCAACTTCCTCTTCTGGTACGACAAGCCGTCCAAGTACGCCAACCCCGCGAACTGGCCGGGGCTGCCCTGGTTCAACGCCGTTCCCACGACCTGGGACGAGAGCCGGACCCTGGCCGGGTCGATCGGCGAGTACGTGGCGGTCGCCCGCCGAAACGGGGACACCTGGTACCTGGGGGCCATGACCGACGAGACGTCCCGGACCCTGTCGATCCCGCTGTCTTTCCTGGGGAGCGGAACCTACACGGCGACCGTCTACGGCGACGGCACCCCAGGCGCCGCCCCGTACCAGACCCCGGTCGTGGTAAGCACTCAGTCCGTCACCTCGGAGACCACACTGAGCGTGGCCATGGCCCCGGCCGGCGGCCAGGCGATCATCCTGAAACCGAGCTGACCGAGGCCGGTCGCCGACCGCCCGGTCCGGCCAGTCCTCCACGCGGGAGCCCGGCGCGTGCGGTGTGCCGGGTTCCCATGGGGCCGCCTCCTCAGACGCCTGGGCGATGACGTGGTCGGGCGGGCCGAGCACGATGCGGACATGCGCCGTACGCGGACCCGACGGGGCGTCCGGAGCGAACGCACCGGCCACGAACTCGATGCCGTCCGGCGGGCAGGTTGACCACCTGCCCGCCCCTGCCCTGCCCGACGGCGGCCAGCGGGCCAGGGCCCAGCTCGTCGACCAGGGCCACGAGGCCGCCCCGGCCAACTCCACCGGCGTGTTGCCCTCGTCCGGCAGGCGACGCCACGGAACCGCCCCGCCAACGCCTCCCCGAGCGAGGACCACTCCCTGCCGTCCCGCGTCCGCCGGACCACGCTCGACGCGGCACAGTTGCTCGGCTTGTGCCGCGTGGCGCCGGGCCGTCGTACCGAACACTGCCGCCAGGGGTCAGCCCTGCGTACCGATTCCTCCGAAGGCGATCAGCGCCGTCGTAGCGGACGACAGGCTCATGCGCAGGACCCGCGCACGGTCGTCCCAGTCGAGCGACGGCCCGGATCCGGTGGCGAACAGCGTCCGCGGCCGGTGTCCTTCGGGCATCCAGGGCAGCGGGACGGTCACCGCCTCCGGCGCTCCGTCGCGCCGGCACACGGTCAGCAGGGTCGAGTCGTCGTCCAGGGTCAGCGCGAGGGCGGTCCAGCCGTCCCGCCAGCCCGGGAGGCCCAGCGGCCAGTGGGGGCGGGCCGTCGGCAGGAGGTGGCGGTAGGTCTTGTACGTGTCCGACGCCCGCCGTACGACGGCCAGTTGCCGCTCGTCGAGCCGGTCGGGGCGTCCGCTCAGGTGGACGCGGCCGAGCAGGGCCGACGTCATGACCGTGCCGAGGTCGGCCTCGTTGTGCTCGGGCAGCGGGTAGGCCCAGATCGCACCCTGCTCGGGGGTGACGGCCGTGGGTGCGGCGGCCGCGATGGCGGGCAGCAGCCGGAAGTCCTGCTGGTCGGTGACGGAGTGGATGGGCAGCCGGGACAGGGTCGCGTGGTCGGTGCGGCTGCCGCCGGCCGCACAGCTCTCAAGGACCAGGCCGGGATGCCGGTCCATGACGCCGTCGAGCCAGTCGAGATAGGCACGGTTGTGGCGCAGCAGACCATCGCCGGGACCGCCCGTCCCGTCGCCGTCCGTACCGGCACCGATGTCGATGTTGTAGTCGAGCTTGAGGTATCCGACGCCGTGGTCACGCACCAGCCGGTCCACGACCGTGTCGAGGTGGTTACGGGCGGCCGGGTGCGTCAGGTCGAGCTGATGGCGTCCCCACTCCACCAGCCGTACGCCGTCCCGGCGGAAGAACGCCTCGTCGGGCAGGGCGGCGGCGACCGGGCTGCGCACACCTACCACTTCCGGCTCCAGCCACAGCCCCGGCACCATGCCCGCCGCGCGGACACGGTCCAGCACCTCGCGCAGGCCGCCGGGGAACCGGGTCGCCGACTCCTCCCACTCCCCCACCGCGTCCCACCAGCCCGGCACTCCGCCGGGGCCGACGGTGCCCGGTGGCTCGGTGTCGTACCAGCCCGCGTCGATGCAGAAGACCTCGGCGCCCGCCGCCGCGGCGGCGTCCACCAGGGGCAGGAGGGCGTCGGTGCTGGGCTCGCCCATCAGGCTGTTCATGAAGTCGTTGAAGACGACGGGCAGTTGATCGTGGTCGGGGTGCGGGCGGCGGGTGGCGCGCCGGTGCTCGGTCATCGCCCGCAGCGCCGCCTCGAAGCCGCCCGACTCGACCAGGGCGACCGCGGCCGGGACCGTACGGAAGGAGTCGCCGGGGGCGAGGCGGCGGCGCCACTGGTGTTCGCGGTCCGTCGGTCCGGACAGCAGCAGGTACACGTCGTCGAAGCGGTCGGCGACCTCGGCGTGCCAGGAACCGTTGTGCTCGATCTGCCACAGCAGGGCGCGGCCGGTCGCCGTCTCCTCGACGCAGCCCATCGGCAGGTACTCGGACGTGGACCAGGAGCCCGTACTGGTCACGGCGATCCGGTTCTTGGAGCCCGTCTGGCCGAACCGCACCATGCCGACGTCGTACAGGCCCCGCTCGGCGAGCGTGGCCCGCAACCAGCGGAACTCGCCGCTCCACGGGTTGGCGGCCAGCCACAGGGAGAGGTCGTCCTCCCAGCGCACACCGTCCGGGAGGTGACGGGCGAGGTTGGCCAGGGCGAGCGAGGAGACGTACTCCAGCGTGACCGGGCGGTCCCCGGCGTTGTGGACGCCGACTTCGGTGTGCAGCACCGCGATACGGTCGCGCAGTGTGTACGAGACGGTGGCGCGCAGCCCTGTCGTGGCGTCGGACAGATGGACCAGCAGGGTGCTCGCCTCGCCCTCCCGCCGCTCCTCGTGCCCGGCGTACCGGAGGTCGCGCGCCAATACTCCGTCCACATGGCGTTTACCGGACGTGCCCAGTCTGCCGCTGCCCGCGGTCTGCAGTTCGACGAGCGGCAGCGCGGTGCGGGCCAGGCGCGCGCAGACGTCGGGTTCACGCACCGGGTCGGGCAGGCCGGACGCCGCTCCCGCGGCCAGCAGCCGTGGCGGGTGGGCCGGGTCGTGAGCGATGAGAAGCGACAGCTCCTCGCTGCCCCAGCGCAGGTGGGTGGTGGACATGGCGGCTCCGGGAGGTGAAGAGGGGCGGGAGAGTGACTGGCGACAGAAAACGTTTACTCCCGACGGGAAGAGTACTTTTCCGAATGGCGGAGTAACAAGGCCGGACCGTGCAGTAACGTCTGAGCCGTGACGGACGCGGAAGAAGGGCCGATCGACGCCCCGGGGCGGAAGAAGGCGAAGCGGACGAGAAAGCCTGCCGACAGGCCCAGTACGATCCGCGATGTCGCCGCGAAGGCCGGTGTCTCCGTAGCAACCGTTTCCAGAACGCTGGCCGGCAACTACCCGGTGTCCGCGGAGACCAGGGAGCGGGTCATGGCCGCGGTCGGCTCCCTCCACTACGTCGTGAACGTCCACGCCAAGGCGCTCTCCGGACGCGTCGCCGGGCCCGTCGCCCTCGTGCTGCGTGACATCACCGGCCCGTCCCTCGCCCATGTGGCCGCGGGCGTGGAGGAGGAGGCCGGCAGCCGGGGCCGCCTCAGCCTGGTCTGCTCCACCCAGGGCGACACCGAGCGGGAGGACGATCTCGTCCAGCTCATGCGGGAACAGCACGCGGCGGCGGTCGTCCTCGTGGGCGGCACCGTGACGGACGACGCCTACCACCGCCGGATGGCCGACTACGCCACGGCGCTGGACTCCGCGGGATCCCGGCTGGTTCTGTGCGGCCGACCGCCGCTGCCGAACGGCGTGCCGGCCACGGTCGTGGACTACGACAACCGCGGCGGCGCCTTCCAGGCCACGTCACACCTGCTGACGGCCGGCCATCGGCGCGTCCTCTTCCTCGGCGGCGCCCCCGGCTTCAGCAGCGCGGAGGAGCGACGTCTCGGCCACCAGGACGCCCTGCGCGCCCATGGCACGCCGTACGCCGAGGAATTGGACACCGTCGGGGACTTCAGCCGGAAGTCGGGCTATCTGCGCACCCGGGAGGCGCTGCGCTCAGGAGTCGGGTTCACGGCGGTGTTCGCAGGGTCCGACATGGTCGCGCTGGGGGCGCTGGCCGCCCTGCGCGAGGCCGGTCTGAGCGTCCCTCGCGAGGTCTCCGTGGTCGGCTTCGACGACGTCCCGTTCGCCGCCGACCTGACCCCGGCCCTCACCACGGTCCGCGTCCCGTTCGAGGAACTCGGCCGCACCGCCGTACGTCTCGCCCTGGAGCGCGAGGTCGGCTTCGCGCCCGACGACCATGTCGTGCTGAGCACGCAGCTCGTGATCCGGGACTCGGTGCGGCCGGTCGGCTGAGCGTGGCCGCAGCGGGCGGCCCAGGCCGACCCGCACCGCAGGAGCCACGGTCGGCAACTATTGGAGTACGCGCGGGTTCCTACCGGCTGTTGGTGAGCATCACCACGGCATGTCAGCAGGCAGGAGCAGGAGTTACCGGTACGTCGCTCGATGGTGTGCGATTCAGGCGGTAACTCGCAGATTCTGCGAGCAGGGCCCGTAATTTGCTGGGTGCTAAAACCATTGGTACCCGGCTTGCTCCGCTGATGGACTGCCGTCCTACCGTTAGTCTGCCGCGTGACGGAGGTAGTGGTTGTGACAGGTTATGACGTGCTTGCCGAGGTGTACGAATGGCTCATCTCGGATGCAAAGTTGCCTCCAGCCGAGTTCGCTGCGTCGTTCGACGACGTCCTCAATCTCCTGCCGTCGAACGCTCACGTCCTCGACTGTTCGTGCGGAACCGGACAGTTGGCGGTTGGCCTCGCCGGTCGTGGCATGCAAGTTGTCGCAACTGACGCCAGCGAGGCGATGGTTCGTCGGACTTCAGAGTTGTCTGAGGAGTTCGGGGCATCCGTCCGGGCCGTACGGGCGAACTGGGAAGAGTTGCCCGACCATTTCCAGGACAACACGTTCGACATGGTGTTCTGCGTTGGCAACTCGCTTCACCATGCCACGGGCGCGACAGGCAGGGATGCTGCACTGGAGTCGATGTCACGGCTTCTGCGCCCCGGCGGGCGCTTGGTACTCACATCCCGTACTTGGGAACTCGTGAGGGCCAGAGGTTCCCGGCTGGAGATCAGTGACCGACTCGTCCGCCGGAGCGGTCGCGATGCCGTCGTGGTCTACCGCTGGGAGATTGCGTCGCATTGGGAGGAGGAGCACCACATCGAGATTGCGATCGCGCAAGTTGATGCGACCGGGTTGGTTCTTGTCCGCTCGGAACTGCTGTCCTGCTGGCCCTACCGGTACGAGGAACTCGAAGTCGAACTGCACCGGGTCGGACTCCAGACGGAACTGAGCACGTTCGATCTTGAGGCCGAGAACTACATGGTGGTCGCGAGCAAGGTATAAACACCGGACTCTCAGTCCCTGGCCGGACCGCGCGGTTGCTCGCAGGACGCTTGCGCCCCCTCATCGGTGCGGGTTCAAGTGGTCAACGCAACGCCTCGGACAAGGAGTGCTCGTCGATCAGACGGCGGTAGATCCGGGGTGACGGTGTGGCGCTGTTTCCTGGTCGCGTCCAGATCAATGAGCAGGATCTCGTCGATCAGCAGCGTGAACGGATGAACCAGACGGCGGCTGCTTGACCCCGCCGCCTGTGTGCGGCAGCCGCACGTAGTCCTCGGCGCCGGAGGGCAGGGCGGAAACGCATGCTGCCGAGCAGGCGTTGACCAGGAGAGGCAGGACGTCGGTGGCCACTCGAAAGGAGATCCACACTTGGTGGAGCCCACCCTGTTCGATCGGCCGATCGCAGACACTGCATCCACGGATGGCCGTGGTACCCCAGCGCCGGGCATCAAGCGCTGACAGGTCAAGATCAGTGACGGAAACTTGCGGCGGCTGTAGTCGAGGGAAAGGAGGACGGAGCTTGTAGTTGCCGAACAGTGCGCGGGTGCTCACCGTGCTCCGGACCAGCTTTGAGCATCTGGTGATCTCGTAGGGAAACCAGTGCAGCCGGTACGAGGTGTAGGGAGTGAGCTCCTCCAGGCTGGTCATCGCACCGATCTCGGGTGGTATCCGGACCAGGTTGCTGCCGTAGAGCACGAAGTGCTTGACCGCCGTCAGCTTGGCGATGCTCGTCGGCAGGGTGATGACCTGCCGACGCTCCTCGGTACTGAGGTCGACCAGAGGTCGGAACTCCTCCCGCCCGTCCTCCACCGCCTCGTCGATCAACTCCAGCAGATGTCGCCATCCAGCGGTCGAGGTGTCCTGGCGTTCGGCGTGGAAACCGACACGGGCTCGCGGATGCGGCTTGGCCTGGTCGAAGCACACGCACTCATCCCGGTAGGAAGCGCGTCCAACAGATGCCGGGTCCGACGTGTCGCCCCACCGGTTCACAAAGAGCCTCGGCTCTCCCCCATCCACCATGTGGCCAAGATACGGATCTTCATCTGGCCGGCCCAGTGCTTAATGGCCGGTGGAACCCGCTCCCCGAGCCGCCTCCAACGGTGGGCAGGGGGCCGGGTTCGTCGTCACACCAGTCCCGGAATCTGCGAACCCGCGCGTTTCTCACCAAACGGAAACGTCGCTCCGCCTCCGGTCCGGCTTGAACGGCAGTGCCGTGACCGTCGCCCCGATCTCACGCTGCGCTGTGCCGGGCCA
>NZ_JBJDQL010000059.1:0-45047 GCF_044903305.1 Streptomyces sp. NPDC019531 | reverse complement strand
ACCTTCACCGGTATGACCCGGGCCGACGCCGAGAGGTACCTGACGGCCGGCCCCGGTGAGGCGTCGAGCATCCAGGTGCGTGCGGGGCCCGGTGTGAGCCAGCGGGAACTGATCGACCGACTGACTCCCTTGCTGCCCAAGGGCGTTGAGGCCATCACCGGACAGGAGTCGACCGAGGAGAACACCGACATGATCTCCAGTCAGTTCCTGGCGATCTTCACGACTTTCCTGCTGGTGTTCTCCGGCGTCGCGCTCCTGGTCGCCACCTTCTCCATCCACAACACCTTCGCGATCGTCGTCGCCCAACGCACCCGAGAGAACGCCCTGTTGCGGGCGCTCGGTGCCTCCCGACGACAGGTCACGGCGTCGACCCTGACCGAGGCGAGCGTGGTGGCCGTCACCGCGTCCGCCGCGGGGCTCGCGGGCGGCATCGGCATCGCGGCCGGACTCCAGGCGCTGTTCCCGGCCATCGGATTCCCCTTCCCCAAAGGCGACTTGGTGGTAAGTGTGCTGTCGATGGTGCTGCCGCTCGCGGTCGGCATCGTGGTCTGCCTGGGCTCCGCGCTGCTGCCCGCCGTACGCGCCGGCCGGACCGCCCCGCTGGCCGCGCTGCGCGAGACCGCCGTCGACCAGTCGGGTGCCTCACGCGTCCGGGCGGCCACCGGCGGGGGTCTCGCGGCAGTCGCGGTAGCCGTCACCCTCACCGGTGTCCTGGTGTCACCGTCCCTCTGGCTGGCGGGAACCGGCGCCGTTCTGGCCCTGGTCGCGTTCGTGGTCCTCGGCCCGGTCGCCTCCACGACGGCCGTACGTGTCCTCGGAGGTCCCCTCGACCGGCTGCGCGGAGTCACCGGCGGACTCGCCCGGCGCAACGCCCTGCGAAGCCCCAGGCGGACGGCCGCCACCGCGAGCGCGCTGATGATCGGCGTGGCCGTGGTCTCGCTGTTCACGGTGTTCGGGGCCTCCCTCAAGGCGACCATGGACCAGACCGTGTCCCGGTCCTTCGCGGGCGACGTCGCCGTCAGCACCCCGGGGTTCGGCGGGGGCGGCAGCGGCCTGAGCCCCCGGCTTGCCGACGCGGTCCAGGAACTGCCCGAGGTGGACACGGCCGTCGGACTCGGGCGCGGTGTCGCCGAAGTCGACGGCAAGGGACGGGCGTTGACCGTCACCGACCCGCTCGCACTGGAGCGCACCTTCGACCTCGGCCAGGTCCGCGGCTCCCTGAGCGACCTCGGCACCGACGGCATCGCCATCACCGAGCAGGAGGCGGAGAAGCAGGGCCTCACGACAGGGGACAAGACCCGACTCACCTTCACCGACGGCGAGAAGGACACCTTCACGGTCCGCGCGGTCTACGGCCGGTCCGAGCTGGCGGGGGAGTACGTCATCACCCGGGCCGCCTGGGCCCCGCACCGCACACAGGACTCCGACACCCTGGTCGCCGTCTCCTTCAAGGAAGGCGTGGACACGGGCGCGGGCAAGGCGGCGGTGGAGAAGGTGGCGGCGCGGTACGGCAATCCGGACGTGCAGACCCGCGACGAGTACGCCCAGTCCTCGGCCGGCGGAATCGACATGATGCTGACGCTCGTCTACGCGCTGCTGGCCCTCGCGGTCCTCATCGCCCTGCTCGGCATCGCCAACACCCTGACCCTGGCGATCCACGAGCGCACGCGCGAACTGGGCCTGCTGCGGGCCGTGGGCCAGACCCGGTCCCAACTGCGGGCCATGGTCCGCTGGGAGTCGGTCCTGGTCGCGGCCTTCGGCACGGTCGGCGGACTCGCCCTGGGTGCCTTCCTCGGCTGGGTCCTGGTCGAGGTCTCGGACGGGGCGAGCGACAGCTCCTTCGCCTTCGCGATGCCACCCCTTCAACTCGCGGTGGTCGCCCTGGTGGGCCTCGCGGCGGGAGCCCTGGCGGGCCTGCGTCCGGCACGGCGAGCGGCACGCCTGGACGTACTGCGGGCCATCGCCACGGAGTGAGGAGGGCACATGCCCGCCAGGGTCCAGTGCCCGCCAAGGTCCAGGCGGCCCCACGCCACCGGCTGCGCGAGAGCCTGAGGGGCGCGCCGGTGTCGAGACGGTGAGCGCGCGGAGGCCCGAAGGGCCGGGCGCGGTCGCCGTCTCGACCGGGGCTCACAGCGCGCCGCAGGCGAAAGAGCAGACCAGAGGCAGTCACCGCCCGGTCAGCCGGCAACGGCGGACCGGGCGGGAGTGTGTTCGGGCCGGCGGCCGTCCACGGAAACCTCGGTGAACCTGAGCGCGGGCTTCCCCGCGACCGCCCGCCGGAGCGGACGTGTGGCGGCGGCCCGCGCGGCGGCCGGCGTCGGCAGCGTGAACCACACGACCTTCCCCGACTCGCCGTCCGGCCGGACGCCCCAGCTTTCGCTCACCGCGGCGACCATCGCGAGCCCGCGCCCGCACGTGGCGAGCGGCTCGGTGTCGTCGATGTCGGCCACGACCGGCAGACGCGGATCGTGGTCGTGCACCGAGACCATGAGCCGGTCGAGCAGCAGCTCGATCTCCACGGTGCACGTCTTGTCGGGCTGGGCATGCCGGTGGACGTTGGTCAACAACTCCGTCACACCGAGGGCCGCCCGGTCTATGAGGGGATCCATATGCCAGTAGCGCAACTGCGCTGAAAGGATTCTGCGGACCTGGCCGATCCGCGACGGCAGGGCTTGAAGCTCCACCGTGCAGTGCCTGCTTGGGTGACTGATCACTGCTGCGACTCCCCGACGTGAGGTCCGGAAGAACACGGAGTTCGGATCGATCCAGCAGGTGCCTGCGTGAAAACGGCTGCCTGCCGTCGTGCCCGGCGGGCTGGTTCGCAGCGTAATCGCCGGTAAACCGAGAGTGATGCGAGATCAGCGTGACTCAGGAGGTACGGCACCGCAACTCGCGACCGGCGGGGGCGCCCGCGCGGGGCGACGACTCAGCCGCTACGGCCCGCAGCCCGGCGTACGGCCTCGATGAACCGGCGTGCCGCGGGCGGCCCAGGCTCGCCCGGCGCCGGGTCGTGATCGCCCAGGGTCAGCAGATACCGGTTGCCGTTGAGGTCCGCGAGAGCCCGGTCGTCCGCCGCGAACCAGGGCTTGGAGGCGCGCACCGCCTGCACCGGCGCACTGTCGATCTCGCTGCCGTAACTGGTGAGCAGTTCCAGTCTGCCGTCGCTGATCCGGACCTGACCGGCCCGGGTGAGCGAGCGCAACCTCTTGCCGATTCGCACGCCCGTAGCCGTGAACTCCGGCTCCTCCATGCCGCCCCGCCCCCTTGTGCGCGTCGGTGTGCCGGCCCGTGCTCCCGCTTGGGCCGAGAGCCGGCTCCTGTCGTGATCCAGTGTGCGCCCCCGTCCGGGACGTCGTCCCGTCCGGTGCAGTCTGCCCGCCATGGGCGTCGAGCACCAGTACGCATGACACGGCCATCGGAACCGCCCGGAGCACTCGTCCGAATGCGCCCCCACAGATGCGTCCCACCATGACCCAGGGGTGCCTTTGGGGCACTCAAAGGTGCGTTTATGCAGGTGAGAAGCGTGCGGAAGGTGTCTATGATCGAGACGTCGGCCACGCGACCCGCCGTCGGCGCGCAGCGTAAGGAGCCCTGTCGTGAGTACCCCTCAGCAGACCCGCACCGGCGACACCCTCGACGTCGACCACAGCGACGCCGCCTATCGCGGCTGGCTGAAAGAGGCCGTCCGCAAGGTCCAGGCCGACGCCAACCGCTCGGCCGACACCCACCTCCTGCGCTTCCCGCTCCCGGAGAAGTGGGGCATCGACCTGTACCTCAAGGACGAGTCGACCCACCCGACCGGCAGCCTCAAGCACCGGCTCGCCCGCTCGCTCTTCCTCTACGGCCTCTGCAATGGCTGGATCCGGCCGGGCCGCCCGGTGATCGAGGCGTCCAGCGGCTCAACGGCGGTGTCCGAGGCCTACTTCGCGAAGCTGATCGGCGTGCCGTTCATCGCGGTCATGCCGCGCACGACGAGCGCCGAGAAGATCCGCCTCATCGAGTTCCACGGCGGGCGGTGCCACTTCGTGGACGACTCGCGCACGATGTACGAGGAGTCCGCCCGCCTCGCGGTGGAGACGGGCGGCCACTACATGGACCAGTTCACCTACGCGGAACGGGCCACGGACTGGCGCGGCAACAACAACATCGCCGAATCCATCTTCCGCCAGCTGGAGTTGGAGCGTTTCCCGGAGCCCGCGTGGATCGTCGCCACGGCCGGCACCGGGGGCACCTCGGCGACCATCGCCCGGTACGTCCACTACATGCAGCACGACACCCGCATCTGTGTGGCCGACCCGGAGAACTCCTGTTTCTTCGAGGGCTGGACCACCGGCGATCCGGACGTCACCTGCGACTGCGGCTCGCGCATCGAGGGCATCGGCCGGCCGCGCATGGAACCGAGCTTCGTGCCCGGTGCGGTCGACCGCATGATGAAGGTCCCGGACGCGGCCAGCGTCGCCGCCGTACGGGCCCTTGAACAGGCCATCGGCCGCAAGGCGGGCGGCTCCACCGGCACCGGCCTGTGGAGCGCGCTGAAGATCGTCGCCGAGATGGTGGCCGAGGGACGGCAGGGCAGTGTCGTCACGCTCCTCTGCGATCCCGGTGACCGCTACCTCGACAAGTACTACTCGGACGCCTGGCTTGCCGAGCAGGGCCTGGACATCGAGCCGTACACGACGTCGATCGCCTCACTGCTGGACACCGGGCTCTGGCCCGGATAGGTCGATCCGGGGCGATCAGCCCCTGGGCGTACGGCCGAGCCCACACCCGCGCGGGCCACACGGCTGTGACCGGTGTGTACGAGACGGCTCCCGGAACCCCTTCTGGGGCGCTGACCAGCATGTACGCCTCGGTCAAGTCGGTCACGACCACGACGGGTGTTGGCCTGGTCGATGAGGGTCCTGTTCGGGCGGGCCAGGCCGAACTCGGTCCCCTCCGGATCCGGCGGCGCGGTCCGCGATCTGTCCCCGCTCCGTCCGAGCTCTGTCCGACGTCCGCCTGAGAATGCCGTGGGCGAGGATCTAGTCGGTCTCCCGGCTCTTCGCGCCGGACGTCGGATCGAGGTGCAGATGCTGCTTGACGACCTTGCGGTCCGTCACCGCCATGAAGCGGATGCCCACCACCGCCCTCTCGCCCGGCACGATCACGACCTCCCGCTCCCGCTCGGACAGGATGATCCGCTGGCGCGGCACACGGACTCAGAACCGCCGACCCAGAACCGGTCCGCGTGGGGCCGGACGGGCAGACCGTGGCCGTCGACGGCGGCGTGATGCGGCGACACGGGTCCGCCGGTCAGCGTGCCGCGGGTGGCGGGAACCAGCTCCATGGGCATCGCTCCCGCGTCGCAGGCGGGCAAACCTGGACCGCTCCAGGGGCTCGCCCCGTCGGCCCGGCTAGGAGTGCCGCTCCGCCAGCCGCCCGTCCAGCGTCCTGACCGCGTCCCGGAAGGCCCGTCCCAGGCCAGCGCGCCCGAGCTTCGCGACGACGCGGAACGCCGCCGTGCCGTCCGCGGCGAACGTCCACCGCACCCGGGTGCCCGTCCCGGTGGGGGTGAGCCGCCACTCCTCGGCGATGGCGCGGGCGCCGGGAGCGTTGGCCACATCGACGCGGTAGGCGTAGACCTCGGGCTTCTCGGCCGCGAGGATCGTCTCCTGGAAGCGTCCGCCACCCTTGAGGTGGATCTCCCGGGTCGAGCCGTCCCCGGTCGACCGGGCCAGTGTCACCGCCGAGAACCATTCCTCCCAGCCCGGCACGTCCTCGGCCAGCGCATGGAAGACCGCCTCCGGCGGGGCGGACATCTCCTGCGTGAACACCAGCCGTACGGGCGCGATCCCGATGAAGTCGAGCCCCACCGCACGCAGTTGGTGAGCCATGACACCCCCCTGGTCCGGATCAGGAGGTGTCACCCTAGCTGACGCTCTGTCAGCTGTCTGTACCCTCAACGGGCTCGCCGATCTCACCGGCCACCACCAGCCGCCGCAGATGCTCGGAGATCTCCCCGCGCGCCGCGGCCGGCAGCCCCGCGTCCGTCACCAGCGTGTCGACCTGCTCCAGCGAGGCGAACGAACTCAGGCCCACCGTGCCCCACTTGGTGTGGTCGGCGACCACCACGACCCGCCGCGCCGACTGCACGAGACGCCGGTTGGTCTCGGCCTCCGCGAGGTTCGGCGTCGACAGACCGGCCTCGACCGATATCCCGTGCACGCCGAGGAAGAGCACGTCGAAGTGGAGCGCCCCGATCGCCTGGTCGGCCACCGGCCCCACCAGCGAGTCGGACGGGGTGCGCACACCGCCGGTCAGCACGACGGTCGCGGCGCCCTGACGGGGGCCCGTGGTGCGCTGCGCCGCGTGGAACACGTCGGCCACCCGCACCGAGTTGGTGACGACGGTCAGATCGGGTACGTCGAGCAGATGGTGCGCCAGCGCGTACGTCGTCGTACCGCCCGACAGCGCGATAGCCGTACCCGGCGCGACCAACTCGGCCGCGGACCGCGCGATGTCCTCCTTGGCGGTCAGCTCCAGGCCCGACTTCGCCTCGAACCCAGGCTCGTGCGTGCTCGCCTCGACCACGGGGACCGCGCCGCCGTGCACCTTCTCCAGCACACCCTGACGGGCCAGCGCGTCGAGATCACGCCGTACGGTCATGTCCGACACGCCGAGCTTGCGGGTCAGCTCGTTGACCCGTACCCCGCCTCGGCGCCGGACCTCGTCCAGGATCAGGGCGCGCCGCTGCTCCGCGAGGAGGTTCTGATTCTCACTCACGTACGCTCCGGTCCTTTCGCCTCAAAGCCGTCCGACACGCCCTGCGCACCCTCTCCCACAAGGACATTTTGCCCGTCCCAGGTGCGCGGACGTCCCATACTCGCACGGGCCCCCTCGGGTGGCGCCACCGACCGGCCGTCGCGCTCACGCCACCGGTCCGACACCCTGGCTCCCGTCGTCACTCGGATCGGGGAGATTCCGTGACGAGAGGTGTGCGAAACGCGCCGAGCGGAGATCCTTGTGCCCGCACGGACAGATGCCGACGGCGCGTCACGGGGGAAGTGCGAACAGTGGAACGTGTCACGACCATGGGCGCGGACGGCTCGGCCGCCTGGCCCGAAGAATCCGGCACCGCCCTGGAACTCCTGGTCCACGGAGTGGGCGGCACCACGCCGGAGAAGATGCTCGACGATCCGCGCACGGTGCGGATCACCGGTGACGACATCGCGGCCGTCTTCCGACGCGCCGACGACGTCGACGCGGAGACCAGGAAGAGCGGAGCGCACGACGGCCGCACCGGACCGGTGCCCGAGGCCTACGTCTGGTGCAACCTCACCTCCGGCAACGGCACCCGCGCCCTGTGGCTGCTCCTGCTGCCCTTCATGGTGGTCAACCTCGCCCACTGGATGCGCCCCACCGCGCGTGGCCGCAAACGGACGGTGCGGCTGTACGGCCTCCTGGTGCGGCTCGCCGGTCTGACCTTGACGGTTCTGCTGGTTGCCGCCGCCTGCGAGGTCGCCCTGGACCTCGCGGCCTGGCAGTGCGCGGGCACACGCGCGTGCGCCGAGTCGCACTCCTGGCTGGGCTTCCTGTCGCCCGACGTCTCGGACGCCGGCTGGTGGAGCAGGCCGGGGCGCCGCCTCGCCGTCGCCGCTCTCGTCCCGGCCGCGCTCACCGGTCTGCTCTGGTACCTGTCCCATCGCACCTGGAGCGCCTACGAGTCCCAGCAGCCCATGTCCCGCGAGGGCGAGCCCGAGAAGGACAACGGCCGCACCGCACTCGGCCGACCTGGCTTCTGGTACGGCCGCCGCCTGGTCGCCCGTCTGCGCGCCGCGCACACCGCCGCGGGACTGTTGACGATCGCCGCGGCGGTCAGCTCGACGGCGGCGCGCTTCGACCGCGAGCCGGGCGGTCCCGCACTGCTCGACACACTCGGCCGGCTCCTGGAGGCGAGCCTCGTCATCGCCGGAGCGGCCGTCGTCTGGGTGGTGTGCCGCCGCGGCCGCACCGAGAAGCGACTCGACCGGGAGCTCGACGAGCATCTCGTACGACGTCTGCCGCTCGCCGCGCTCGGCCTGCTCACCCTCGCCGCGGTGTACGCCGGGTGGGCACGGCCGGGGTGGGAGTCGCACGGGCGGCTGTCGGGGGACGCCACCTTCGGCGGCATCGCCTTCGTGCAGGGGCTGCTGGTCATCGCCCTCGCCGTGGTCGCCCATGTGCTCTACCGCACGCATCCCGACCCGCGCGCCGCGATGCGCGGCCTCGGCGGACCCGCCGTGGCGATGCTGGCCTGCGCCCTGGGCGGCGTGATGTCCGGCGGCGTGTCGCAACGCGTGGCCGACTGGCTGGACGGCACCGGCGCGACCATCCCCGGACCGCCGGTCCTGCTGACCTGGCAGGCCTCAGTGATCCCGCTGGTCCTCGTCGTCCTGCTGGGCCACTTCGCCTGGCTCGGCCGACGCACCTGGAGGGCGAGCCAGGCCCAACTGGCCATGGTGGAGAGCGAGTACCCCGAAGAGCCCAAGGAAGCGACCCGCACCCGGCGCATCGCCAGGACCCGCGCGATGGCCGCACTGACGGACCGAGGACCCCGTCTGATCGGCGTGACCTCGGCCAGCACCCTGCTCCTCGGCGCCGGAGCCCTCGTCGGCGCCCTGACCTCCCACAAGACACCGGGCAAGGCCGCCGAGGGGTCGTACGCCTTCGTCGAGAGCGCCGCGGAGACCGCGCAGGCACTCGGGTCCTGGCTGATCGGCCTCGGCTTCATCCTGTTCGTCACCTGGGGCAGGCGCGCCTACAAGGACCCCTCCGCCCGCCGCACCATCGGCATCCTCTGGGACGTCGGCACCTTCTGGCCGCGCGCCGCCCACCCCTTCGCCCCGCCCTGCTACGCCGAGCGCGCCGTACCGGACCTGACCTGGCGGATGGCGACCTGGACCCGGGCCACGCGCGGCCGCCTGGTCATCTCCGGACACTCCCAGGGCAGCGTGCTCGCGGCCGCCGCGGCCTGGCAGCTGGAGTCGTCGGTCCGCAAACGGGTCGCCCTGCTGACCTACGGTTCGCCGCTGGAGCGTCTCTACGGCCGCTGGTTCCCGGCCCACTTCGGCCCGGCCGCCCTCACCGCCCTGCACCACGACGTGGACTGCTGGCGCAACCTCCACCGGCTCACCGACCCCATCGGGGGCCCGGTCCGGCTGCCCGGCGACTGCGGTCCCGAGGTGGACCGTGAACCCCTGAAGGACCCGCTGGCCTACGGCCGCACCGACCTGCACCCGCTGCCCGCGCAGATCCTCGGCCACTCCGACTACCAGGCCGACCCGGTGTTCGCAGAAGAGCGGGCGAGACTCCTGGGCCGACTGCGCCCTGACCTGCCGGGCCCGCGGTCTCAGGACGACCCGGGCAGGTCCTCGGCGTAGAGCAGTGTCAGATCGTCCGTCGTCGGGTCGTCCACCTGGGCGACCCGGCTCGCGTGCTTCTCCACCATCGCCTCGAAGGTCTGGCGCGCGGTACGACCATTGCCGAACGCGGGCCCCTTCGGCATCACCGCGAAGTACTTCCGCAGGGCATCGGGGGCGCCCGGCGCCAGCCGGTACTCGTGCTCCTCGGCCTGCTGCTCCACAATGCTGAGCAGTTCCTCGGGGTTGTAGTCGCTGAAGGTGATGGTCCGTGAGAAACGGGAGGCCACACCCGGGTTGACCGACAGGAACCGCTCCATCTCGGCGGTGTAGCCCGCGACGATCACCACGACCGCGTCCCGATGGTCCTCCATCAGCTTCACCAGCGTGTCGATGGCCTCCTTGCCGAAGTCCCGGCCCGAGTCCTCCGGCGACAGCGCGTACGCCTCGTCGATGAACAGCACCCCGCCGCGCGCCCTGTCGAAGGCCTCCTGGGTGCGGATCGCCGTGGAGCCGATGTGCTCGCCGACCAGGTCGACTCGGGACACCTCGACGAGATGGCCCTTCTCCAGAACGCCGAGGGAGGCGAGGATCTCGCCGTAGAGCCGCGCGACCGTCGTCTTGCCGGTGCCCGGGGAGCCCGTGAAGACCAGGTGACGCTTGACGGACGCCGCCTTCAGACCCGCCTGCTGGCGGCGCCGGCCCACCTCGATCATGTCGGTGAGCGCCCGCACCTCGCGCTTGACGCTGTCGAGGCCCACCAGCGCGTCGAGCTCGCCGAGGACGGCCTTGGAGGTGCGCGACGGCTTCTCCGGCTCGGCAGGCGCGACCAGCGGTTCCTGCTCGGTGATCCGCTGCCCGGGGATCGCGCCCAGCAGCCCGGGCGAGTGGGATTCGGTCTGTACGGCCGGCTCACGAGCTGCGGCCGGTGTGAGGCCGCCACTCTCGTCGCTCGTGCAGTCCTCGACGACGGGGCCCGCTCCGGCCGCCGCGTCCGGGGCGTCCGCGAACTCGTAGCCCCCGCGCGCGCACCGCTCCGTGCGGCACTTCCGAAGCGTCGAACGGCTGCCGTCTATGACATGGAAGCCGTAGCCGCCGCTGCCCGTCACCCGGCAGTTCAGGAAGCTGCCGCGGCCGCCCGCCGACACATAGAAGCCGGCCTCCGCCGGGGAGTCGACGGTACAGCGCTCGATCGTCGGGTCGGCGCCCTTGGTGACGATCACGCCGGTCTGGGTGCCGTCCACGGTGCAGCCGTTGAGAGTGCCGCCGCTGCCGTGGTCGCGGAACCAGGCACCGGTCGCCGCATCCCGGATCCGGCAGTCGTCGAGCTGCGCGGTGGCGCCGTCGCTCACCGACACAGCCGTGTTGCGCACCTGGGAGATGTCGCTGTCTACGACGTCCGCGCGGGAGCCGCGGTCCAGGACGAACAGGGCGTCCGGTACGTCGTGGACCCGGCAGGAGTCCAGTACGGCGGTGGCGCCGTCACTGACCCAGACGGCCGGGTAGTCGCCGGTGCTGTCGAAGATCTCGCACTGGTTGGCGTCCACGCGCGTGCCCGGATCCCACACCGACAGGCCGTTGCGCCCGAACTGGCGCACCGTCGTGCGGGTCAGGGTCAGGACCGAGCGGGAGCGCAGGTCGACCGCGTTCTCCGGGATGTCGTGGATACGGCAGTCGGCCAGCGTCAGCACCGCGTCGGTGTCGAGCGTGACGCCGTCGGCGGTGGTGCGGTGCACATCGCAGTCGGTGAGGTGCGCCGTGGCCCGGCCGGTGATCTGGACCCCGCTGCCGCGCACCTCGTAGATCTCACAACCCACGGCCTCCAGTGCGGAGTTCTCGCCGGTCGCCGCCAGCCCCGCGCCCGAGGTGTGGTGGATCCGGCAGCGCTCCAGACGGGGATGGGCACCGCCACGCACCGAGACACCGGACTGGCCGGCTGCCACGATCTCGCACTCCTCGAACACCCCACCCGCGCCGTCCAGTACGGCGATGCCGATGCCGGCCGGGTTGTCCACGGTGCAGCGCCGCACGGTCGGCCGAGCACCGCCTCGCACCTCGATCCCGGCGGCGGAGCGGGTGATGACCCTTATGTCGGCGAGCTCCGGTGTGCCCTCCTCGACGAGAAGGGCGGGTGCGGCCGCGTCCTGGCCCTCCACGTGCAGGTCCTGGACCACCGCCGAGGCACACACGGTCAACGGCACCCCGTCCAGCGGCGCGATGCGCACGGAGCCGGGCGAACCCTCCGGGCCGCGCAGGGTCACCGCGCGCTGCACGACGAGGTTCTCCCGGTAGGTGCCGGGCGCGATGGTGAGGACATCGCCGTCGGCCGCGGCCTCCAGGGCGGCGGCAAGCGACGCGTACTCACCTGTGCGGCGCCGCCACCGCGATGTACCGGTGTGCGTCACCTGGACCGTGCCCTGTGCCATGGCGTTGCTGTGCCCCCACCTCGTAGTACGCGGGTTTGTGCTGCCGATTAACTTCGGCCGGTCCACCGTAGCGTGCGCGCGGGTGGTGGGTTGACCAGAGCCGTAAGGCCGTCAACTGCCGGTGCCGGTCCGGCCCCAGTCCGGGCCCGCGCGATCCCAGGCCTGGTCCCAACGGGCGTACCGGCGACGGACCATGCGCCACACGGCGAACCGCCTGCTGCCCTCGATCACGCCCGCGACCAGCAGGGCCGCGCCTATGCCCGCGAGGACGGCATGGGTGGTGGCGGTGGCGGAGTCCAGCGGCCGGGCCGCTGTCCGCCCGTGGAGGTCCGTCCACATGCTGAAGTGGTCGCCGCGGTGCGGGGTCTGGAGATCGGCCATCACCTTGCCCTCGTGGGTGGTGCCGTCCGGCGCGGTCCAGTCGGCGAGCACCCGGCTGCGCAGATCCCGTCCCGTGGAGGTCTCGGGGTCGGTGTCCAGGAGGGAGCGGTCCAGCTTTCGGATGACCGTCGCCGTCACGAGTTGGCGGGACTCGCGCTGCTCCTGGACGGACCGCTGCAGGGCGTCCTGTGCCACGCCGCCGATGACGGAGCCGATCACCGGTCCGACGACCAGGATCAACAGCAGGGCCACCAGGCCCATCCAGGCCTCGGCCAGGTCGGTCCCGCGGCGCAGCGGATTGCGCCGCCATCGCCAGAGTCCGCTGATCGCTCGCACCGCCCGCACCCCCTTCCCGCTCCGTGATAACCCTCGGCGGAGTCGTTCACGCGCGGGACCGGCCGAAGAGAGAGCGAAATCACCTGCGGCCGGGTCCTCTCATGAACTCCTCATGAAAGCCCCAACGCGCGGGCCCCCGGGCCGGGTTCCTCTCGGCCGGACCGGGGTGGATCTTTGACGGAATTCTGTCCACGGCCGCCCTGCCGACCGACCGCCTAGCCGAGAATCCTGACCGGATCACCGACCCTGATCGTGCCGCGGGACTGGGGCACCAGGTTCTGTCCGAAGACCAGTTTGCTGCCGAAGCGGCGATGTCGGCCCAGGGTGTGCAGAGGCTCCCTGCCACGGACGGCGCTGGCCTGGTCGGTCGTGGTCACCACGCACCGCCCGCACATCTTGGCCACCCGGAAGGTGACGTCACCGATCGCGATCCGTGACCAGTCGTCCTCGGCCCAGGCGTCGGTGCCGCTGATGACCACGTTCGGCCGGAAACGGTTCATGGGCAGGGGACCGTCAGCCGCGTACCGGCCCTCGGAGATCAGGGAGTTGAGGGCGTCGAGGGAGGCCGTGGAGGCGAGCAGGAGCGGAAAACCGTCGGCGAAGGTGACGGTCTCGCCCGGCAGTGCGTACTCGGGGTCGACCGGGCGGCGGGTGGCCGGGTCGTCCATGTGGACGAGGCGGGTCCGAACGCCGAGGTAGTCGCTGCACCAGTCGTGCGCGGCCGCGTCAGCGGCGGGTACCCCCTGGACCTTCTCCCCGAAGAGTTCCAGCGTGACGGTCTCGGCCGGCTCCGGGACGGGCACGGCCAAGGGGGTCATGCCGGGTGCGGACAGCAGAACGCCGCCGGGCATCAGCTCGGCGGCGGCCAGCGCGAGGCGCGGCTGCTGTCGTTGTGTGACGACCTTTCCCCCGTCGTCGACCAGCGCCCAGCGCCGGTCTCCTACCAGCCCCCAGGGCTCCACGTCGGCCTCCAGGGTTGCCAGACCCCGGAACGCCTTGACCGGATGGACGTGGATCGACAGCAGCTGCGCATTCCCCATGGGGCCATCGTGCCAGGTGGCGCCGACAGCCCGGGAAGGGAATCAGTACCCGCGGTACTGCTGGTTGTTGTACGGGTCCTGGTAAGGAGCCGCCGGAGCGGGCCGGGGAGCCGCGGGGCGCATCGCCTCGTAGCCCGTGCCCATTCCGGGAGCTGCCTGACGCGGCTGCTGCTGCGGCCCGGGATAACCGCGCGGCCCGCTGGCCTGCTGCGGGATGTACGCCGCGGGTGCCTGTTGCAGCGGTGAAGGCTGCTGGGCCTGCGGATAGCCGTAGGAGGGCTGGGAGGGGCCCGCGGGAAGAGCGGGCAGCGCGGACGGCAGCGCGGGCAGATGGCTGGCCGGGGCGTCGTACGCGGCAGGGACCCGGATCGGGGCGATCTGCGGGGTGCCCCGCTCGGCCACGAGTGAGTCGTAGATCGGAGTGTCCGGGAAGGAGGCGGAGTAGTAGCCGCCGCCATAAGTGGAGCGGGGGGAGGTCATGGCACATAAGTTAAGCCCACGATGTGCTGGTTGGGGAGACCGATAAGAGGGTTGTTTTCCGTGCCGGCAGTGACGTGGGATCCCCAATGCGAGCGAACTCGGCAAAAAAGGACGCCAACCCAGGTCCGGGTCGTGTAAAGACCGAGTTCCCGGCGGGTTACCGACAGTTGGCCGGCGATCTCTGTGCACGGGATGGGAGTTCGCTGTCCCGGGGGAATAGGTTGAGCGGGTAGAACACGAAGGACCGCCGGGCGCGTCCTGGCCTGCCGACACGTGATGGGGGCGGACATGTCAATGCCGAAAGGGTCGAACGCACCGGTGCCCACCACGGCACTGCGCGTCGAATTGGGCTGGCGTTCCGGACCGGGCGTCCCCGACGCGGATGCCTCGGCCCTGCTGCTCGTCGGCGGAAAAGTCCGTTCCGACGCCGACTTCGTCTTCTACAACCAGCCCGCGCACTCCTCCGGAGCGGTCCGTCACGAAGGCAAACGGACCGACGGCGGCCGGGTGACCGACACACTGCTCGTCGACCTCGCGCGCGTGGAGCCGTCGGTCGAGACCGTCGTACTCGCCGCTTCGGCGGACGGCGGGAGCTTCGCCAGGATCCCGGAGCTCTACATCGAGGTCCGGGACGCCGCGCAGGGCACCGTGGCCGCGCGGTTCGACAGCGCGGGTGCCACCGTCGAAACCGCTTTCGTGCTCGGTGAGTTCTACCGTCGCCAGG
Source organism: Streptomyces sp. NPDC019531 (assembly GCF_044903305.1). Taxonomy (NCBI): domain Bacteria; kingdom Bacillati; phylum Actinomycetota; class Actinomycetes; order Kitasatosporales; family Streptomycetaceae; genus Streptomyces; species Streptomyces sp. NPDC019531. Next base: position 30,283 of record NZ_JBJDQL010000059.1, on the reverse strand, counting down.
GAGCCTGGAAGTTTCGTGCCGTCGGTCAGGGATACGACAGCGGACTGGAAGGTCTGGCAACAGACTTCGGTATCACCGTGGACGAGCCCCAGCAGGCCGCGCCCGCCGCAGCTGCCCCGGTCACCGCGCCACCGGTCCGTCTGACCAAGGTGACGCTCACCAAGTCCGCGCCCTCCGTCTCCCTCACCAAACAGGGCGGCACCTCGGGCACGATGCGTGTGAACCTCAACTGGCAGGTGCGCAAACAGTTCTCGGGATGGGGGAGCAAGCGTGGCCGCGCGGTGGCCATGCACGCGGACCTCGACCTCGACCTGTGCGCCCTGTACGAGCTCTCCGACGGCCGCAAGGGGGTCGTACAGGCGCTGGGCAACGCCTATGGAGCCCTGCACCAGCCGCCGTACATCCACCTCGACGGCGACGACCGCACCGGTGCGCTCGCGAGCGGCGAGAACCTCACCGTGAACCTCGACCACAAGCGGGACCTCCGGCGCGTCCTGGTGTTCGTGACGATCTACGAGGGCGCGCGTTCCTTCGCCGACCTGCACGCCACGGTCACCCTCCAGCCGCAGTACGGCGCCCCCATCGACTTCTCCCTCGACGAGTGCACGGTGCCCTCCACCGTGTGCGCGCTGGCCCTGATCACCAACACCGGCGACGACCTGGTCGTCCAGCGAGAGGCCCGCTATCTGGTGCCCGACCGCGGGGTGAGCCCGCAGCGGACGGTGGACTACGCCTACGGCTGGGGCATGAACTGGACCCCGGGCCGCAAGTGAGGCCCTACCTCTCCTCGCTGACGACCGCGTCCGGGCGCGCGTAGGTGCGGCCCTTCCAGGCCGCGCCGCGCCCTCTGTAGTGCTGCACCGCCGAGTCGACCGTCATGAGGAGGTAGAGGAAGGCGGTGAACGGCAGCAGGGGAGCGAGCCACAGCGGCTGTCGGTAATAGCGGAGCATCGGGAAGTACGTCCCGGCCATGACCAGCCACGCGAGCCCACCGAGCACCACGGTCGCCGTACCGCCCGTCGCCAGACCCGCGACGACGGCGACGGGCGGTACCAGATAGACCAGGGCGAGCCCGGCCACCGTGGCGAACAGCACCAGGGGGTTGTGGCGGAGCTGGGCGTACGCGCTGCGCGAGACCATCCGCCACAGGTCGTGCAGCCGGGGATAGGGGCGCACACTGGCCACCCGCTCGGCGAGGCCCAGCCAGATGTGGCCGCCCGCGCCCTTGACGGCCCGCGCGAGTGCCACGTCGTCGATGACGGCCTGCCGGATGGCGTCCGGGATGCGTGCCCGCTCGGCGGTCTCGGCGCGCAGCAGGACACAGCCGCCCGCCGCGGCCGCCGTCCGCGCCCTCTTGTTGCCGATCCGGCGGAACGGATAGAGCTGCGCGAAGAAATAGACGAACGCCGGGACCACGAGCCGCTCCCACAGGCTCTCCACCCGCAGCCTGGCCATCTGCGAGACCACGTCGAAGCCCCCGGCGCGCGCGGCGGCGACCAGCCGCCGCAGGCTGTCCGGCTCGTGGGCGATATCGGCGTCCGTGAGCAGCAGGTACTCGGGATCACGCGCGTGTGCCAGGCCGATGCCGTGGCGCACGGCCCATAGTTTTCCCGTCCACCCCGCAGGCGGCTCGCCTGGCGGGGACACGGTCAGCGGCAGCCCGCCGTGCAGGCGCGCCAGTTCGCGTCCAAGCTCTCCGGTGCCGTCCGAACTGCCGTCGTCGATGAGGAAGACCTCCGCCCGCCCCGGATACTCCTGCGCGAGCAGCGAGGGAAGGCTCGTGGGCAGCACCTCCGCCTCGTCGCGGGCCGGAACCACGACAGCCACGGACGGCCAGGCCTCGGGATCCCGCTCCGGTGGGAGTCTCACATCCGTGCGCCAGAAGAAGCCCTGGCAGAGCAGCAGCCACAGCCAGGCGGCGAGGGATACGGCGGCGGTCCACGCGATGGCGCTCACGCGCGCAGTCTGCCCCACGGGCCCGGCTCGCAAGAGCTCATCGTCTATCGTGGCCGGGTGAAGATCGCGCTCTTGGACTCCGGAATCGGTCTGCTCGCGGCCACCGCCGCGGTACGGCGACTGCGCCCCGACGCCGATCTCGTGCTCTCCCTCGACCCCGACGGCATGCCCTGGGGTCCCCGGACGCCGGACGACATCGTCGGGCGCGCTCTGGGCCTCGCCGAGGCCGCCGCCGCCCATGGTCCCGAGGCCCTGATCATCGGCTGCAACACCGCCACCGTGCACGCCCTGACCGCCCTGCGCGCCCGCCTCGAACCGGATCTGCCGGTCATCGGCACCGTCCCCGCGATCAAGCCGGCCGCGGCCGGCGGCGGCCCCTTCGCCATCTGGGCGACTCCCGCCACCACCGGCAGCCCCTACCAGCGCGGTCTCATCGAGGACTTCGCCGACGGCGTCCCGGCCACCGAGGTGCCCTGCCACGGCCTCGCCGAGGCGGTGGAGCACGCCGACGAGTCCGCGATCGACGCCGCCGTCGCCGCGGCCGCCGCCCTGACCCCCGAGGACGTGACGACCGTCGTCCTCGGCTGCACCCACTACGAACTGGTCGCCGAGCGCATCCGAGCCGCCGTGCAGCGCCCCGGCCGCCCGCCGCTCGTCCTGCACGGCTCCGCCGGAGCGGTCGCCGCCCAGGCCCTGCGCCGGATCGGCGAGCAGCCCGCACCCGAGGCGCCGGCCACCGGCACCCTCACCGTGCTGCTGAGCGGCCGCGAGGGCACCGCGCTGCCCGCGCCCGCCCTGGCCTACGGCGAAGGACGGCTCCTGCGGACGGCGACGCCCGCCCGCTGACCTCCCTCGCTGACGACACACCCCCCTGGCGCAGTCACCCTCCGCAACGAGGTACCCCCACGGCGAAACCTGAGTAACCTCGTAGGCATGAGGGACCACCCCCACGGCAAGCACATCTCGCACCACACCGACGTCTGGACCGGTCGCGCCTCCAACCGGATCCAGTGGCTGCTGGCGCTCGGCGGTGCCGCGATCGTGGCGCTCGGCGTCGAGCTCGCGGTCGACTCGGCGTGGACCTCCGGTGTGGCACCGCTCGTGATGTCCGTGGTCGGCTGCATCGCCGCCGGACTGCTGGTCCTCTTCCTCACGCTCGCCTTCGTCCATGTCGCTCTCAGGGTCGACATGGACTCCCTGGAGGTTCGCTGCGGCCACATCGGCGTGCCGCGCCGCCGGATCCCGCTGGCCCATGTCGCCGGAGCCGAGTTCGTCCCGCACGTCACCCCGCGCCATTGGGGCGGCTGGGGCTACCGCTGGCGCCCGGAAAAGGGCACCGCCGTGGTCGTACGCCGTGGTGAGGGTGTGGTCCTGCAGCTGTGGGACGGCCATACGTTCACGGTCACCGTGGACGACGCGGAGTCCGCCGTACGGATCATCCGGGACCGGCTGCGGTCAAGGACCACGGGGCCGCGACCCTGAGATCGAGCCGTTCGGTCACCTCGGGGACCGCTCGTCGGCGAGCGGGTGTGCCGTCGCCAGGCCGGCCAGGAGTCCCGCGCCCACCGACACCATCGTGAAGCTCAGCGCGTTGCCGACCGCGGCGATGGCCGCCAGTGCCGTCAGGGCCGCGCCCGCGGTGAGGACGACCGGTGTGGGGCGCGGTGAGCGCCACAGGGCGTACAGCAGCCAGCCGAAAGCCGCAGCCAGCAGGACCACTCCGACCAGCCCCTGCTCGGCGGCGAGCTGAAGCGGCGCCGAATGCGGTTTGCCGTCGGGCAGCAGTGACTGTGCGGCCGTCGTGCTGAGCTCCCCGAAACGGCCCGGCCCCACGCCGAGGGCGGTGTCCTCACGGGCCAGGCGCAGGGCGTCGTGCCACAGCTCGATGCGGTGCGCGGTGAGCTGACCGCGCAGGGACGCGGCGAGACCTTCCGGTACGGCGTTCCCGGCCACGGCCCAGATCAGGCCGGTCACCGCGGTCGCGGCGAGGGCGAGGCCGGCGATGCCCGGGCCGCGGTGGTGCATCCGGCCCGCGGCGAGCGAGCACAACAGCACCGCGGTGCAGCTCACAAGCCCGGAGACCGAGCCCAGGGTGGCGGCGGCCACCGCGATGCCGACGGCCGCCATCCGCAGGAGGAGCCGCAGTGCGGACGACCGGGTGGACCAGGCGGCACAGCACGCGGCGCCGGTGGCGAGCGTCAGCAGGGCGGCCGTGGCGCCCGCTTGACCGAGCGGTGCGACGAGCTCGGGGCCCGGCGCGAGATGCGGGAGCCCCACCGCCAGGCCCAGCCAGGTCAGTGCGGCGGCGCAGGGGGCGGCGACCGGCAGCAACGCCCCCGAGATCCGTCCCGCGGCATACCCCGCCGCGACGGCCAGCAAGGCGAGGAGGACCCCCTCCGGGCGGCCGTCGTGCGCGGCCGCGGTGATCAGCGACCAGGTGGCACAGGCGCCGAGCACCAGTACACCCACCGCGTCGGAAACGTTTCGTCTGTCGCCGTCCTCATCCGGACCGGCCACAGACGTCATCCCCGTGGAACCCACCTCGCCCCCGAACCCCGGTCCCCCGACCTGTGGCCCCCGCCGCCCGGATTGCCACCGGCCAGTACGAAAGGGGCTCCGGCACACCGTAACGGCTGATGGTCGATTTGTGGACGAGTTGCGGCGGGTTGCCCGGCCATGACACGGCTCACATGCCCGGCCCCGGGACACGGCCACCACGTGGACCGCGCTGTCGACGCCAAGGTCAACCGCCGTACACTCCCGGAGTGACCGTCACCGCAACTTCCGTGGACGAGTCGGACCAGATGGGAGCGCAGTCCGCGCCCGCCTCCCGCTGGGCCGCCCGGCTCCGCCGTCTCGTCCCGGCCGCCGCAGCGGCGCTCTCCGGAGTGCTGCTCTACGTCAGTTTCCCGCCGCGCACCCTGTGGTGGCTGGCCCTGCCGGCCTTCGCTGTCTTCGGCTGGGTGCTGCGCGGCCGCGGCTGGAAGGCGGCATTCGGTCTCGGCTATCTCTTCGGCCTGGGCTACCTGCTGCCGCTCCTGGTGTGGACCGGAGTAGAGGTCGGCCCCGTGCCCTGGATCGCCCTCGTGGCGATCGAGGCGATCTTCATCGCGCTGGTCGGCGTGGGTGTCGCCGCCGTGTCGAAGCTGCCGGGCTCGCCGGTGTGGGCGGCCGCCGTGTGGATCGCCGGAGAGGCGGCACGCGCGCGTGCGCCGTTCAACGGCTTCCCCTGGGGCAAGATCGCGTTCGGACAGGCGGACGGCGTCTTCCTGCCGCTCGCCGCGGTGGGCGGCACGCCCGTGCTGGGCTTCGCCGTCGTCCTGTGCGGCTTCGGCCTGTACGAGATCGTTCGCCTCGTCGTGGAGCGACGGGGGACTGGTGCCGTACGGCGTCCGGCCGCGGCCGTGGCCCTGCTGAGCGTGACCGTGCCGGTGGTCGGGGCGCTCGCCGCCCGGACGCTGGTCACCGACAGGGCCGAGGACGGCACCGTGACCGTCGCGGCCATCCAGGGCAACGTGCCCCGCGCCGGGCTCGAGTTCAACGCCCAGCGGCGGGCCGTGCTGGACTACCACGCGCGCGAGACCGAGTGGCTGGCCGCCGAGGTGAAGGCCGGCAAGGTCGAAAAGCCCGACATCGTGCTGTGGCCCGAGAACTCCTCCGACATCGACCCCTTCGCGAACGCGGACGCCGCCGCGGTCATCGACCAGGCGGCCAAGGCGATCGACGCGCCGATCTCGGTCGGCGGTGTCGTCGAGCGGGACGGCAAGCTCTACAACGAGCAGATCCTGTGGGACCCGGTGAAGGGCCCCACCGACACCTACGACAAGCGGCAGATCCAGCCGTTCGGCGAGTACCTGCCGCTGCGCTCGCTCATCGGCGCGCTCAACGAGAACTGGACCTCCATGGTCCGCCAGGACTTCAGCCGGGGCACCGAGCCGGGCGTGTTCCAGATGGCCAACGCCAAGGTCGGCCTCGTCACCTGCTACGAGGCCGCCTTCGACTGGGCCGTGCGCTCCGAGGTCACCGACGGCGCACAGCTGATCTCGGTGCCGAGCAACAACGCGACCTTCGACCGCAGCGAGATGACCTACCAGCAGCTCGCCATGTCCCGGGTGCGTGCCGTCGAGCACAGCCGGACCGTCACCGTGCCGGTGACCAGCGGTGTCAGCGCGATCATCATGCCGGACGGGAAGATCACCCAGAAGACCGGCATGTTCGTGGCCGACTCGCTGGTGCAGAAGGTGCCGCTGCGTTCGACGGAGACCCCGGCCACGCGGCTCGGGATCCTGCCCGAGATGGCCCTGGTGCTGGTCGCGGCCGGCGGGCTCGGCTGGGCGATCGGCGCGGGAGTGCGCAGGCGTCGCGCCGAGGGCGCGTAGGCGTACGTCGGTCGTACGGTCCTGGAAGATCGCTTGAGCCATCAGAGCGGCCGTTAGGGTCGGGGCATGGCTACTCCTGACTTCATCCGCACCCTGCGGCGTTCCATCGGTCACGACCTCCTCTGGCTCCCCGGCGTCAGCGCCATCGTCTTCGACGACGAGGACCGAGTGCTGCTCAACCGCCGCTCGGACACGGGCAAGTGGTCGATGCTCGGCGGTATCCCGGAACCGGGGGAGCAGCCCGCGGCCTGTGCTGTGCGCGAGGTCGAGGAGGAAACGGGCGTGCACTGCGTCGTCGAGCGGGTCGTCGTGGTCCAGGCGCTCAGGCCGGTGACGTACGACAACGGCGACATCTGCCAGTACATGGACATCTCGTTCCGCTGCCGGGCCGTCGGCGGTGAGGCGCGGGTGAACGACGACGAGTCCCTGGAGGTGGGGTGGTTCGCGGTGGACGCCCTGCCGGAGCTCAACGAGTTCGGGCTGCTGCGGATCAAGCAGGCGTTGATGAACGCACCCACATGGTTCGACCCCACGAGTTCCGAGTGAAGTATGGGGTGTGACCATATGTGGTGAGGGTCGGGCGCTGCCTAGGGTCGGTACATGACCGGCAGCAGCGCCCTCCCGGGCCCCCAAGCCCCCCTGCTCGACCTCGGCGGTCGCACCGCCCTCGTCACCGGCGCCGCCGGAGGCATCGGCCGCGCCTGCGCGCTGCGGCTGGCAGCCGCCGGGGCCAAAGTGAGAGCGGTCGACCGGGACACCGCCGGTCTGGACGCGCTCGCCGAATCGTCGGCAGGCCTCGCGGGCACCGTCGAGCCGCACGTCCTCGACCTCACCGACCTGGACGCCGCCGAGCACGCCGCCGCGGGAACCGATGTCCTGGTCAACAACGCAGGCATCCAACTGGTGCGCCCCATCGAGGAGTTCCCGCCCGAGGTGTTCCACACGGTGCTCACCGTGATGCTGGAGGCACCGTTCCGGTTGATTCGCGGCGCCCTGCCGCACATGTACGGACAGGGGTGGGGGCGGATCGTCAACGTGTCCTCGGTCCACGGACTGCGCGCCTCGGCCTACAAGGCGGCCTATGTGGCCGCCAAACACGGTTTGGAGGGGCTGTCCAAGACGGCCGCCCTCGAAGGCGCCTCCCACGGGGTGACCTCGAACTGTGTGAACCCCGCCTATGTGCGCACCCCACTGGTCGAGCGGCAGATCACCGACCAGGCGCGGGCCCACGGCATCCCCGAGGAGCGCGTGGTCTCGGAGGTGCTGCTGCAGGACAGCGCGCTCAAGCGGCTCATCGAGCCCGAGGAGGTCGCCGAGGCCGTGGCGTACCTGTGCAGCCCGCAGGCTTCGTTCGTGACCGGCACGTCCCTCGTCCTCGACGGCGGCTGGACCGCACACTGAACGCCGCCCGGCCGCTCAGCGCCCGGACCGGAGTTTTCCACAGGCCTGACGGGGTGATCGTGCGATGAGCAATCCTGTGGGCATGTCCAGCGATCACGTGCGGTCCGCCCAGCGCCCCGTCGGCAGTGCCGAGGCACCCTTCCTCGAACTGCTGGCCAGGGGCGCGTCCGCCGACGCCTACGAACAGCCGGTGCTCGTCGCCCGAGCCGAGGGAGAGCCGGCCGAGCGGATCGCCGCGCTCGAAGAGGCCAGGACGGTCGCCCTCCGCGTGCGTTCCGAACTGGAGGGGCGCCGCCGCCGGGAGGCCGAGCTGTCCGCTCTCTTCGAGACCGCCCACGACCTGGCCGGGCTCAGGGACCTGGACGCCGTGCTGCGGGCCATCGTGCAGCGCGCCCGCTCACTGCTCGGCACCGACGTGGCGTACCTCAGCCTCAACGACCCGGCGCGGGGCGACACCTACATGCGGGTCACCGAGGGCTCGGTCGCCGCCCGCTTCCAGCAGCTGCGGCTCGGGATGGGCGAGGGGCTCGGGGGACTGGTCGCCCAGACCGCGCGCCCGTATGTCACCGACGACTACTTCAAGGACGACCGCTTCCAGCACACCCGCACCATCGACGCGGGGGTACGCGACGAGGGCCTGGTCGCGATCCTCGGCGTGCCGTTGACCCTGGGGCATCACGTCATCGGGGTCCTGTTCGCGGCGGACCGGCGGGCCCGGGTCTTCGAACGGGAGCAGATCGCCCTGCTCGGCTCCTTCGCCGCGCTGGCAGCGGCCGCCATCGACACCGCGAACCTGCTCACCGAGACCCGCTCGGCCCTCACCGAACTGGAGCGGGCCAACGAGATCATCCGGGATCACAGCGGTGTCATAGAGCGCGCCTCCGACGTCCACGACCGGCTCGCCGAACTCGTCCTGCGCGGCGGTGGGGTGCACGATGTGGCGGCGGCCGTCGCCGAGATCCTCGACGGCGCGGTCGAGTTCGCCGAGACGGCACCGGCCGGGGCACTGGAGGCCTCCCGGGCCGAAGGCCACGCCGTACGGCACAAGGACGACTGGATCGCCGCAGTCGCCGCCGGCGGCGAACTCCTCGGCGCGCTCGTGCTGCGCGGCCGTCCCGGACTCGACCCGGTCGACCAGCGCACACTGGAGCGGGCCGCGATGGTCACCTCGCTGCTCCTGCTGGCCAGACGCTCCGCTGCCGAGGCCGAACAACGGGTGCGCGGTGAGCTGTTGGACGACCTGCTCGACGCCCGCGACCGCGATCCACGGCTGCTCCGCGAACGGGCCTCCCGGCTGGACGCCGACCTCGACGCAACCCACGTCGTGCTGGCCGCCCGTCTGAGCGGTCCCGCGGCCGACGCCGAACAGGAGGCGGCCGCCCGCAGACGCCTGTGGTCCGCGGCCTTTCACCTCGCGGCCACCCGGCACGGCCTGGCCGCCACCCGTGACGGCGGCACCGTCCTGCTGCTGCCCCTCACCGCGGGGGACACCGCCACCGAACTGGCCCGCCGCACCGCAGGACAGCTCGGCACGGCCGTCCACGAGGCGGTGACCGTCGGCGCCTCGGCTCCGGTCCGCGACCTCGCCGTCCACCCGGACGCCGTGGCCGCCGCTTACGAGGAGGGCCGCCGCTGTCTCGACGCGCTCCGCCTGCTCGGCCGCTCGGGGGACGGCGCGGCGGCGGAGGACTTCGGGTTCCTCGGGCTGCTCCTGGCCTGTGACCGGGACATCGCGGGGTTCGTCGACCGGACCATCGGCCAGGTCGTCTCCTACGACGACCGGCGCGGCACCGACCTCCTGCGCACCCTCGACGCCTATTTCGCGTGCGGCATGAGCCCGGCTCGCACCAAGGACGACCTGCACGTCCATGTGAACACCGTCGCCCAGCGTCTGGAGCGTGTGGGCCGGCTGCTCGGCGCGGACTGGCAGAGCCCCGGCCGCGCCCTGGAGATCCAACTCGCGCTGCGGCTGCACCGGTTGTCGGCGCCGACGCGGCACTGACCCCGCACGCACGGGCGTACGGGGCCGGTGCCACGTCGGAGGTTCAGACGGTCCGGGCGTCCGCAGCCGGGGACTCGGCTGTCGGCTGCGCTTCGGCGACCGGCTCGACGTCGGCCAGATCCCGGTGCCGGGTCTCCTCGGCGACACCGACGGCGAGGACCGTCAGGACGGCCGCGGCGATGACGTAGAGGGCGATCGGGGTGGAGCTGTCGTAGTCGGCGAGGAGCGCGGTGGCGATGAGCGGGGCGGGGGCGCCGGCCGCGACGGAGGCGAACTGGGCGCCGATGGAGGCACCGGAGTACCGCATCCGGGTCGCGAACATCTCCGAGAAGAAGGCCGCCTGGGGCGCGTACATGGCGCCGTGCAGGACGAGCCCCACGGTCACCGCGAGGAGCAGGTTCCCGAAGCCGCCGGTGTCGATGAGCGAGAAGAACGGGAACATCCACAGACCCACGCCGACCGCGCCGAGCAGGTACACGGGGCGGCGGCCCACCCGGTCCGACAGCGCGCCCCACGCCGGGATCACCGCGAAGTGCACGGCCGACGCGATCAGCACCGAGTTGAGGGCGGTCTGCTTGGAGACACCGGCCGACGTGGTGGCGTAGACGAGGATGAACGCGGTGATGACGTAGTAGCTGATGTTCTCCGCCATGCGTGCGCCCATCGCGACCAGCACGTCGCGCCAGTGGTGCCGCAGCACGGAGACGACGGGCAGCTTCTCGGCGTCCCCGTTCCGGGCCGTCTTGCGGGCCTCCGCCTGTGCCAACGCCTGCTTGAACACGGGTGATTCGTCGACGGACAGCCGGATCCACAGACCGACCACCACCAGGACACCGGAGAGCAGGAAGGGAATCCGCCAGCCCCAACTGCCGAACGCGGCGTCCGACAGAACTGCGGTCAGCAGCGACAGCACACCCGTCGCGAGGAGCTGCCCGGCCGGTGCGCCGGTCTGCGGCCATGAGGCCCAGAACCCGCGCCGTCGCGCGTCCCCATGCTCGGACACCAGCAGTACGGCGCCGCCCCACTCACCGCCGAGCGCGAAGCCCTGGACGAGGCGCAGCACGGTCAGCAGCACGGGAGCGGCGCTGCCGACGGTCGCGTGCGTGGGCAGCAGCCCGATCGCGAACGTCGCCCCGCCCATCAGCAGCAGGCTCAGCACCAACAGCTTCTTGCGTCCGAGTCGGTCGCCGTAATGCCCGAAGACCAGGGCACCGAGCGGCCGGGCGGCGAATCCGACGGCGTACGTCAGGAACGACAACAGGGTGCCGACGACCGGGTCGGAGTCGGGGAAGAACAGCTTGTTGAAGACCAGGGCGGCCGCGGAGCCGTACAGGAAGAAGTCGTACCACTCGATGGTGGTGCCGATGAGGCTGGCGGCGACGATGCGCCTGAGGTTGCTCGGCGTCGGGGGAGCGGATGCTGCGGAGGCCATGTGCGCCACTTCCTCGTGTGCGATGGGGACGGGTACGTGTTCGCACACGGTAGGAACGCCCAGGTCAAGGGCACATGTGGTGGGGCTACATAGTTCGGGGGTGAGGTATCCGTGCGGCCACCATGACTGGCGGCGGGTCCGTGATCAGTTGGCGCGGTCTGCGGACGCTAAGACATGTACCAGTACGCGACGGTCTCCGGCAGGATGCCCGAAGATCTGCACCCCGGGCGGGACGGCCGCGCTCGCCGGGGCGTATGGGTGCAGGGCGAGCGGGATCTCGGCGCGCGTGGGCGTCGGAGCCTCGCTGTTCGACGACCGCTACGTGCTCGCGAAGGCGAAACCGTGACGGCTCACGCCATGCGCACCTTCCCCAACGACAACCTGAAACCGGCTGAATGCCACGGAGACCTGTCCCCGCAGGTCTGCGCCGCGCGCCAGGACACGGTGCTGCACGCGCTGCGCGACATCGCCAAGCGCCCCCGGGGCGCGATGCAGATCAGGTGGCGCATCGACGGCCTCCAGAACACACCGTGCTCCAGCGGCGCCCAGCGCAACCTCCTCGGCTTCAAGGACGGCATCGCCAACCCGGACGTGGCGTCAGCCCGGGAGATGAACCGACTCGTGTGGGTGGGCGACGAACAGGACGAGCCGACCTGGGCGCACGGCGGCAGCTACGGCCCTGAGGCGGAAAGCGAGCCGACCCGCTGGGTCAGTTCCGCGAGTTGCCGAACAGCAGGCGGTATCCGATGAGCAGGACCAGGGAGCCGCCGATCGCCGCGCCCCAGGTGTAGAGGTCGAAGAAGTGGCTCGCCACCGGGCGGTCGAGGAAGCGCGCGGAGAGCCAGCCGCCGACGAACGCTCCCGCGACGCCGATCAGCGTGGTGCCGATCAGGCCGCCCGGGTCCCGGCCGGGCAGCAGGATCTTGGCGATGGCTCCGGCGAGCAGGCCGAGAATGATCCAGCCGATGATGCCCACGTCGTAGTCCTCCAGTCGGGCACGAGCCGGGCGCGTTCGCCGGAGGCCGATGCCTTGGGTTGCCTGATTGCGCAAGCCTAGGGACTGATCCGGACGGCGAAGGGGTCTGGCGATGACTGACGACAAGTCGTCGACGTACTTTCACACGCTTATTACATTGCGCAAGCGATGAACTGCCGACGTCGCCGTGGGACGATCCTCGCCGCCCCTACACTGAGACAGCGCGCGTGCGTCGACAGTGACCGGGGCGGGACAGGAGGGACCGTGGCGACACTCACCGGTGGCTTCCAGGATCCGTCGGCGGAGGTGCTCGCCGAGGCGGCCGCCGCGTTCGGACTGCTCGCCTCCTCCGCCCGGCTGCACATCATGTGGGCGCTGTCCCAGGGTGAGAGCGATGTCACCCACCTCGCCGACCGGGTGGGCGGCGCGCTGCCCGCGGTCAGCCAGCACCTGGCGAAACTGAAGCTCGCCGGGCTCGTCCGGGCCCGCCGCGAGGGGCGACGCCAGATCTACTACGTCGACGACCCCGACATCGTGACCGTCGTCCGCGTCATGGTCGGCCAGCTGACCGCTCGTACCGGCCGGGTCGAGCACGGGGTCGGCTCGCGCAGGCCTTAGCGCACCTCAGGTGTAAGGGTGCTGGGCGTGAGAGGCGGTGCGGCATGTCCGGTTCCCGGGTATCGAGACGGCGGCGCCGGCTCCCCGTGCCATGCCTTCCGCCGCTGTGACGGTCTCGGCCGCAACGTCCGCGACGACCTCTTCGTCGTACGACCCCGCCGACTGCGTCTCCGAAGTCCGCAGCCGCGCTCGACAGACCGGTGTCAGCGCCCAGTTGCTGACCGTGATCCTCTACAACGAGTCCTACAAGCCGCACGTCCCGTCCCTGGAGCGGGCCCGGCAGAAGTACAAGCCGGTGCGGCCTCCGGCATCGCCAACATGCACCGCGCCACCTTCGACGAGGTCAGAAAGGGCCGGCACTTCGCCGACGGGAGCTGGGAGGAACTGCCCGACGACCGGGGCCTCGCCATCTGGACCGGCTGCACGCGAACTGGGCTGAGGCGGGACGGGCCGTGGGTGGAGGCTGAGGCATCCCGAAAGGTTGCCGCGGCCCTTCATGAGATGCCTCACCTGTGAAAAGCGGCGGGCTCTGTGCTGGCCGGCCCAGGGGTTTGTTAGATTGCGCAACTACGCAACCTAGGCGAAGTTTCCGCTTGGCCTGCCTGTACACCGCCGCGCACGCCCGGCCGTCGGCCCGGCCTGACGGGCCCGACCGTTTCGTGGGAGTGGTAGATGAGCGACCGGTGGGACGGTCCGGGCGGTCAGACCACGCGCAACCGCACCGACCGGGTGCCGGGACAGCGGTCGGGCGGGTCCGGCGGAGAGCACCGGCCGGGAGGCCGGGCCGCAGCCAGGGCCGCGGCCCGCTCGCACGGGGGGAAGCGGTCGCGACGCAGGGCCCGTCCGGTGCGGCGCGGCAGGCGGGTGCTGAAGATCGCCGGGCTGTGTCTGGCGATCCTCGTGCTGGGCACGGCAGGCGTCGGCTGGTGGTTCTACGAACACCTCAACGGCAACATCAACAGCCTGTCGCTGAACGGCAAGGGTGGTTCGGAGAAGGCCGACGCCTTCGGTCGTACCCCGATCAACATCCTGGTCATGGGCTCGGACGGCCGGACCAGCGCGGCGGACTGCAAGCTGGGCGGCGGCTGCTCCCAGACCGGTGTGCAGACCGGCAACGGCAACGCGGACGTGCAGATGGTGGTGCACATATCCGCGGACCGCTCCAACGCCACCGTGATGAGCATCCCCCGCGACACCATGGTCGATGTCCCGGCCTGCAAAGAAAGCGAGAGCGGCGAGTCCACCTCCGGCTACTACGGCCAGATCAACAGCGCCCTCCGGTACGGACCCGCCTGCCAGGTGGCCACCATCCACCAGCTCACCGGGATCCCCATCGACCACTTCGTGAAGCTGGACTTCTCCGGCGTGGTCCAGATGTCCGACGCGGTCGGCGGTGTCTCCGTGTGCGTCAACAGCAATGTGTACGACACCTACTCACATCTCAAGCTGTCCGAGGGCACCCACACCCTCAAGGGCGAGGCGGCCCTGGAGTTCGTCCGCTCCCGGCACGGCTTCGGGGACGGCGGCGACCTCGGACGTACGGTCTCCCAGCACATCTTCCTCAGCGCGATGATCCGGAAGTTCAAGAGCGCGGGCACACTCACCGACCCCACCAAGGTCTACGACCTCGCCGACGCCGCCACCAAGGCGCTGACCGTGGACGACGGTCTCGGCAGTGTGAAGAAGCTGATCGCGCTCGCGGCCGACGTGAACAAGGTCCCCACCAAGCGGATGACCTTCACCACCATGCAGACCGTCCCCGACCCGACCAACGAGAACCGGGTGGTGGTGGGTTCCGGCGCCAAGGCGCTGTTCTCCACCATCGCGAACGACCAGTCCCTGACCACCGGCTCCGGCAAGAAGGCCGCGGCGGCCTCCGCGACCGCGACCGCCTCCGCCGTCCCCGCGTCCGAGATAGCCGTGACCGTTGAGAACGGCACCGAGATCACCGGCCGCGCATCCGACGTCGCGAACGCGCTCACCGGGCAGGGCTTCAGTTCCGCCACGACCACGGCCAACGCGCCGAGCCCCGCGACGACCACCACCCTCACTTACGGCACCGGCCAGAAGGCCGAGGCGCAGACGGCCGCCAAGGCGCTCGGACTTCCCACCTCGCATCTTGAGGAGGGCACCGGCACCGGCCTGACCCTGGTGATCGGCAGTGACTGGACCAGCGGCACGGCGTATCCGGGCGGCTCGTCCTCGCCGGCGCCTGCTGACACCAAGGCCGCGGTCTCCGACGCCCATGCCCAGACCGCCGACGAGGCCAAGACCTGCGCCAAGGTCAGCCCTTACAAGACGGTCTCGCTCAACGGGGTCGCGATGACTCCGGCTCAGGCGTACGCGGCGGCGACCAACAAGAAGGATTCCGACGACTGAGGCGGGTGCGGCGGCCGTGGTTGTACAGTTGCGCAAGCTGGCAATAATGAGTGCAGAGAAGGGACGTGCGGGATGCTTCGCAACGGACTGGAGCCGTGGCACCTGCTGATCGTGGCCATCATGATCATCTTGCTGTTCGGCTCGAAGAAGCTGCCCGAGGCCGCCCGCGGGCTGGGCAAGTCGATGCGCATCCTCAAGAGCGAGGCCAAGGCCATGAAGGAGGACGGCACCACCCAGTCCTCCGCGACCGCGAAGGCCGAGGGCGCGACCACGTCAGAGTCCGCCCCGCACATCGCCCAGAGCGCGCCCGGAGAGCCCGCCACGGCACAGCGGGCGGCCGAGGGCAGCCCGGCCCACTGAGCCCGCTGCCGATCGGGGCGGGCCGACGGCCGCACGGCAGAAGCGTGTTGCGGTCGGGGAAGGGCCGTGGCGGTCAGGTCGGCCGTACGGGCAGGGGCCGGGGCCTTACGTTCCGGACCGGTTCACGCGGATGAGCGTCCGCTGTCCGTTCGCGACGAGCTTGCGTCGGCCGGCCTTGGACGCCGTACGCCTCCAACTGGCAGACGGTCAGGGTGCGTCCGGCCTTCAGTTCCGTTCCGACCGCCTCTACCGGGGAGGCCCCGGTGACCGCCCGGGCCGACCGCTGCCCGAGCAATGAAGGGGGCCCGCCCAGGCGGGACGAACGCTGTCGGTGGCGGCAACTAAGCTCCCGCCCATGAGTGAGGCAGACGAAGGCCCCGGCAGACGAGTCGTCGATGGGCGCTTCGAGTTGGAGACCCGCCTCGGCGGCGGCGGGATGGGCACGGTCTGGCGGGCCAGGGACCTGGTGCTGCACCGGATGGTCGCGGTCAAGGAGGTCCGCCCGCCCGACCGGGACCTCGCCGAGTACGACCCCGACGGCGCGCGGACGCTGCGCGAACGGGTGCTGCGCGAGGCGCGCGCCCTGGCCCGGATCGACCATCCGAACGTCGTCACCATCCACCACATCGTCGACGGCGGCGACGGCACCTATCCGTGGATCGTCATGGAGTTGGTCAGCGGCGGCTCGCTCGCCGACCGGCTGGCGCAGGGGCCGATGCCACCGGCCGAGGCGGCGCGGATCGGCAGGGGCGTGCTGGCCGCGCTGGCCGCCGCGCACGACGCCGGAATCCAGCACCGGGACGTCAAGCCCGCCAACGTCCTGCTGAGGTCCGACGGCCGCCCCGTCCTCACCGACTTCGGCATCGCTGCGATCCGCGAGACGACCAGCCTCACCGCCACCGGCTCCATCATCGGCACGCCCGACTTCATGGCACCGGAGCGGATCTCCGGGCACGAGGGCGGATCCGCCTCCGACCTCTGGTCGCTGGCGATGATGCTGTACACCGCCGTGGAAGGCCACCATCCGCTGCGCCGGGGCACCACCCTGGCCACCCTCGCCGCCGTCCTCAACGAGGACGTGCCGCCGCCGGTGCGGGCCGGCGCCCTGGGGGACGTACTGATGAGTGTGCTCGTACGGGATCCCGCGGCGCGGCCGTCGTCCGCCGAGCTGGACCGTCGGCTGGCCGGGATCGAGTCGGGTCAGACCGGCCCGGCGACCGCGTGGCACCAGCCCACCTCCTACCCGCTGAACCCGCCGTCCGCCGCCACGGCCCCTTCGTACCCCGGGGCCTTGGGCTCGCCGACGGCTCCCCATGCGGGTGCCCCCGTCCCGGCGGGCACGGCCACTCCCGTCGGATTCGGGCCGCCCCCGGTCCACTTCGCCCCCGGCCAACCGACGACCTCACCGGTTCGAACGGGCCGTAGGGGCAGACCCGGCCTGAGCGTCCTGCTGAGCGTCTCTGGGACCTCGCTCGCCGGCGCCCTGGTCCTGATGTGGTGGCTGCTGCCGTTCGGCAGCGACTCGGGTGGTTCGGGAGCCGCAGCGGGCGCCGGCGGTTCGTCGGCCACCTCGACACCGGAGTCGACCGGTTCCGCGACCGCCGCCCCGGCCGTCCAGCAGTCGAAGGACACCAGGACCACCAGCCTGCTCACCCCGGACGGCATCCGCACCGCCATCAAGGCGATCAAGCAGGAGACCGGCCGGAACAGGTTCGGCGACTTCACCGTCTACGACGACTACGCGTCGGCCGAGGTGATGGTCAAGGGCAGCGACACCAAGTACGACACCTACACCTACCGCCCGGGACAGGGCGTGGAGAAGGGCATCATCAAGAGCAGCCTGACCGGCGGCGACCAGCCCTTCGGCCTCGACGGCTTCAACTGGGACAAGCTGCCCGCGCTCCTCGAAGAAGCCGGAAAGAAGCTCAACGTCGATGATCCGGACACCCGTTACGTGATGGTGAGACAGCCCAACGACATCTTCGACACCCCCCTCGGCATGGCCGTCTACCTGAGCAACGAGTACAGCCAGTCCGGCTATCTGGAGGCGAACACCAAGGGCAAGGTGACCCGAGTGATGCCCGCGGAGGACTGACCGCACAGGATCCGGATCACCGCTCGACCAACTGCGCTGGGCCCGCCTAGGAGAGGCGGTTTCTGCCTCCCCGTACCGGGAGGTGCAGGAGATCGGTGCCGAGGACCACGTGGCCGCCGTAGTCGGCACGCCGTGCGCTGTCGCGGAGCAGGCGTCGCCAGGTCGCGTCGGAGACGACGGCCGGGTCGCCCGGGCCGAGGTGGGTGGCGACCAGGGCGCGGGCACCGGCCTCGGCGGCGATCCGGCCGAGTTCGGCCACATCGGTGTGGGTGGTCAGGATGTGGTCGATGAGGGACTGCGGCAGGCCGAGACCGGCCAGTCCGTCCGGATAGAGGGCCTCGTGGACGAGTACGTCCGCGTTCCGGGCCAGGGCGATGACGTTGGGGGAGGGGGCCGTGTCGCCGGAGAAGACGACGCTGCCGTGCTCGGTGTCGAAGCGGTAGGCGTAGGCGGGGAACACCGCGCCGTGCGGTACCAGGACGGCACTGACCTTGACGTCGTCGTTCTCCATGACGGTGAACGGCCGCATGACGGGAGCGGTGTTCGACGCCGAGGCGCCGACCGCCGCCGGGGGCATGACGTCGTGGACGTCCAGCAGGGTTGCCGGGTCGATGCCGATGTGCTCGGTCATGAAGAAGGTGGGGGCGGCGGCGTACGCCTGTCCGGCGAGCCTGGTCATCTCGACGGTGCCCGGCAGGGGACCCGGGGCGCCGGCCACGGTGGAGGCGATGCCGGCGGGGCCGGGGCCGTACACGGACACCGGGGAACGGAAGCCCGCGGCGCCCGACGCCCCCGCGGACAGGAGCGGGAAGGCGTAGTAGTCGACGATGTGGTCGGCGTGCAGATGGGTGAGGAAGACAGCGGCCAGCGAGGGCATCGACAGCCCCGCCCGCAGATACTGGGTGACCGCTCCGCGGCCGCAGTCGACGACGTACGTCCTGCCGTTGACGACCAGGGCGGACGAGATGCCGTACCGGTCCGCCAGCGGGGGCGGCCCGGAGTTGGTGCCGAGCAGCACGAGGGACAGGGCCGCATCGGAAGGGCTCGCGGATGTCGCGGCCGCGGCCGACGACGCGAGCAGTGGTGTGGCGGCGACGGCTGAGGCCGCCACGGCGCCCAGCACCGCTCTGCGCGAGGTGCAGGGCTCCGCCGCCGGCGGTGTCGCCGGGTCCGGGATCGACTGGTCGTTGTCTTCGGCTTCGCACATGGTGGGGCGGCTCCTCTGCGCTGCGCAGGACGTGATGACGGCTTCCGGAGCGGACCGGCCCTCGCCCGCCCCACGCTTCGTCGGCACGCTGCGTACGGCAGCGCGATCACACGGCCGAATGCTGCCCGCCCCCGTGCACGGGGAGGAGAGCACGGCGCGCAACCTAAGATGACGACCCGCTGCGTCCGTAAGGGTGTCATGTACGGAGCAGCCACGGGCCGAAACGGACCGGCGCGACGACGGTCTACTTCGAGTCGCTGCGCGGCGCGTCGAGGCCGGCCCCGGTCCCTCGTACGGCGGCCCCGTGCAGGAACACCCGCACCGCGACCGAGATGCTCTCCCGGACCTCGTCGTCGTCGGGCTTGTGGGGTGAGTTCGTCAGCAGCCGCATCTGCGCGTCACCCAGCATCGCCTGGTACAGCTGAGCCGCGGCACGCAGCGGATCGGTCACCTCGATCTCGCCGGCATCGCGCGCCCGGCGCAGATGGTCGGCCAGGACGGCGTGACCGGCGGCGGGGCCGTGCTCGAAGAAGGCGCGACCCACATCCGGCATGCGTTCGGCCTCGGCGGTGACCAGCCGGTGCAGGGCGATGGCCTGCGGGGTCAGGACCAGGGCGGCGAAGTGCCCGCCCAGGGCCGTGAGCGTCGTGGCGAGGTCGGCGGCAGGAGGGGTGAAGGACCGCACCGGCGTCGACCACTCGTCGCAGAGAGCCTCCACCGCGGCCTGGAACAACGCGGCCTTGTCGGCGAAGTGGCGGTACAGCGTCGCCTTCGAACCGCCGACCTTCGCCAGTACGTCGTCCATCGAGACGCCTGAGTAGCCCTTGGCGATGAACAGTTCCCCGGCCGCGTGCAGTATCAGCTTCCGCCGGTCCGCCGCCCTCATTCTCTGCACGATCGACATCGTATAAGCCGCTTCCCTGCCTCTTGTGCCGACGTTCCACCGAACAGTACTGTACGGTACAGTACCGCTGCTGGTCGGGGCGCGACCCTGTCGTACCCCTGCTCGTACCGCATGCGTTACGTCGAGCCGAAGACCTTCACCCCTTCCCATCCGCCGTCGAGGCGCCCGCAGGCGTGCGCCGGCATGACATGGAGGAAGCAATGGCACACCTTGAGGACGAGATTCGCCGGGCCGGGGGCCCGCTGGCGCTGCTGCGCGGCGGTCGGTCGGGGGCGTACCCCTTCCCGATCCGGGCCGAGTTCACCAACTGGCGGGACGAGCAGGAGAGCTGGCGCAATTCGGCTGCGCTCATGGACCTCTCCCACCACATGACCGACCTCACGGTGGAGGGCCCCGACTGCTACCGCCTGCTCTCGGAGCTCGGCGCGAACAGCTTCGAGGGCTTCGGTCCCATGCAGGCCAAGCAGTTCATCGCGGTCAACCACGACGGCTACCAGATCGGCGACTGCATCCTGTTCTGCCTCGCCGACAACCTGGTCCGCCTCGTCGGCCGCCCGCCGGCCCTCAACTGGGTCCAGTTCCACGCCGAGACCGGCGGCTACGACGTCACTCTGCGCCGCGACGAGCGCACCGCGCAGAACCCGAACGGCCGCGAGTTCTACCGCCTCCAGCTGCAGGGCCCGCACGCCGCCCGCATCTTCGAGGAGGTCAACGGCGGCCCCATGCCGGACATCCCCTTCTTCTCCATGGGCCGCTTCCACGTCGGCAAGTACGAGGTCACCGCCCTCAACCACCGCATGTCCGGCTTCCCGGGGCTGGAGTTCTTCGGCCCCTACGCCGACATCGACGGCATCCGCGACACCCTCCTGGAGGCGGGGGAGCCGTACGGGATTCGCCAGATCGGTGCCCGCGCCTACGCCTCGGTGGCCACGGAGTCGGGCTGGATCGCCTCCACGGTGCCCGCGGTCTACTCCGGCGAGAGCATGAGGCCGTACCGCGAGTGGCTGGGCACGCGCACCTTCGAGGCGAACCTCTCGGCCGGCGGCAGCTTCGTGCCGGAGCGCGTCGACGACTACTACGTCACGCCCTACGACCTCGGTTACGGCCACATCCTCAAGTTCGACCACGACTTCGTGGGCCGCGAGGCGCTGGAGCGGATGCGGGGGCAGAAGCACCGCAAGAAGGTGTGGCTGTCCTGGCACCGGGACGACGTCGCGCGCGTCTACGCGAGCATGTACGAGAAGGGCGACAGGCGGTTCAAGTACATCGACACCCCTGCCGCGTTCTACTCGGCCTCGCAGTTCGACCGCGTCCAGAGCGTCGACGGCCGGCTGATCGGGCTGTCGACCCTGTGCAGCTACTCGTCGAACGTCCGCGGCTGGATCTCCGTCTGCATGATCGACGCGGACGAAGTGGGATACGGCCGGGAGGTCGAGCTGGTCTGGGGCGAGCCGGACGGCGGCTCCGCCAACCCGACGGTCGAACGCCACTCCCAGACCACCATCAGGGGCACCATCTCGCGCAGGCCCTTCGCGAGCGACAAGCATTGATTTCCCGAGCTGACTAGATCGATTTAGTAGCCGCTCTGTCATGTCGAGGCTAGAACGTTCTAGTATCGCCTTCTCGCAACGGGACGCGGGGATGAAGGAGGTTGTCACCGATGCCAACCATGGACAGTGTCGCTCTCGGGCGGCCGGGTCGGCCCATGCAGCCGGAAGGGCTGCCCCGGCCCGGGCGCTGTCTGGTGATGGGCATCCTGAACGTCACCCCCGACTCCTTCTCCGACGGTGGCCGGTACGCCGGGACGCGGCGCGCGATCGAGCGCGGTCTGGAGCTTGCCGTCCAGGGCGCGGACCTCGTGGACGTGGGCGGCGAGTCCACCCGGCCGGGCGCGCGACCGGTGGACCTCGACGAGGAACTTGCCCGTTCCCTCCCGGTGGTGCGCGAACTCGCCCGGGCCGGCGTGCGGGTGAGCGTCGACACCATGCACGCACCCGTGGCCCGGGCCGCGGTCGAGGCCGGTGCGTGCCTGGTGAACGACGTCAGCGGCGGCCTGGCCGACCCGGCCATGGCCCGGACCGTCGCGGCGCTCGGTGTCCCGTACGTGGCGACGCACTGGCGTGCACCCAGCCACGAGATGGACCGCCACGCCGAGTACGGCGATGTCGTCGCCGACGTCACGGCCGAACTCGGCGCCCGGCTGTGGCAGTTGGTGGACGAGGGCATCGACCCGGCCCGCATCCTCCTCGATCCGGGGCTCGGATTCGCCAAGCGGCCCGAGCACGACTGGGCGCTCCTCGCCGGTCTGGGGAGGCTGCGGCAGCTGGGTTTCCCGGTGCTGGTGGGCGCGTCGAGGAAGCGGTTCATCGGTGCCGCCCTGGCCGAGCGGGGCGCGGGCGACGTGCCGGCGGCGGGGCGTGACATGGCGACGGCCGCGGTCTCCGCGCTCGCCGCCACCGGCGGCGCGTTCTGTGTGCGGGTGCACGACGTCCGCGCGAGCCTCGACGCCGTGCGCATGGCGGCGGCGTACGCCGAGCGCCTCGACCGCACCTAGAACCGGTCGACCAGCGGGTCCGCGCGTGCGGTCCCCTGCTCGCCCTCACTAAATCGATCTCATTCATGATCGCTACGAAACAGGAGCTGTTATGGCAACCCCCTCTCTCCAGGACGGCATCGACAAGTCAGGATCGCCGATCGAGCTGCTGTGGCAGCCGAACGCGGAGCCGTGGCTGCCCGAGGTCGTCGACCGTGAGTTCACCGGCTGGCGCCAGGAGCAGGCCGCCTGGCACGAGGGCGTGGCGCTGCTCAACCTCTCGCACCACATGTTCGACATGTGGATCGAGGGCCCGGACGCCACCCGGGTGTTGGCCGACCACGGGGTCAACAACTTCGAGAAGTTCGCCATCGGGCAGGCCAAGCAGTACGTGCCGGTCACCCGCGACGGCAACATCGTGACCGATGGGATCCTCGCCCGGGAGGGTGAGAACAAGTACCTGCTCAGCGGCATCCCGGCCGCCCAGCACTGGGTGCAGTACCACGCGGAGAAGGGCGGCTACGACGTCGCCTTCGAGACCGACCCGTCCTCCGCGTTCCGGCCGGGCGGCGGCGACCCGAAGCTGTTCCGCTACCAGATCCAGGGTCCGCTGGCGGCGGAACTCGTCCAGCGTGCCTTCGGCGGACCGCTGCCCGAGACGAAGTTCTTCCACTTCACCGCGGTCACCCTGAACGGCCGCCCCCTGCGCGCCCTGCGGCACGGCATGGCCGGCCAGGCGGGCTTCGAGTTCATCGGCGACTGGGAGCACGCGGCGTACGTGCACGAGACGTTCCTGAAGGTCGGCGAACCTCTCGGCCTCGTCCAGGTGGGCGCCCGGGCGTACGCCACACCCAGCGTCGAGAGCGGCTGGATCCCCTCGCCGGTCCCCGGCATCTACACCGACCCCGAACTGGCCGACTACCGCGCCTGGTTGCCCCTGTTCGGCATCGAGGGCAAGCGCCCGCTGAACGGCAGCTACTTCTCCGCGGACATCGAGGACTACTACGTCTCGCCGTTCGAGCTCGGCTACGGAAAGCTGATCCACTTCGGTCACGACTTCGTGGGCCGCGACGCCCTGTTGGCGGCCAAGGGCAGCGAGACCCTGCGCAAGAAGGTGACGCTGGTCCTCGACCCCTTCGACGTACGCCGGGTCATCGGCGAGGACCAGGACCCCGGCTTCGTCCTCAGCTACGCCCGCCATCGCGTGGAGAGCGGCGACGGACTGGTCGGCGTCACGATGCAGGCCGCGTCGATCGACCCGGTGGGCAGCGTGCTGGCGCTGTCTCTGGTCGACGCCGAACACGCCACGCCGGGCACCGAGGTGACGGTCGTCTGGGGCGAACACCCCGGTTCCGGTGCGGCCTCGGAGGCGGACCTGGGCTTCCCCCGCATCCGTGCCACCGTGCAGGCCGCTCCGTTCAACGAGCACGCACGCACCCTCTACCGTCGCGACCGCTGAGACGAAGGGCGACGCACCCCATGAGCACGGCACGAACAGCGGTCGGCACCGCGCTGCTCGAGGACTTCTCGCTGGAGATGACCGGCAAGGACGTCCCCAAACTGGAGGAAGCCCGGGACAGCATCCCCCAGGGCACCCGGATCAACGTCACCTTCCTCGGCAACGAGGACTTGGAGACGCGCCTGGCCGCGGCCCGGGCGGTCAAACGCCTGGGCTTCGTGCCGGTCCCGCACATATCCGCCCGCCGACTCGGCTCACGCGAGGACTTCGAACGGTTCCTGGCCGGCCTGCAGGCCGACGGCACCTGCGACAACGTGTTCCTCGTCGGCGGGGACCCGGCACACCCCGAGGGCCCCTACGCGGACTCCCTGTCCCTGATCGAGACGGGGCTGCTGCGGGAGTACGGCGTACGGCACGTCGGCATCACCGGATACCCCGAGGGTCACCCCGCGATCGACGGCCCGACCCTCTGGTCCGCGCTCCAGGGCAAGCACGCGGCGCTGGCCGCACAGCCCCTGGAGGGCGGTGTCATCACACAGTTCGGCTTCGACGTCGAGCCGGTGCTCGCCTGGGTGGAAGAGGTACGGCGACGGGGCATCGCCCTGCCGATCCGCATCGGTGTCCCCGGTCCCGCCGGAGTGCGCCGGCTGATGTCGTACGCCGCCCGTTTCGGCGTCGGCACCAGCGCCGGCGTGGTCAAGAAGTACGGGTTCTCGCTGACCAACCTCATGGGCACCGCGGGACCCGACCGCTTCCTGCGTGACCTGTCGGCGGCCCACGACCCCGCCCGGCACGGTGACCTGAAGATCCACTTCTATACGTTCGGCGGGCTCAAGGCCACCTCCGACTGGGCCACCCGCTTCCGGAAGGAAAGCCTGGCATGACCCTCACCCAGGACACCCCGGCACGCGCCAGGACCGCCCAACCTCCCGCCCAGCAGGCCTCGTTGATCGTGCAGGGCGCCGACGCCACGGGCATCGTCGCGGCCGTCGCGTCGGTCCTCAGCGACCACGGCGCCAACATCGTCTCCCTCGACCAGTACTCCGACAACCCGCAGGGCGGCGCCTTCTTCCAGCGCACCGTCTTCGGGCTCGACGCCCTCCGGGCCGCGCTGCCCGCGCTACGGGCCGATCTCGACCGGCGCCTGGTGGAGGGCCTCGGGCTCAGCTACACGCTGCGGGACCTGTCGGCCCCCAAGCGGGTCGCGATCTTCGCGTCGAAATCCGACCACTGTCTGCTCGACCTGCTCTGGCGCCACCGCCAGGGCCAACTCCCGGTCACCGTCGCCATGGTGATCTCCAACCACCCCGACGTGGCCGAGGAGGTACGCAGCTTCGGCATTCCGTTCTTCCACGTGCCCTGCCAGGGCGCGGACAAGTCGGCGGCCGAGGCGGAACATCTGCGGCTGCTGAAGGGCAACGTCGACTTCGTCGTCCTGGCCCGCTACATGCAGATCCTGTCCGGTGACTTCATCCGGGACGTCGATGTCCCGATCATCAACATCCACCACTCCTTCCTGCCCGCGTTCATCGGCGCGGGGCCGTACGCCAAGGCCAAGGAACGGGGCGTGAAGCTGGTCGGCGCCACCGCCCACTACGTCACCGAGGACCTGGACGAGGGCCCGATCATCGAGCAGGACGTGGTTCGGGTCACCCATGCCCACACCGCCACCGACCTCACCCGCCGCGGTGCCGACGTGGAACGGGCGGTCCTCTCCCGTGCAGTGCTGTGGCATGCCGAGGACCGGGTCATCCGCAACGGCAACCACACGATCGTCTTCGCCTGACAGGGAGCGGTTCGCCACCATGACCACCACCATCGACGGCACCGGGATCGCCCGGCGGATCCGCTCGCGGGTCGCCGAGGAGGTCGCCGCGGACGCCGGTTCGGGGAGAACCCCCGGCCTCGCGACCGTCCTCGTCGGCGACGATCCGGCCAGCGCCGTGTACGTCGCCGCCAAACGCCGCGCCATCAGAGAGGCCGGCATGCGCGACTTCCATCGCCATCTGCCGCAGCAGGCCACCCAGCACGACGTGGCCGCGGTGATCGACGCGTTCGCCGCGGACCCCGCGGTCTCCGGCATCCTTCTCCAACTCCCGCTGCCCCGGCAGCTGGACGCCCCCTCGCTGATCGACCGTATCCCCGTCACCAAGGACGTCGACGGCCTCACCACCGCCAGCACCGGCCTCCTCGCCCGGGGGGAACGCGGACTGCGTCCCTGCACACCGAGCGGGGTCATCGAACTCCTCGACACCGAAAGCATTCCGCTCAGGGGCGCGCACGTCGCCGTGGTCGGCTGGGGCGAACTCGTCGGACGGCCGCTGACGCAACTCCTGCTCCAGCGGGGAGCGACGGTGTCGGTCGCGCACGAGCACACCACCGACCTGGTGGCCGTCACCCGGTCCGCCGACATCGTCGTGGTCGCCACCGGGGTCCGCGGCCTCATCGGTCCCGAGCACGTACGTCCCGGCGCCGTCGTCATCGACGTCGGCATCCACCGGACGCCCTCGGGCCTGACCGGCGACGTGCGCTTCACCGAACTCGACGGCATCGCGGCGCGCATCACCCCGGTGCCCGGTGGAGTCGGCCCCATGACCATTGCCATGCTCATGGTCAACACGCTGAGTGCCGCCCGGTGGAACGCCGAACTCGACGCCGTAGCGGCGTAGTCGTGTCCGGGCCCCCTCCCATGGCCCGGCTCGGTGGACGGCTCGCCACCGGTCTGATGGACGTCACCAGCGATCCCGCCGCGCTGGAGTCCGAGGGTTTCTGGGCGGTGGTCGCCGACTTCGAGGGCCGACTGACCTGCGCTCGCTTCCGCGACGTACGCCGCGTGGCGGACCGGGAGGTTCCTACGGTGCCCTGGCGCGGGCCGCGTGCGGACATGTGGTCCACCTCGCTCGACCGTCGCGCGTACACGCAGGGGGTGACGCATATCCGCGAGCACATTGCCGCCGGTGAGGTCTACCAGGCGAACCTGTGCCGGGTGCTGTCGGCACCCATCGGTGCGGACGCCGACGTCGAGGCGCTGGCCCTGCTGCTGGCACGGCGGCACCCGGCGCCGTACGCCGGTGTCGTCCGCCTCCCGCGCCACGGGGTGGAGGTGGTCACCGCCTCGCCGGAGCTCTTCCTTCGCCGCGAAGGCGGTGACGTCCTCTCGGGTCCGATCAAGGGAACAGCCCCCACCGAGGGGGAGATGCTGGAGAAGGACCACGCGGAGAACGTGATGATCGTCGACCTGGTCCGCAACGACCTCGGCCGTGTCTGCGTGCCTGGTTCCGTGACCGTCCCCGACCTGTGCGCGGTGGAGAAACACCCGGGCCTCGTCCACCTGGTGTCGACGGTGCGGGGGCGACTGCGTGACGGCCTCGGCTGGCCCGAACTGCTGGCGGCCACCTTTCCGCCCGGCTCGGTCACGGGCGCACCCAAGGAGAGTGCCCTGAGGATCATCAGAGCCCTGGAGACCCCGCCCCGGGGGCCCTACTGCGGGGGAATCGGCTGGGTCGACGCCGACCGCGCGCGGGGTGAACTGGCGGTCGGCATCCGCACGTTCTGGATCGACCGCGCTCAAGGAACGCTGAAGTTCGGGACGGGGGCCGGTATCACCTGGGGCTCGGACCCGGAGCGGGAGTGGCAGGAGACCGAACTGAAGGCGAGCCGACTGTTGGCCATCGCCTCGGGTTCCGGCGAGCCGCGGTCCGCGTGTCCGCGCGTATGAGTGTCGTACGGCGCCGGACGCTCTCGCGCGCACAGCGCGACCACGCCTTACTGGAACGATCTGGTCACGTAGGCTGGTCTGCAACGCTAAATCGTTTTACAAGCGACATAGAGGGAGTGTGCCGGCATGGGCCGTTCAGGCCGGGTGACGTTGAACGACGTGGCCGAGGCGTCCGGCGTGTCCCGGGCGACGGTGAGCTTCGTCCTCAACGACGACCCACGGCAGACGATCTCCGAGGCGACCCGGGAGCGGGTCCTGCAGGCCGCCCACGACCTGGGGTATGTCGTGCACGGGATCGCCCGCGCCCTGCGCGAGGGATCCTCGCGCATCGTCGTGCTGCATGTCGACCGTGGGATGGAGGGCAACTTCTCCCGGAGCTATGTCAAGGGCCTGGACGAAGAGCTGGCCGAACACGATCACGTCCTGCTCGTCCGGCACGGGCGCCAGGCACCCGAGTCCACCCAGAAGATCATCGCTGCCATCGCGCCACGGGCGGTGCTGCGACTGGGCGAGATCTACATGCGTGGAGAAGTGCCCAGCGAGGACTGGGAGAACGGCTTCGCCGCCAACGCCTCCCTGCAGATCGGCCACCTGGCCGAACGGGGGCACACCCACATCGCCATGGCCCTGCCCGACCACGACTACCCGCTCACCGAGGCCCGTCTCGGCTTCGCCCGGGAGGCCGCCAGGCGGCTGGGGCTTCCGCCGCTGGAGCGCTTCGTCGTGCCGAGGCCCCGGGAGGTCGGCGGGTCCGCGGTCGGAGCGTTTCTGGCGGCCTGCCCCGCCGTGACCGCCGTGGCGGCCTTCGACGACGACATCGCGCTGCGCACCCTGACCGCCCTGCGTGACCTGGGGCGGCGTGTGCCCGAGGACCTCGCGGTGATCGGTTTCGACGAGACCGAGCACGGCTCCCTGTCCACGCCGGCGCTCACCACCGTCCACATCGACGCCGAGGTCCTCGGACGGATCGCCGCCCGGGCCGCTCTCGGTATCGAAGCGGGCGGTCTGTCTCCGGTGCTCGGCCGGATCGTGGTCCGCGCCTCGGTGTGAGCGGGGGCGCGGGCGTTCCCGAGTCGTCGCTGTCATCACCGTCGCCACCGCAGGGATCATCTGCTACGGTCCCCACTTAAACGATCTAGTTGCTTCTTCGTCACCGACCGCACGACGAAGCCTCCGCGTGATGCACGCGGACTGAACGGTCCCGCCCCTCGCCCCTTCGCCCGCCTGTCGGCGGGTGGTTCCGCGCCGCGCAACCCGACGCGCCAGGACCGGGCCGAGCCGCCGGACACTCGATATGCGCCCATGAGCAGGAGGACCATCCGTGGACATGGCCGAGGCACAGCGCAGCACCTACGAAGCCGTCCTGCGGCTGAAGGACGCCCCCTTCGTCGCCGAACGTCCCCCGTACTTCAGCCCGGCCGCGGCGGCCCAGTACGAGAGCAACCCCCTCGGCGGGTACGGCCACTTCGCGCAGACCCTGCTGCCCCTCGAATACACCCACTGGGTCGAGGAGTGCGCCGCGCACGTCAACTCCTGCTACCTCGGCGACTGGTCGAGCCTGCACAAGGTCGTCATCCGGGGACGGGAGGCGCTCGCCTTCCTCGCCTGGCTGGGCATGCGGGACCTGTCCCGCTTCGAGCACGGGCAGATCAAGCATCATGTCCAGCTCGACGAGAACGGCTGGGTGGCGTCCGAGGGCGTCCTGTGCCGACTGGGCGAGGAGGAGTTCCTCTACACCGCCGGCAGCGGGGACTGGCTGATCTGGCAGCTGGGTCAGGGGACTTGGGACGCGGAGGTCGAGGACGTCAGTCCCGGGCGGTTCATCTTCGGCGTCCAGGGGCCGGCCGCACTGGACACGCTGGAGGAGCTGACGGGCGAGAGCCTGCGGGACATCGCCTTCAGCCGGAGCCGGACGTCCCGGATCGGGGGCGTACCGGTACGGGTGCTGCGTACGGGCATCTCGGGAGAGCTCGGCTACGAACTGCACGGCCCCGCCGGACACGCCAACGAGATCTGGGCCGCCACCGTCGAGAGCGGCTCGTGGTTCGGTATCCGCCAGCTGGGGTTGAGGTCTCAGCCGGTGCAGCACATCGAGGCGGGCATCGCCACGAACGGACTCGACTACCTCCCCGCCGCCATCCTCACGCCGGGTGCGCCGAGGCAGTTCAGGAGGGGAATGCCGGGCGGCAGCTTCGTGCCGGACAACGGCATAACGGACTACTTCCGCAAGCCCGGCGAACTCGGTTGGGGCTTTCGCAAGGGAGTACCCGAGCGGGACTTCCTGGGCCGCGAGGTGCTGGCCGCCGACGCCGCCGCAGGAGCGCCGGGGCGCACCCTCATGGGCCTGTACTGGAACGACCGGGACGTGGCCGACATCCTCACCGCCGCTCTGGCCGACGGCGATCTGCCGGACCCGATGGAGCTGCCGCGCGGTCGCGGTCCGTCCTTCGACCAGGTCCTCGTCGGCGGACAGCCGGCGGGCGTGTCCACCGGGCGGAGCCTCAGCGTCAACCTGCGCTCGACCATCTCCCTCTGCGTGATCGACCAGGCCCATGCGGCGCCCGGTACCGAGGTGGTGGTGCTGTGGGGCAGGCCCGGCACAGCGCAGCGTGAGATCGGGGCGACGGTCACGGCACTGCCGTTCAAGCCGGACCGGAGGCGGAGCGACGTTTCCGTTTGGTGAGTTGCCGACCGTGGCTCGTGCGGTGCGGGTCGGCCTGGGCCGCCGGCTGCGGTTGACCGGCACCGCGCAGTGTGGGATCGGGGCGTCGGTCACGGCACTGCCGTTCAAGCCGGACCGGAGGCGGAGCGACGTTTCCGTTTGGTGAGTTGCCGACCGTGGCTCGTGCGGTGCGGGTCGGCCT
>NZ_JBJDQL010000058.1:13473-47649 GCF_044903305.1 Streptomyces sp. NPDC019531 | reverse complement strand
CTCACCGGCGAGACCACGATCTCCTGGCGCGACCCGACACCACCGGATGAAACCCGCATCTCGGGATGAAACAACGGGAGAAAACGACCTCTGAGGAGTTCGACCAGGGCGTCGGCTGCCGACGTAGGTCCAGGCGGCGTCGGTGAGCCAGCCGAGATCCAGACGGTGGTCGCGGGCCAGTCGCAGGCCCTGGCGCAGGAGCTGGCCGAACCGCAGGGCTAGAGTCTGCCGTCATGACCGCAATCGCGTTCCCTTTTGCTGCCGCCCCAGACGGGTGGCGAGTGGCGATGAAATGCCCCGACGATAGCGTGATTCTGGTGATGCCAATCGTCGGCTGGGGCACCCCCGTCGACGGCATGCGGCGAACCGATCACCAACTGGCCGTCGAGCCCGTCATCCTCTTCGACAACGTCGACGAGCCGCTCATAACCACTCTTGCTGACACGCTCCACGACTGGACCGATGGCGAAACACTGCACCAGATCATCGCGCCAGGTTTCGAAGTCCGCGAAGTGCCAGACGGCTGGTCAGTGCGCGAATACGGGGACTGATCACGCCCAACCGCCCGACCCGGGACGGGGCGGGCGCTGGACTAGGAGCGGTGTCAGCGAAGTTGGCGACGGTGAGCTTCCCGACGGTCCTGGCGTCGGCGTACTTCCCGGTTCTCCTCGCGCAGCTCGGTGACGCCCGCCTGGATCACGGCAGCATCCTCGTCGTACGGAGGATCGTCTGATTCGTCACTGTGACGATTGGGTGCGGTCCGCTGTGGTTTGCGGAGGCGGGAGCAGTTCGATCAGGAAGTCCTGGTCGGTGGCGCCGGAGCAAGGCCCCTGAACGACTTCCGCTCCGGTCTCGGTGTCCTGGTCGCGCAGGCTCAGGCATTGGCCAGTGATGACCGGGAGGATGCGGAAGTGTGCTAGGTCGGGTGGGCCGAAGCGCGCGATGCGGAACTGTTGGGCCCGGTTGTCGTCGGCACAGCCGTCGCGGGGTTCAAGCAGGTTGCGCCCCGGCCCCTTGAGCATGAGGGTGAGGCAGCCGATGCCGTATTTCGGGTGGTGCCACTGGATCTGCACGGTGTTCTTGCTCAGCGGTTCGAGGAACACCTGCGGTAGGTCGGCCTTCGAGCAGGGATGTTGGGCGGCGATGGCAGTCTCGTAGCGGCCGGTACGGTCCCTGCCCTCGGTGACACACAACTTGGGCGTGCGAGCGGGGTGGATCCGTGCCCAGCTGCCCACGGCCAGCATGCGCAGCCCGGTCACCGGCATCGCGGGCAGGGCGGCTGGCGCCGGCGAGTCGTGGAACTGGCTGCTGACGCCGAGAGTGCCCACGATTCCGATGCCTATGGCGCCGACCATGCCAGCCGCCCCGCGCCACCGTGGTGCGCGCGCTGCACCAGACGCACCGGTGGATGAAGTGTCGGGACAGTCACCACTCTCGTCGCCGCTTGGTGCAGCCTCGTAAGCGGCGATTCGGCGGCGTACTTCAAGCCACTTGCGTACTTCTTCGTCATTGAGGCCGCATGCGCGGGTGAAGGCCTCGACGAAACGTGCTCGGGGGAGGGTAGTGCGGCCGAGCGTACTTGCGATTGTGCTGATTGGGAGTGCGTCAGCGTGGGTGATGGCCTTGCCCTCAAGCTGGCGGTAGGTCAGTCCGGACCAGGTCCGCAGCGTGCGGAGTGCCTCGGTGAACTCGGCAGGGGTCTTGGCCTGCGCTGGCTGTGGTGGTTCCTCCGGGTCGGCGTAGCCGTCTCCCTTCTGGCTCATTACTTCAGCATGTCCTCACAGATGAGGGCCGGTCAGCTTCCAAACCGGCCTTGTTCGAGTCGTTCGGAACACATCAATCATCGTTCCGGACAGTTTCGAACGAGATTCTTCCTTGTTGGTCCAGTGCCGTGCGGGCATTCTCAGAATCGGTTGCTGAGCTGTCCGCAAGCGAGGCGCCAGTGGCACGGGTGCGTCTGCTCCGGACGTGCCGCAATCGTCAGGACCGAAGCCGGCAGCAGCGCAGCGTGATCCTGGCTGGCTCTATGTGTGAGCCGCACGATGAAGCAAAAGCGGAAAATCTATGACGATTCGGAGCATGGCTCAGTGAGACCACCGGCTGCTGCGGCAGCCTCAAGGCCCGCGAGCAGAGCACAGCGCGGGAACCGCGTAGCTACTGCCTCAAGGCGTGAATTAGGCCGTCTATCAACGCCCACGGAAGGTCTAACCTATGAACGCAAAGCGTGCACTTCTGGCCGCAACTCTGGCGTGTGTGACGCCGCTCGCCATGGCCACTTCCGCCCACGCCGTTGACATCGAGTACGAGTACGGCAGGCTGACCGCAACAGAAGGATGCTTCGACTACGGCGTACAGGGCAACGACCTTCTGAACAGCGGAATGGGTTGCTTCGAGCGCTACGGCGACATCTTCCGCGTGTGGGCCCGCAACATGGTGGACGGCAGTCCCCGTCTTCACTGGATCAACGAGCAGAAGGACTCAAATGGAGTCTGGGTGAAGAAGCGCGAAGGCGTCGTCTATGGCGAGTGGTTCAGGAACTCCTGGGTGTACCTCAACAAGAACTTTTACGAGAACAGCACCTACCCGAACGACGCGGGCGGACAGGGAAGCCGCATAAAGTTCCAGTACTACGACTCGGCAGGTTGGACGAGCTACCACACGGTCCTCAACGACGCGTAGGATCCGGTTGTAGAGGGGCGGAACCGCACGACATTGAGCCCTTCTCGGTAACGTCTCGTGACGGTTCGTGATCTTCGTTCAGCTGGTGCGGCCGTGTTCCATCTGGAGCATCACGAGGGCAGCGCGGGTGATCCGGGTGATCGCCTTGGGGTCGAGGCTGACCCTGTGCAGAGCCTTGAAGGTCACCTTGAGCAGGGTGTTGGCGCGTTCGGCCACGCCTTGGACGCCGCGGATGACTCAGGTGCGGCGTGTCCGCGAGACGCAGGATCTCGATGTGCTGCTGCGCGAACGGCTCAGCTCCTCTGGCGCGGCGGGGCATTGACGTTGCCGGGATCTTCGAAACCGCAATCGACACTCACCACTGGATCGACACGTTCTGACCGACAAAGGGGGAAGCGACTATGCGCAACAAGCGGGTACGGGGGCTGCTGGTCTCGGCGGTCGTCCTGGCCGTGGCGTCCCTGACGGGCGTGAGCAACGCCGCCGCGCAGGGCACGGGCACTTTCACCGCACAAGGCGAGAAGTGCCGCACGGTGTACGCCAAGAACAACAAGGGTTACGCCAGTGTCTGCTGGACCTGGTACGCGGACTCGCAAGGGACCTACTACGGGAGTTACTCGGGCTCGTTCTACGACACCGCCCCCAAAGACGGGGAGTGGGTGGTCCTCCAGGCTTCCTGGAACGGATCGGGCGGCTGGGGGCCCGTCAAGTCTGCTGCGGACGGGGAGGACTTCTGGGACGACTACACCGGGATCAAGGGACTGACCTTCCGGGCGTGCACCAACTACGGGTCCTGCGGTTCCGCGGCGGCGCCGTGACCGCTGCCTAACACTGCAGAGTCATGAGCCTCGCAGGGTGGGTGCCAGATCGCTGGCACCCACCCTGCGAGGACGGACAGCACCTACGCAAGGCAAGCCGAATACCCCGCGATCCACTCCCGAGCGGTGCCGATGGCTACCTGCGGTCAACTGCATGCTCCAACGGCCAACTGAGCCGCTCAGTCACACTGGACCACATGGTCCGGGCTCGCTCGCGTATCCGCGGTGGTCGGATATTCCTGCACCCGATGCCGTGCTCAACGCCGTGGCCGCGTGCCGGTCATCCCGCGTCCGTGGCCGCGCCGGGAGAAGGCTGGCTCTCCTGCGCGGCAAGCGCCGCGTCGACGAAGGCCCGCCCACGATCTGATCTACACGACGATCCTCGACCTGTACGGGCGGGGCGAGATCACCGACCCCGCTCGCCGTGGCCGCCCGCCTCACCCAGCGGGGCAGCCTCGTCGGCGGATCCGCCTACATCACCGCCCTCGCCAACGGGCATTTTTCTGCACGGAGTTGGCAGATCAACGCCGACCCGGTGCAGAACGCGGCCTTGCTGCGGCCGCACCAAGATCGCCGCGATCCACATCGAGAACCTGGCATCCGACGCCGACGCAAACGCCGCAGAGCGCATCGCCAACGAGGCGCAGGCGGAGATCTTTGCCGCCACGACCCGGCGCCCCCTGCTCCCGCCGGCCAGCCCGCTCCGCCCGCACCACCCGCTCCGCAGCCGGGCAGCGCCTCCAAGTGCCCTCGGGGGTGAGCTCGTTGGTGTAGAGAACGGTGCCGTCGCGCCTCATGACGGTGACTCGGTCGGCGAGCTGCTCAGTCTCGATGACGGCCAGCGTGGCGAGCAGGCCCTTCGCGCAGGTGTCGTGGTTCTCCCATGACACGTACCGGCCGCCGCCGGCGGCGCCGGTGAGGAAGCGGTCCACGATCCCGAGCTGGCTCAGGGCCTCCGCGGTGGCCAGCGCCACCACCTCGATCCGGTGGCCGGCGGCCCGGTAGGCGGGGGAGAAGGCGCGGAAACCGTCGGGGTCTGCGAGCGCAGACTCCACTACAGCGTCAAAGCCCATCTCGCGGACGTGGGCTTCGACGGCAGCCTGCCAGCGCGCGGTGTCGGGACGGACCAGTGCTCCGGCCGTACGCACATCGACGGCCAGAGCACTCGCGTAGGGCCGGTGGAGGGACTTGTACAGATCCCGGCCGACCCGCACGGCACCGCCGCGGCGGTCCAGGACCGCCGCGATGAGGTCGGCAAGCGTGGTTTTCCCGGCACCGGGCTGTCCGGCGACGACGACCACGACCGGCCGCTGCTGGTGTACCGCCTGCCGTGTCGCCGCCGGGAGGATGAGCTGGTCCAGAGCCTTAAGACTCTCCTGCTCGGACAGGATGACCGACTCGTTGTCCGATCTCGCCAACGAGTCCTCCTGGTAAGCAAGTTGGTGTGCCCTGCAGGTCAAGATCATCCTACCAGATAGATCCGATCAGATTAAAGAAACGGGTTAATTTTGAGGGTAAGGATGTTAGTCTTCGGGGTGGAGGTAGACAGATATGGCATCCGAGGAAGAGCTGTTCGCGAACATCGACGCCCTGCTGCAGGAGGAGCCGCAGCTTCCGCCCCCGGCGGAGCGCGCCCGGCTTCGTGAGGCCGCCGGCATCACCCAGGCCCGCCTCGCACAGGCCCTGAAGTCGACGGTGCAGACAGTCAAGAACTACGAGAACGGCCGCACCGAGCCGAAGGAGCCGCGGCTGTCGGCGTACCAGCGGCTGCTGAACGGCTGGGCGGTGAAGTACCCGGCTCACGGAGTTCCCGCCGCCGCTCCGGCGCCCGCTGTCCAGCCGGAGCCGGTTCCGGAGACGTTCACCGGCCCTGCCGCGACCGAGGCACCCGAGGCGGAGACCGTCGCGCAGGTGGAGGCGCCCGCCGTCGCGGCCGCGCCGGAGGGTTCGGCCTCGCGTCCGGCGACGTCGTCGCGGCGCCCGGCAGGGAAGAAGGCGGCCAAGCCCGCCGTGGACCCGCGCTTCCCGCACGGTCCGCTCGCGGTGCTGGACGGTGACGGCTCCGCGTACGGCGTCGACGGCATCGTGCTCGACTGCCCCGCGACCACGGTGGTGGAGCTGGTGGAGTGGACGCTGCGCGAGTCCGGCCTCGGTGCGCCGAAACTCAGCCGTCACGGCAAGGACAGCGACCCGCTGATCGTGCTGACCGCCGCGGCCGCCGTGAAGCTCGGGCTGCCTGAGCACCTGGAGGACCGCCGGGGCCTGCGCCTGCCCGAGGACCACCCGGTCGTCAAGCAGGTAGTGAAGGCGAAGTGGCAGCTCACCCAGCGGGGCTTCGGTCCGTGGGCCCGGATCTACCGCAAGGCGCAGGGACGCGACCGGCAGTGCGTACAGCTCGCGATCCTGCCGTGGGACGCGCTCGACTCCCGGGCCTGGCCCGGCGTGAGCGAGATGGAGCCCGCCGACGTCGCCCGCGTCCTCGGTGTCTACGCCCAGCGGGTCATCACCCCGCGCGGGTCGACGGCCGTGTCCGGGCTGGAGCTGATGACCGCGTTGCGCCCGCCCACGAAGCCGGTGCGCGATGAGGAGACCGGCAACTGGGTCTCCGGCCCCAACCCCGGCAGCTTGGGCACGGAGCCGATGGACCCGGCGCCGCCGGAGGGCCAGCCCGAGCACCCCGCGATCTACCACTCCGGCTGGAAGGGCGGCTTCCTGCATGAGGAGGCGTACCAGTGGGTGCGGTCGGTGGACCTGCTGGGCGATGAGGACAACCTGCCGTACGCGGTGGGCCTGGACCTGAACACCGCCTTCCTCGCGGCCGCCGCGAGGCTCACGGTCGGCCTGTCGGAGCCGGTGCACTTCGTCGGCCCGCAGTTCAACCCGAAGATCCCCGGCTCCTGGCTGGTCGACCTGAGCCATGTGGAGCTGGACCCGCGCCTGCCCTCGCCGTTCACGCCGACGGGTGAGCGTCCGACGGGCCCGGCCTGGTACCAGACGCACACCGTCGCCTACGCCCAGGAGCTCGGCTACAACGTGGCCCCGGTCGAGGCGTACCTGCGCCGCGAGACCGGCGCGTACCTGGACCCGTGGCACGACCGCCTCAAGACCGCCTACGTCGACACCCTCGCCGACCTCGGTGTCACCAAGGACCTGGACGACGCGGAGTTCCTGGCGGCGATGGAGCGGCACAAGGACGTCGACCCGGCGATGGCCGCCGTCCTCGCGGCGATCAAGGCCACCGTCAAGGGCGGCATCGGGAAGCTGTTCGAGAACCCGCAGGGCAAGGGCTACAAGGACGGCGACCCGTGGCCGGCCATGCAGCGCCCGACCTGGCGCCCCGACATCCGCGCCGCCGTCATCTCCAAGGCCCGCGTCAACATGCACCGCAAGATGCTCAACATGGCCAAGCTGACGGGCCTGTACCCGCTGGCGGTGCTCTCCGACTGCGTCGTCTACCCCGCTCCCAGCCCGAGCCCGCTGGACTTCCTGCCCTACGCGGAGTCCGGCAAGCCCATCCCCGGCGCCTTCCGTCTCGGACCCACCCCGGGCCTGGCGAAGCTTGAGGGCGTCCAGGCGATGCTGTGGGCCGTCGACCTGATGGAGCAGGGTCTGAACCCGGCACGGCACATCAAGGGCGGCGACGCCGTCCTGGACGAAGGGGAGTAGAGACGTGGCGGGAGAGATCGAGGACGCGCTCGAGCGGGTCGACCGGGAGTCGTTCACCCGGCAGCCCCCCAAGACCCTCAAGGGCCAGATCGGCTACCTGATCCGGCAGATGGGCAGTGCGAAGGCCGTCGCGCAGGAGATCGGGGTCACCGCCGACTCCGTCAACCGCTACCGGCGCGGCGCCCGCAAGCACGCCCGCGCCGACGTCGCCGCGAAGATCGACGACGC
This sequence comes from Streptomyces sp. NPDC019531, assembly GCF_044903305.1. NCBI lineage: Bacteria > Bacillati > Actinomycetota > Actinomycetes > Kitasatosporales > Streptomycetaceae > Streptomyces > Streptomyces sp. NPDC019531. Next base: position 40,258 of record NZ_JBJDQL010000058.1, on the reverse strand, counting down.
GGTACGGGCCCGCTGGCAGCCGCAGGTGCGCAAGCGCCGCCAGCAGCAGGCCGCCGCCACCGGCGGGATCACGGTGGAGACCAGGGCCCGGTTCGGATACACCGCGCCCATCGGCACGACCGACGACGGACGCTTCCGGCGACTGACCGTGCACCTCCCCCCGGCCTACGCGCAGCGCCTCTTCGACGCCCGCGACACCGGGGCTAGCGACCAGCAGATGCGTGACATCGTCGCCGAAGGGCTACAGGAAATCTATTTCAAGGACGGTGGCAGCCGCGCTCAGGACCTTGAAGTCGCCTTCACCGACATCGACTATTTCGACGTCTCCTTCTAGCGATTACCCGTGGAAGAGGAATTCGAGGTCCGCAGTATCCGTGTCGAAGGCGCCAGCACCGGAACTACGGTGACATCCGCGTTCAACGGCAAATGACATTACGGCTCACCGACAGAGCCAGGGAGGCGTCCCCACGTCGTGCCCCGGGCGAACAAGCCGCAACGTGGGTTCAATTGCTGTCCTGACGGTCCGCTAGCAGTATGCCGTGGTTGGGGCGTTTGAACAGACCGGCAAGCTCGTTCTGAGCCTCTGCGAGCGGATCACTGCCCAGGACCGCCTCGCTCAAAGTGAGCGGCAGAAACAGTGTGAAGGTGGAGCCCTGCCCGAGGGTGCTCTCTGCGTGAATTTCACCACCGAGCAGGCGGGTGATCTCTCGCGAAATTGACAGCCCGAGCCCGGTACCACCGTATTTGCGGGCGTGTGCTGGGGCTGCCGTGACGAAGGGCTCGAAGATGACCCGCATTTTGCTGGCCTCGATTCCGATGCCGGTGTCCGTCACGGAGAAGGCGATCATGCCTGCCTTGGGATCACTCAGTGAGCCGGCCTCCAGCAACTCTTCCCGGATCCACCTGGGCACCTCTTCACCGGCAGGCCAGATGACCAGTTCTACAGTTCCGTACTCGGTGAACTTCACCGCGTTGGACAGCATGTTGCGCAGCACTTGCAGCAGCCGCTGCTCGTCGGTGTGCAGGGTGGCCGGAAGCTGCGGAGAGACTCTTACGGAGAGGTTCAGGGCTTTCTCGGCGGTTAGTGGCCGGAAGGTGGCTTCCACGTAGTCCGCGAGCTGCACGAGCGCGAACCTCGTCGGGGAGATGTCCATCCTGCCTACCTCGATCCTCGACAGGTCAAGGATGTCGTTGATCAGCTGGTGAATATCGGATCCTGCGCCATGGATCGTCTCGGCGAACTCGACTTGCTTGGGGGTGAGGTTGCCCTCCGAGTTATCGGCTAGCAGCTTGGACAGGATCAACAAGGAGTTGAGTGGTGTCCGCACTTCGGCGGACAAGTTCGCTATAAACTCGCTTTTGTGGCCCATGGATACAGCGAGTTGTTCGGCACGCTCTTCCAAAACCTGGCGGGCTAGTTCGATCTCATTGTTTCTGATCTCAATATCACGATTCTGTCGGGCCAGCAGCTCGGCCTTTTCTTCTAGCTCAAGGTTGGATGCCTGCAGCGATTTTTGCCGTTGCTCCAAATCGGCGGATCGCTGGCGCAGTTGTTCGGTCAATTCCTGAGACTGACTCAGCAACTGCTGTGTTTTCTGCTGCTCCAGGATAACGGCGCTGCTGCGTTCGATGAGATCTGATACCTGCTGAGGGACGTCAGGGCCCCGCTCTCCCAGCCAGCGCTGTGCCTCTGCCACGCGTGTAGCGGAAAGCAGATCACCGTCTCGGGCGCGCTCCTCCATGACCGTCAGCCACTGCTGGAAGTCCGCATCTTCTTCCACCCAGGTGGAGAGCCTGCCCCATTCCCGGATCAACGCCTCGTGGGCGATTTCCGCCGTCTCCGGTCCATCGGTGCCCAAGATGACCAGGCGGCGATCTGGTTCGGCGAGAAGCTGGGCGATGTACCAGTCATTTCCCAAGTGGGAGCGGTCGGCTGTGACTCGAACAGCGCTTGCAGCTCCACCGCGAGCCCGAATCATGGACAGAAGCGCGCGACGGATTCGCTGTTCGTCCACCTGATCCCGGAGCCAATAGTATGCCTTTTCCGCATGTTGGTTCAGGGCTCCGGAAACACCACCCAGGCCGTGGTAGCTGTCGAAGCTGATCTGACGGTCTCGTTGCAGGGGCCACAATTCCGTCAGAGTGAACTCAAGCAATGGCAGGCTTCCTGGTGCTCTGCTCGCCTCCCTTGCGATCGTTTCGGCCAGCCCAGGGCTGAAGGTTACCCGAGCAAGTTGCGCGGGTTCCACGATCACCCGGGTCAGCGCAACCTCGTCCAATGGGGAGACGTTCAATTGCCGGTCCTGCAATCGCGCACCGATATCGGGGAGTTCCAGTAGGTCGGGAAGGAAGTCTGCGCGCAACGTGCAGATGAGGCGGACGTCTTTTTCCTGTGTCGTGTCCGACGGAGGCAGCATGTGCTGGAGGAACTCCACGGGATTTCCTGCGCCCGAAAAACTACCAAATACCTCCTCGAACTGATCGCCGACAAGAGCTACGCGCTTCCCAGTCAGCACCGCGATCCGTGAAGCCACGTGCCAGAATCCGTCCTCCCGGAGAGCTTGTGCGCGGTGTTCCAACTGTTCGAGGGAATGACTCGCCCCCGGATGCTCAAGGTCAAGCAATGCCCGGGCCACTGATTCGTAGGGCGTTGCTCCAGGCCGGAAGGAAGCCACACTCCATCCATCGGCCGACAGCGCTGGTTGCAATCCGGCCGCTACAAGAGAGGACTTACCGACTCCTGACGGGCCTGTGACCATCACCATCGGCTGTGCCTTCACCATGTCCTGCAGCCGCTGAACCTCACGTTCCCGCCCCACGAATACGCCGGTCTGTGCATCTGCTGCGGTGAACGCCTGCAGTCCTCGATAAGGACAAGGAGGCAGCACAATGCGGCCCAAGGCGTCGGGCCAGACGGACGCCACCTCCGACAAAGGCACGGCGTATGCGTCGCGCGCGGCGCCCCCTTTGCTGGCGATCGACAACATGCCCACGACTGAGTCGCCCCACCGATCCCGCGCCACAACGGGTGCACCGCTGAAACCAGGCTGGGCTCGCAACGCTGCCTCGGAGCGGGCATCCAACTGGATCAGGCCGCCCCCAACCACCCCCCGGATGGTGCAGTCCGCCCAGGCCCCCTTGTCCTTTCGGTTAGGTGTGCCGGGATAGCCAAAAACCGACACCTGACCGTCCGGTGTGATTCCAGTCCGTGGATCGATCACACGCGCCGGTCCTGCCCCCACCGGGAGTGCGTCCCCGCCTACGACGACAAGGCCGGCAACATCGCGTCCGGGACCTCCGGGCCCTGCGGGAGGATCCCATGCAGCGATGCGGCAGACACGCAACGGCGCTCCGTCGCCATCGCCCAGCAGCACGAACTCCACTTGGATTCGTGCGTCGTTACCCGGGCGCTCACGGTGATCCTTGCCCAGGCCTAACGCCACGTTGATCACGTGGGCGCAGGTCACGATGTGTTTTTTCCCGACCACGAACCCCAGACCGATCGGAGAGTCTGAGACCCCTGCCCGGATCTTGACGATGAAGCCCTCCCGCTGCACATGCATCAGGCTCAGGCGTTCTTCCAGAGCACTCGGACGGCGAAGTTCACCTCGGTTGTGCCCTTGGCGATGATCACGCCGGTCTCGCCACCGATCTTGAGTCCGAAGGAAATTTCCATCTCGTCGGGCTTGAGCTCGCGGACGGTTTCCGCGACCTGTGATAGCGCGGGCCTCACTCGGTCGAGTGCCGCCCGAAGTGAGGTCTGGGCTCGAGCCACGGCGCCATTGTCTGCGGCGAGCTCCAAATCCGTTCCACCGAGGGCGCTTTCAACCTCGAAGGCGATGATGCCCTCACCATCGTCGGCGACCGTCATCGTGACGAGCTCTGACACAGTGCCCCCCGTACTCCGTGTGAGACCCCCTATGAGCCATCAGCAACATCCTGTGACATCTGGCCTGGCACCGCAGGTAAATCTCTCGGAGAACCCCGAAGAGTGAGTCACTCTGAGCGCCGAAGCGATCCTCGCCCTCGCCCGACTCCACAACCGTTCCGCTGGCCCATACGAGGAAGGGAGACCGATGGCTGAGGTCATGTCGCCGGTCGTGTCCGAACGCATCTGGGCCCTGCCCGTCTCCGGGGCCACCGTCAAATTCCTGCAGTACTTGCTCTACCGCTCAGACTTCGGCGGCCACCTCCCCGTCCGGCAGAAGGGCATGGCCACCGAGTACGGCGTCACTCCGCAGGCCATCAGCAACCTTATGGCCCCGCTGTGCGAGCTGAACATCGTCCTGCGCCCGAAGAACGAAGACGGCAACCGCGGCAAGGGCAACTCCTACCGTCTCCACCCCCTGGCCGCGAAGTACGCCAGCCACCAGGACATGGAGGCAGCCTTCCGGGCAGCCATCGCCAGCATCAAGGCCGGCGACATGCCTAACCTCAAGCTGCCCGCCTACCGCGCGGTCCCGCCCGCGGCAGACGGCCGGCCCAACCTGCAGGTCGCCTGACCCGAGCAGACAAAACAGGGGCCCCGCCGAAGCTTCGGCGGGGCCCCTGTGCCTGAGTAAGAGGTCGTACCTGCACTATACCCAGCAACCGCCACCTTCAGCGCGCCGAACGAATCCCGAGGGCTTGGTCCTGCCTCTGCTCCACAACTGATCAATGGGGGTACCGAGCGCTCGGAGGGCGGTCCGCCCTCAAACGCCATGCGGGAGCTGGGGATAACGCTCCCGCTGTAGCTCGGCGAGAGCATGCACACGTTGTGGTCTTCCGATATTTCCCAATATCACTTCCATAACCTCGCTACGCGCTACAGTTGCGCCCTGCTGGAACGAGCGGGGGGGGGCGTCGTGTCAGTCGCGGGGATGCCGGTCGAGTTGGTACTCGACGGGGAAGACGGGGACCCGGAGTACGTCGAGGAGCAACTGCAGTACCTGCTGGCCGAGTTGGACCAACTCGACGTAGAAAGCATAGAACGCGTCGTCGGCGCCCCGGCCCCCTCGGGTACCCGGAGCGGGGACGCTGTCCAGCTTGGCGCGGTGCTGATTGCCCTCGGCGGCAGCGGCGCACTGCTCCCTGTCGTCGTCGGGTTGGTGAAGGACTGGCTGACTCGGCGGTCGTCCTTCACGATCCGGCTGAAGATCGGCGACGACGAGATTGAGCTAACCGGGGCCAGTGACCAGATGGGGCAGCGCGCGCTGGACGAGTTCCTGCGGCGCCACGGGGAGTGACCGCACCGTGGCGAGCCGTGCCCTGATCATCGCCAACAGCCGCTACGACGACGACCACTTCGCCACGCTGCCGGCGGCCGCCGCGGACGCCGTGGAGCTGGGCAAGGTACTCGGCGACCCGGCCATCGGCGGCTTCACGGTCGAAACGCTGGCCGATGTCGAACAGCGCGCGGCCCTGCGCACACTCGAATCCTTCTTCGCCCGAGCCAAGTCCGACGATCTCCTTCTGCTGCACTTGTCCCTGCACGGCTGGAAGGATCTGCGCAACCGCCTGTACTTCGTGATGCGCGACACCGAGCGCGACTATCCCGGCTCGACGGCGATCTCCGCGGACACGATCGGCACATGGATGGGAGAGAGCCGCTCCCGGCGCATCGTCGTTCTGCTCGACTGCTGCTACAGCGGGGCCTTCACCCTGAACGCGCTGCGCCGGGACGCCGGGACGCCGGGACGCCCACGGTCGACATCGCCGAGCCCTTCGCCGGCAACGGCAGGGTCGTCCTCACGGCGTCCACGGCCCTGCAGTACGCGCACGAGGGCGAACAGGACGTCCGCTACAGCCGCGCACCGGCCCAGCCGTCCGTCTTCACCTCGGCGGTGGTGCGTGGCCTGCGAGACGGCTCGGCTGACCTTGACGGCGACGGGCTCGTGTCCGTCGAAGAACTCTACGACTACGTCCACGAACAGGTACGCCAGCGCATCGTCGGCCAGACCCCGACGCTCAGCGTGGACAGTGCCCAGGGCTCGATCTACCTGGCCCGCAGCCCCCTTCACACCGATGTCGACCGCCTCGCCGAGATGCGATCCGCCGTGCGCGACCCCCAGCCCTGGAAGCGCATCGGCTCCCTGCACCTGGTGGAACAGCTGCTCGGCAGTGTCCGCGAGCCGACCCGGGACGCGGCCCGGGCAGCGCTGCTCGGCCTAATCGCCGACGAGGACCGCGAAGTCGCCCGCAGGGCCCGCCAGTTGTGGCACGAACGCGGTCTGGGCGAGATCCCCACGGCACGCTCGCCCCGCCCCCCGCGCGCGGCACACCCCCGCCCCCCGGGAACCAGCGGCCTGGTGGTCGGCATCGACTTCGGTACGACAAACTCGGCGATCAGCGTCTTCGAGGGCGAGGACGTGCGCCTGATCCCCAACGCCGAGGGAAACCTCAGCACACCGAGCCTGGTGGCCATTGCCGCCGATGGGCGGATCCTGACGGGCACGGCAGCCAAACGGCAGGCGATCACCAACCCCCAGTACACCGTGCGGTCGGCGAAACTGAAGCTGGGCACCGGGTGGAGCATCACGCGCGGCGACGTGCGGCTGACGGCGGAGGACATCGCCCGGATCGTGCTGACCCGGCTGCGAGAGGACGCCGAGGCGTACGTCGGCGGGCCGCTGCACCACGCGGTCCTGACCGTTCCCGCCAACTTCGACCTGGCACAGCGGGCGGCCCTGGTCGAAGCCGGCCGCACGGCGGGGCTCAACGTCATACGGGTCATCAACGAGCCGACGGCCGCAGCCCTGACGTACGGCCTGAACCGGGAATCGGAGAATACCGTCCTGATCTTCGACCTGGGCGGAGGCACCCTGGACGTGTCACTCATTGAGGTCGGCCAAGGCGTCGTCGAGGTCAAGGCGACCGGAGGTGACAGCCGCCTCGGCGGGGACGACAGGGACGAACGGATCGTCCACCACCTCGTACGCCAGGCGCGGGAGAGACACGGGCTGAACCTGGCCAACGACGTCCCGGCTCTGCAACGGCTTAAGGAAGCCGCCGAAGCCGCCAAGGTGGAGCTGTCGTCGGCGAGCAGCACGGTCATCGCGCTGCCGTATCTCGCGACCACGCCCGGCTTCACACTGCACCTCGAAGAGACCCTGACACGCCAGGAGTTCGAGGCGATGACCCGGGACCTCCTCGACCGCTGTCGCAAACCGGTCGAACAGGCCCTCCGCGACGCCAAGATACCCATGTCCGACCTGGACCAGGTGATCCTTACCGGCGGCGCCACCCGGATGCCCATGATCGGTGAGCTGGTCAGCGGACTCACGGGCGGCAAGCAGCCGTACCGGGGGCTCATCCCAGAAGGAATCGTCACGGGGGCAGCGCTCCAGAGCGGCGTCCTCAACGGCAGCGTCCGGGACACGCTGCTCCTGGACGTTACCTCGTCCTCGCGCGGCTTCGAATTGCACGGCGGGACCATGTGGAAGATGACTGATCGGAACACCACTATCCCAAGCCTGAGCAGCACCTGCCTCGCGCCGATGTCGGACCGTCAGACCGCCATGACCCTGCACGTCCTGGAAGGCGAGTATGAAACGGCCGCCGACAACCGGACGCTGGCGGTGCTGGAGCTCACGGGCCTGGCCCGCCACCCCCTGTACACCCCGCTGGTCTTCGTGCTCTACGACATCGACGTCAACGGTGTTCTGCAGGTGACGGCCTGGGAACTGAAGGGCCGTACGAACGTACTACCAGCCCGGGCCAGGGCGCTGGAGCACTCCGCCGGGATACTGGCGCATGGGCCGGAGAAGGAGCGGGCCGAGCTGGAGGCCACGTACTTCACTGGCCGGAAGTGGAGTGCCACCGTGAACCGAGCCACGATGGCACGCGCCGCAGCGCTCGTCGCGTCCCCCCACTGGCCTGCCCTGCGCGCGCAGGTCCCGGCCTGCTGGCACTTCCCTCCGCCGCCCGACCCCCAGGTCCCGGCCTCCTGACCGGCCCCCTACTCCCGCGGTGCGTAGGTCGAGCGCGAGCACGTCCAGGAACCCGCGCGGTGTGCCCTGCTCGGCCGCCGACATCTGCAGTGGACTGACCTACCCCGCCCGAGACCTGGACGACGCAGTGGAAGACCACGGTGGACGACTTCGGTACCGGCTTCTCGTTCCTGGTGAATCTACGGTGGCTGCCGATGAGCGAGCTTGGGAAGTAGAGAGGGCAGGGCGCCGGCGGCGCCCACGTGGCCCGACCGGGCAGTTGGCGCAGGCCGGTGGGTGGCCGACGGCCGGGCCCCGTGTGCCCGGCCCCGCGCCACGCCTGCACCGTCTGGGGCAGAAGATCGAGTGCGATGTGTCGGCTTCGTGTCAGTGAGAGCGTGTCAGTCATGGCTGAGCGGGAGAACGGTGTTCCTGCTGGTCGTCGGCCCGTGGCTGGGGTTTGCCACTGACACGGCGGTGGTACTTCGCGGCCTCGCGGCTGTCATGGGTTGGTACATCCCCAGATGGCTTACTGCCACGAAGAGGGCACATCGCAGGCGGTGGAAAGGGCCTTTGCCGCCGTCGATGTGGTGACCGCGGCGGACGCGGCCGCAGACGCTGCACTCCTTCTCTCGTCCGCCCGCGCGCGTGCCGGGGTTGAACACCACGGTGACGGGCGGGTGCCCCTCACGGTCGGTGGATCTGGCTCGTCAGTCGCCGGGGCTGGTCAACGGGTTGCCCGAGGTCAGGTGGTGCGGCGGTCGATTTCGCTCTGGACAGCGCTGATGGCGGTGAGGGCTCCGGCGATTGCGGCGCCTTGCTGGCGTGAGAGGTCCAGCAGATCGTCCAGAGTGACCTTTCTGGTGGTGAGTTTCCGGCGGAAGTCGTCCGGCAGCGTGGTCTTCTTGTAGGTGTCGATGTGGGCGACCACGGCACCGAAGGGCAGAGCGGGGAAGCGCCGTTCGGCCTGCTTGATGCGGCTGAGAAGCTCGCAGAGCCTGACCAGGTCGGCCTTTTGCGCGGCGGTGCCGGCCAGCTTGTCGAGTACGACGACGGTCTCGTTGAGCAGGTCGTAGTCCGGCTGGAAGCGCTTGGCCTCTTTGGCGCGGTGGTTCTTGCGCAGCTGGTCGACGGAGAAGTATGTGGTGACGGCCAGGGTCGCCAGTCCGACGACGGCCGCCCACGTCCAGGTGCTGCTGAAGGGTTCCTGGGATGCGCCGCTGCCCAGCACCAGGCGGGTGCACAGGGGAGACGCGCTCTCCGTCAGCTGAGGAGCTGAGCACTGCATCATCGGTTTTTCCTTGTGAGTGAGGGAGGTAAGGCATCCGAAGACCGGCAGGGAGGGCATGGGGTTTGTTGAAGCCCCGACTACGCCGTTCGGCGGGTCAGGCCTTCAACGCGTCCTGGCCGACTGTCCCCAAGCAGGCAGCACGCAGCAGGCGGAGGTGTTGTGCTTGCCACGGTGCACGATCAGGTGAAGATGATGAGGCTGAAGGCCGTGCGTTGAGCCAGTCAGCTGTGCCTTACGGACCGCTGTTGCTGGTCCCCTGCTTGGGAAGCGGGGTGGTGCGGTCGGCGCGGACGGTACGGGGTATGGCCGTGCCCGCGCTCCGCTCCGCTGCCTTTCGCACAGTGCCGCGGGGGAGGTGTGACTTCTTAGCAGGGGGCGCTGACTCCAGGGGGCCGTGTACGAGGCCGGCGGCTTTGGCGAGGCGGCGTTGCCGATGCCCATTGCGCAGGGAGTCGTAGTCGTAGACGAGCAGGATGTCCAGGGAGAACGGTCGGCGGATATGACGCCGCAGCGATGCTTCCAGAGCCGGATGCCATGCGGTGGACTGTAGGGCAGCGCCCGTGGCTCGGTCGGCCACGAACACCGTCACCTCCAGGTGATTGCGCTGCAGGCGGGCCTGCAGCACCGAGGCAGCGCGCAGCGCGCGTACCCTGTGACGGCTGAGCAGTCGGGAGCGGTTCGTCAGCAGTTCCGCCCAGGCTTCGCGTACCTGGTCATTGAGCCTCGGGCAGTCCAGGCAGGTGGCCTGCCCGAGGAGGACATCGGACAGCCTGAGCCGGAACGTGGCAGCGCACTGCAGGCACTCCACCGTCCACGGGGTCTCGAAGCGGCGATAGCGTTCCCGGGCTTCGAAGCCGGCTCTGCGCAGCAGCCGTACGGCGGTCTCCTGCGTGACCTCGCCGCGGTCGTTCTCAGCGACTACCGCTTCGAGCTGTCTCATCTGTGCGCGCTCGGCAGCGTCCCGGCGGCCGAGGGCGACATCCCGCTGTAGCCGGAGAAAGGCTTCGAACCACGGCTCACGGCTTCGCGGCAGTACCTCGCAGGCGACAAGGAAGGCCTCCAGGCACTCGATGGTCGTCGGCGCCTGCCGCTGGCTGCAGATCCGGTATGCGGTACTGCGCGACAGCTCCTTGCCGCTGGCCCGCGCCCTGTTCTCCATCACCCGGTACGACGGCGCCCCGTTGGCCAGGCGCAGCTCTTCCAAGGCGCTGCAAAGACCTTCGAGGTCCTCGATGAGGTGCGGCTGCGGCGCAGGTTCCTGGCACTTGCGGATGCCACCTCGGCTTCCGCGGTGGGCGGCGAGCCACAGCTGAGTGATGTCATCGATGTTCAGGCCGCACGCCTGCGCGAAGGACAGTGCAACATCGTGTCTGGGGAGGACTGTGCCCGACGCTGCCCGCTGCAAGGTCCCCGGGCTGCAGAATCGCGTCTGCTCTGCAAGCTGCGCGTAGGAAAGACCCACTCGCCGACGCCCGCTGCGCAAGGCGGTGGCGAGTACGCCGAGCGGACTCGATGGATCGGGGATGGGATTCTCGGGTCGTCCCACTGCGTCAAACTCCACTTCCGCAACACGTAAAGCCTCCCTGCATGGTCACTTCCTGTCTCGCGTACGGCATGCGTCCGCCGGGTCATTCTGTGGTTCCAACCAAACGCCATTGCACGGCAGTTGGCGCTACCGCGAAGGCGCTCAGCATCCTGCCACCCAGATCGCGGCTCTCGCAGGAGTACGGCAGTAGATTCATCCGTCGTCCCAAAGCAGAAAGCGACGGCATTTGGATTGGGACATTATTGATTAATCCCTGACCAGCGGATCCTCCTGCGACAGGCCAAGAGTGCTTGCAAGTCTGTGCCGTTTGATTCGTTTCGACTCAGCGCCGCGTGGACGATTGCCGTCCGGCCGCCGACACTTCTAAGACCGCCGCACATGCTGCGATGGTCCCCTGTCTCCATGGTTCCAACCACGCTTTGAACAGGGATTATGAGCCTGATGCGTTGGCGCGCTATATGGCACACGGAAGGGTCGACTCGCCGCTGTGGGTCGACCCTTCCGTCTTTCTGATTACCCTAATGGTCCGATCGGAAATGAAATTCCCTGACCGCTGTCCGTGCGGTTTCGATCATGTCCTAGCGGTGACGATCGTCGGCCAGCTTGGCCAGCGGACAGCCGCAGCAACCAGGTGGCGCACGGATCGCGGTCGCGCGAACGCGACAGTGGCGATCGGGTGAAGGATTCAGGGCACTGTCGACCGCGACTCCGACCACGGCAGCTCAGCCCGCTTCGATACTTCGCCGGCCCGAGGGCTTGCCTGGCACTACGAGTGGAGCTCCTGGCGTACATCGAGGTAGCAGCGCAACCGGATGCCGGACTCGCCTGGCACCCGGGTCGTGCGGTCCGTGGTTGCGGTCGCCCACCGTGTGGCGAGCAGTTCCTGGACGGCCACCGGAGCTGCCGCAGCCAGCTGAGCGGGCGCGGCTCCGCGAGGCGGCCGGGGTCAGCCAGGCCCGCTTGGCAGAGGTGCTGAAGACCACGAAGCAATCGGTGAAGAACTGGGAGTCGGGGCGGTCCGAGCCCCGCGCCCCGCGCCGCCAGGCGTATCTGCGACTGCTGGAGGGCTGGGCCGCCCAGTACCCGGCTGAAGCGGTGCCGGAGACCTTCACCGGGCCTACGGGCGCTCCGGACGCGCCGCCTGCGTCTGCAGATCAGGCCAGTGCCCCTGCAGCCACGGCGCCCCCTGAAGCCAACTCGCGACCCTTGCGCCCTGCTTCCGCTCCGTTCCGCCCGGCCAACCCTGCCCGCCCGACGTCGACGTCGCGTCGCCGGCGAAGCCGAGGGCAGCCGCGCCGGCGGTCGATCCGCGCTTCCCGAACGGGCCGCTGGCGGTCCTGGACGCGACGGCACCGCGTACTGCCTGGGTGGCGTCCTGCTGGACTGCCCGGCATCGACCATCCCGCAGCTGGTGGACTGGGTACTGAAGGAGTCCGGGATCGGTGCCGCGCGCCTGAACCGGAACGGCAAGGACTCCGACCCGCTGATCGTGCTCACCGAGTCGGCCGCGGCCCGGTTCGGACTGCCCGCGCACCTGGAAGACCGCCGGGGCCTGCGCCTCGCGGAGGACCACCCGGTCGTCAAGCAAGTCGCCAAGGCCAAATGGAAGTTGACGCAGCGCGGCTTCGGCCCATGGCCGCGGATCTACCGTCCGGCGCAGAAGAGCCAGCGGCAGTGCGTACAGCTGGCAATCCTGCCCTGGGACGCACTCGACACCCGCGCGTGGGGCGACGCCGCCACCCTGCACCCCGCTGACCTCGCCCGCGTCCTCGGAGTGTTCGCCACGCGCGTGCTCACCCCGCGCGGCTCCACCGCGGTGACCGGACTGGAGCTGATGACCGCGCTCCGCCCACCGACCCGCCCGGTCAAGGACGAGGCGAGCGGTGAGTGGGTCTCCGACCCCAACCCGGGTGCGCTCACCAGCGCGATGGACCCCGCCCCGCCGGAGGCCCCGCCCGAGCACCCGGTGGCCCAGGGCTGGGACCGCGGCTTCCTCGACGAAGAGGCCTACCAGTGGGTGCGCGACCCGAACCTGCTCTCCGACGAGGAATGCCTGCTGCCGTGGGCCGTCGGCATCGACATCAACACCGCCTTCCTCGCGGCCGCCGCCCGCCTGACGGTCGGCCTGTCCGAGCCCGTGCACGTCACCGCGCCGGCCTTCGACAAGAAGATCCCCGGCGTGTGGCTGGTGGACCTCTCCCACATCGAGCTGGACCCGCGCCTGCCGAGCCCGTTCACGCCCAACGGGCAACGACCGCAGGGTCCGGCCTGGTACGCGACGCCGACCCTGGCGTACGCAGAAGAGCTCGGCCACGAGATCCGCCCGATCGAGGCGTTCGTACGCGAGGAGACGGGTGCCTACCTCGATCCGTGGCACGACCGGCTCAAGGACGCCTACCTCACCACCACGGCCGAGATGGGCATTCCCGTCGACAAGGACGCCGACCCGGCGGTGTTCCTGGAGGCGATGGCCCTGCACAAGACGTGCGCGGCAGCCAACGCGGACAACGTCGAAGGCCTGCGTGCGGCACTGCGTGAGCTGGCCGGCCCCCGCGGGGACGCGGCCCGCCTGGCGGCCGCCGACGACGCGGAGCTGGCCGCTGTGACGAGCCGGCACCGGCAGGGCGCCATGGTCCTGTCGGCCGTCAAGGCGACGGTCAAGGGGGGCATCGGCAAGCTCCGCGAGCGTCCCCAAGGCCGGCACTACAAGGACGGGGAGCGCTGGCCCGCCCTCGAACGCCCCACCTGGAACGCGCTCATCAGGGCCCTGGTCATCTCCAAGGCGCGGATCAACATGCACCGCAAGATGGCCAAGCTCGCCGCCCTGACCGGCCTGTACCCCCTGGCCGTGCTCTCCGACTGCGTCGTTTACGCCAGCAACGGCCCGTCCCCGCTGGACTTCCTGCCGCGCAACGGCGACGGCACCCCGGTGTACGGCACATTCCGGATCGGCGCGAACCCCGGCTTCTGCAAGCTGGAAGGCGTCCAGGAGATGGCCTGGGCGGTCGACCTGATCGAGCAGGGCTACAACCCCGCCCGCCACATCAAGGGCGGCGGTCACGACGCCGTCATGGACGAGGGCGAATAAGGCCGTGGCCGACCTCGACACCAGCACCTCGCGGCTCGAAGCAGAGGCCGAGCGGGAGCAGACGCTGGACCGGCTGGAGGCGCGCATGGAGGCTCTGCAACTCGCCATCCGCACGCGCCGCAGCTCCCGGCAGTTCGAGCTGTGGCGGCATGACCTGCGTGAGACGCGCGAGACCTGGTTCCGGCTCGTTGACCCCGATGGCCAGGACCCGACTCCCGAAGGGAGCTAAGCACCACGTGGACATCCATGACGCGATTGAGCGAGCCGAGCAGGAGACCTTCACCCAGGAGCCGCCCAAGACCCTCAAGGGCCAAATCAACTACCTGGTGCGGCAGTTGGGCAGCGCGAAAGCCGTCGCGGCCGAGATCGGCGTCACCGCCGACTCCGTGAACAGGTACCGACGCGGGGCGCGCAAGCACCCGCCGAAGGACATCGCCAAAAAGATCGACAGCGCCATCCGGCAGCGGTGGCAGCCCGGTATCCGCAAGCGCCGCCGCCAGCATGCCGCGACCACGGGCGGGATCACGGTGGAGACGAGGGCCCGGTTCGGCTACACCGCGCCGGTCGGCACCACCGACGACGGCCGCTTCCGCCGCCTGACCGTCCATCTCCCGGCGACGTATGCACAGGCCCTCTTCGACGCCCGCGACGCAGGAGCAAGCGACCAGCAGATGCGGGAAATCATCGCCGAAGGATTCAAAGACATCTATTTCCAGGACGGCGGAACCCGCGCTATGGGGCTCTCAGATGTCGCACTCAACGACATTGATTACATCGACTTCGACCTGAAATAGGTAAAGCGTGGCCTCCAACGAATTCCAGGCCATTGACCGGGACAAGAGCCCTTAAACCTTTTCCAACCTCAGGTCCCGGCGTCTGCGCCGGATCGTGAGCAGCAGGGCGAGCCGAGTTGGGCTCCGCAGCGCGGGTAGGGGTGGCGCTCGACGTCGTCGGTGTCGATCTCGGTGATGTCCTGGGGGGGGGGCGTCCGTCACGCCCTGGCTCGGAACAGGGGTCCGCTACCACTTGGTTGAGGACAGGTTCTGGGAGTGGATCAGGCGTCGGGGCCGGGTTAGGGCGGCCGTATTCGATCTTTCTCACGGACAGGTTCATTTGTGAGAGTCGGGATCTTCAGGATTCGCCGCGAGCCAATCGCGCACGACTTGCGCATCCTGGAGACGGCCGAGGCCGAGGAGTGCCCCCGCCTGCAATTTCAACACTCTGCGCAGCATCGAGATGAACCCTGCGGGTTCTGCGGCTATGAGTGTGCGGTAGATCTCCACGGCCTCTGCGGACGCCTCCAGGGCCTCTCTCCACCGCCTTGCCGCCGACAGATCGGCGGCGAGGTTGTACAGAGAAAGGGCGAGGTCGGGTTCGTGGGCGGCGGGGTTGCCGCTGACTGGATCGGCCAGCCGCCGCAGGATCGCCACCGCCTCTGCGGACGCCTCCAGGGCTTCCGCCCGCCGCCCTGCCGCCGACAGATCGGCGCCGAGGTTGTACAGAGAATGGGCGAGGTCGGGTTCGTGGGCGGCGGGGTTGCCGGTGTCCGGGTCGGCTAGCCGCCGACAGATCGCCACCGCCTCGGTGGCCACATCCAGGGCCTCCGCCTGGCGCCCTGCCGCCAACAGATAGGAGCTGAGGTTGGTCAGCGAGCGGGCGAGGTTGGGTTCGTGAGTGGCGGGGTCGCCGGTGTCCGGGTCCGCCAGACGCCGATAGGTGGCCACCCCTTCTGCAGCCACCTCCATGGCCTCCGTATGCCGCCCTGCGTCTGACAACCCATGGCCGAGGTTGGTCAGCGAGGCAGCGAAGTCCGGTTCGTGGGCGGCGGGGTCGCTGGTGTCCGGGTGGGCCAGGCGCCGATAGATCGCCGCCGCCTCTGCGTTGACATCCAGGGTCTCCGCTCGCCGCCCTGCCGCCGTCAACCCGATGCTGAGGTTGGCCAGCGAACGGGCGAGGCCGGGTTCGTGGGCGGCGGGATTGCCGGTGTCCGGGTGGGCCAGGCGCCGATAGATCGCCACCGCCTCGGCGGCCACTTCCAAGGCCTCCGCCCTCCGCCCCTCCTCCGACAGACAGACGCCGAGGTTGTACAGCGAGAGTGCGAGGGCGGGCTCGTAGGTGGCGGGGTTGCCGGTTTCCGGGTTCGCCAGACGCCGATAGGTCGCCGCCGCCTCTGCGGTCGTCTCCAGGGCCTCCGCCCGCCGCCCGGCCCTCGACAACCAGTCGCCGAGGTCGGACAGCGAGCGGGCGAGGAGGGCGAGTTCTTCCTGTGCTCGGTTGCGTTGGGCTGCGGCGAGGTCACCAGCGAGTCGTGCTGCGAGGGACGCGAGGACGTGGGAGGTGGAGGGCAGTGCCGCGAGGGCGCTCTCCAGAACTCGGCGGTGGAGGGTGATGGTGTCCAAGGCTGTGTTCAAGTCGTCCAGGACCTGGTGGCTGGCGGGGTTGCGCCGGGCGTTGAAGTGGGCCACAGCAGCGCGTGCCAGGACGATGATGAGTTGCGCCTGCTGGTCCGGGGCAGCGGCTTTCATGAGCGCGGGCAGGGGAGTGTCGTCGCCGGTCAGGACAGTGGAGGCGTGGTACTCGGCGACTCTGTCCGGGAGCAGGGAGCCCCAGTAGCGCCCGACGCCCGGCGGGTACAGCGCGGCGAGCCACTCTGTTGTGGTGCCAATCTGGGTCTCGGGGATTTCGCGGATGGTGCGGGTCACGGTGCGGGCCTCCTCGCCAGTGGCGGCTCCGCATACGGCCGCGACCGCCACCGCGTGTGCCAGCGTCTTCGCCGTCAGGGCATCCAATTTGAAGGCGGGGGTTCCTGCACTCCTTTCCCAATAGCGCGCTTCATGCCAAAGCAGGACCTCCTCGGTGTCCTTGGCCGATGTGATCGTGACGGGGGCGGGGCCGTCCTGCAGGAGTGTGGTCAGGGCGGTCATCTGCAGGGTGAGGATGTTGTCGTAGCGCGGGCTGCGGATGTCGTCCGGAGCCTGGACAGCGGCGGCCAGGGCGCCCCAGTCATATGCAGGCATGTCAGGGACCAAGGGCAGCAGGCGGGCGAGCCCGGTCACAGCGTCGGTGAACGCCCTGGTACGGGCCAGGGGTGTGGGAGCGGCGGGCAGCAGCGGCGCCAGTTCGCTCACGACCGCCGCATTGAGGATCTCGTGCGCGGTGGCGTTGGTGCTGTAGGCGTCTTTGCGCCAGGGTCCGTCGGAACGGGCCAGCAGCAGCACACGGACCTTGTGGCGCGAAGCCTGTAGGTGCTGGATCAGGCGGTGCAGGAGCTGCGGCCGGGTCTCGGCGTAGTCAACGACAAGCAGCAGGTGCAGGGCGGTGTCCAGGGAAGTGAAGTCGGTGTGCATGTCGTGGTCGGTGAGGCGGGAGTCCACCTGCCCGGTGACCCACTCCTGTTGGCCCGCGAAGTCGGCCTCGGCCAGGAGGTCGGCCAGACGGCGGGCCAGGCGGGTCTTGCCCTGTCCGCCGGGGCCGGTGACCGCCTGGACGGACAGGGCACCGGGGCCGGTTTCGCACCAGGCCCGCAGGCGCTTCAGTTCGCTGTCGCGGCCGCGAAAGTCGACTGCCTCGGCGTCGGCGCGCAGCAGCATGGCCGGGGAGCGCAGGTCGCGGCGGCGCGCTGCGGGCGCGAGGAGATGGGCGGGTTCGGCCGGCTCCAGGATCGGGGTCCAGCCGGTGTGGCAGGTGAGCGCAGCGCGGAATCCGGGGGCGGCCAGGAGCTTGCTGGTGGGGGTGGCGGTGAGGATGGTGCCGCCGTCGGCTTTGAGATCGTAACGGGTGACGCCGCACAGCAAGGCGCCGTCGGGACTGTCGGCCAGGACCGCGGCCCCGGACATGCCCGACCAGCGGGTCAGGGGCGAGTCCGGCTCCAGGTCCGGCTTGAGGGTGGGGTCGGTGCTGGTGATCTCGTAGCGGCCGGCCAGGTAGTCGCTGGTGGGGGAGATGCACCCGTGAAGCTGGCAGCCCCGGCGAGGCCCGGAGCCGGATTCTCTGTACATGCGGGGATAGCCGAACAGGCTGACCAGGTGGGGGCGGGTGCCGATGAGGCGGCCCCAGCGCTGCGGCGAGCGGGTGCCAGTGTCCTGGAGCGACTCGGGCACGGACCAGCCGTCAGTGTCGTCGACCTCGACCAGTGCCGCGTCCACGTCGTCGTCCTTGCGATACCAGCGCACGGTCGCCGGGAACTCCCGCTCCATAGCCCTGTCAGGCTCACCAGACAGAGAGCCCGACCGACAGACCGTGATCGCTCCCCGCCGAGGGACGGCCCCGTCGTCGCCCAGGATATGAGCGGCTGTCAGAACCAGCCGCGGCCCCACCATGTAGCCACTGCCGAAGTACGGGTTGTCCTCTTCCCCTGGCGGGCGCAGGCGCACTTTTACCAGCCGGTCCGACTCCCACATGCCCCACGCCCCCTGGACGTTGCCCTGCTTTCCGCACTGGTCGCTATTCCCGGTCCCCGACCTCGCTCGGGCGGCCGTCCGGGGTACGCGGGTTCAGACGCACCGTGACCCTGTGGGTGGTGGTCTCGGTCTTCTCGCGCTTCCCGCCGAGAGCGGCTCCGACGCCCACGACGGCGAACCGCAGCGAACCGTCCGCCCCCGTGTTCCGGCCCAGCTCCATGCCGAGCTCTACAGTGATCTCCCCCAGCCCGAAGCGAACGCCTCGGTCCCCCTGCCCGTTGGGATCCGCGATACGCGACTGGGCGTTGGCGATCTGGTTGCGCAGCAACGTGATCGCGTCCGCCAGGTCCAGCCAGTCATCCCCTGTGCCGTGTGTGTCCGGCATTGCGGGCCCCCGTCCCGTCCGGCATCGAAACCGGACATCAGCTACTCAATCCCCACGGCTGATACAGCAAAACCCGCGGTCGCCGTCTGAAGGGGTGGAAGCGCCGCCACAACACCAGCCACGCCTCGATCCGATGCGTCGGTGAACGAGCCATGGCCACGCTCAAGCGCTGGCGTCTTCTGCGGAAGCTCCGCTGCGCAGCACCAACCGGATCACCGGATGAGCGCGCAGCCTGACCACGCACCCGTCACCCCATACGCCCCCGCGCCCGGAGCTCCGGCCGAACTGCTTGCGCAACTGCGCGCCGACCGGCCTGCGGGCCGGTGGGTACCGGCCTTCGAACAGGACTGGACGGCCGCGCTCGAGGAATCCCGCCGGACGTTCTCCCTCGCTGGGCTGTACGAGGTCATCCAGGTGTGGCAGGCCCGCATGGCTTCCGTGCCGGCGGTCGACGCGTTCCTCGACTCCGG
The DNA here is from genome assembly GCF_044903305.1 of Streptomyces sp. NPDC019531. Lineage (NCBI taxonomy): Bacteria > Bacillati > Actinomycetota > Actinomycetes > Kitasatosporales > Streptomycetaceae > Streptomyces > Streptomyces sp. NPDC019531. Next base: position 21,171 of record NZ_JBJDQL010000058.1, on the reverse strand, counting down.
CCGGGATGAGACCGGGTTCGTGGACCTGGAGGGGATCAGGAACAGGCCCCGGTGACCAGACAGCCGTACGCGGTCCGTTTTCATGCAGGTCCGGCAGGTGCAAGTAGTTGAGCGCGGCCGGGCCATTGCGTGGCAGTCAGGTGAGGAGGGCGTTGAGGGTGCCGACTACGGCGACGGCGAGGGTGATGACGGCGGCGAAGGTGGCGGCGGCGCGTGTGAGCGCGGCGGGGTAGGTGGCGCCATCCATGCGGGCGAGCTTGCCCGCGCCGGCGGCGGCCAGCAGCGCGACCACGGTCACGAGTGCGGTGGTGAGGAGAACGACGGCGACAGTCACGGCAGCTCCCGGTACACGGTGGGGTGTTGACGTGGTCGAAGGTCGCGGAAACCCTGTTCGCCGGGGTTCGCCGGAGGAAGATGAATACGGCGAACACGACGGTTCCGGGGGCGATCAGGTGCAGGACGAGCACTACGACAACCGCGATAGCCCTGCCCTTGCCGAGCTGCGCGCGAAGCTGAGCGACGGACTTGCCCGCAGCCGGATGGACAACAAGGACCTCCCCGTTCGGGCGGGGCTGGGGCGCACGACCGTGTGGGCGGCGCTGCAGGCCGGAGAGCCGGCGCCGTCGGCGAAAACGGTGGCTGCACTGGCCCGCGCGTTGAAGCTGCCTCCCGAGGAACTCCTGGCGTTGCAGCGGGAGGCGACCGGCAACGGCGGCGGCGCGCGGCCGGTACTGGGCCGTCCGATCGGGGAGTGGGATCCGCACGCCCTGGAAGTCCATCCGGCCGGTACCGCCCAGGACTGCTCCGGCGTACCGGAGCAGCGGGTACTGCCCGGCTACGTGCCTCGCGAGCACGACCGGATCCTGGCGGAGGCAGTGCAGAAGGTTAAAAAGGGCCACAGCCGGATGCTGGTCCTGGTGGGTGAGTCATCGGCGGGGAAGACGCGGGCGTGCTGGGAGGCCGTGCAGCCGCTGGCACAGCTGGGGTGGCGGCTGTGGCACCCCTTCGATCCCACCCGGGCAGAGGCCGCGCTGGAGGACCTGCACCGAGTCGGCCCGCGCACGGTGGTATGGCTGAATGAAGCTCAGCACTACCTCGGCGACTTGACGGCCGGTGAGCGGATTGCTGCGGCCGTGCACGACCTGATGATCAGCCCGGAGCGCGGGCCGGTCCTCGTGCTGGGCACGCTGTGGCCCGAGTACGCCGCCCGGTATACGTCGCTGCCCGCAGCTGGCGGGCCGGATCCGCACAGCCGGGTGAGGGAACTGCTCGCCGGACGCACCACGAGCGTCCCCGCCGCCTTCGACACCCCGGCCATGGCCGCGGCGACCGCGTTGGCCGAGGACGGTGACCGGCTTCTGGCCGACGCCCTTACCCGCGCCCGCGCCGACGGGCGCCTCACCCAGGACCTCGCCGGAGGTCCCGTGCTCCTGGAGCGTCACCGCTCTGGCAGCCCGGCCGCCAGAGCACTCCTCGAAGCGGCGATGGACGCCCGCCGCCTCGGTGTCGGCCTGCACCTGCCGCAGGCCTTCCTCACCGAGGCCGCCCCCGACTATCTCAACGACACTGACTGGAACCAGCTCACCGATGACTGGGCAGAGAAGGCCTACGTCGAGCTCGCCGAGCAGGTGCACGGCAAGCAGGCCCCTTTGAGCCGGGTCATTCGCCGACCGCAACGGCGCCCACCCGGCCCCTATATATCTGCCGACCCCCCCTCACCGCGGCCGACCGGGCCGGTGTTCCGCCTCGCCGACTACCTCGAACAGCACGGACGCTCCACCCGCCGCTACTTCTGCCCGCCCGCTTCCTTCTGGCACGCAGCACACAACCACCTCACCAGCCCCGAGGCCCTGGACAACCTCACCCAGGCAGCCGAAGTCCGGCACCGCCTGCAATGGGCCCACTACCTCCGACTCCGCGCCGCCGACCACGGCAGCACCTACGCCCTGGTCCACCTGGCCCGGATGCGGATCAAAGCCGGGGACCGGGAGGGCGCCGAGAACCTCTACCGGGAGCCCGCCGGCCATGGCGACGCCAATGCCCTGATGCTCCTGGCTCTGATGCGGGAGGAGGCTGGGGACCTGGAGGGCGCCGAAACCCTGGCCCGGGAGGCCGCCGACCACGGTGACACCGACGGACTGGCCTACCTCGCCCGGATGCGGGGGAAGGCCGGGGACCGGGAGGGCTCCGAGAGTCTCTACCGGGAGGCCGCCGAGCGCGGCCACACCAACGGCTTGGCCTTCCAAGCCGAGATGCGGGAGAAGGCCGGGGACCGGGAGGGCGCTGAAACCCTGGCCCGAGAGGCCGCCGACCACGGCAAAACCAACGGTCTGATCAACCTAACCGAGATGCGGGAGAAGGCCGGGGACCGGGAGGGCGCTGAAACCCTGGCCCGAGAGGCCGCCGACCACGGCGACACCTACGGTCTGAACCTCCTGGCCAAGATGCGGGAGGAAGCCGGGGACCGGCAGGGCGCCGAAGCCCTGGCCCGAGAGGCCGCCGACCACGGCGACAGCAACGCCCTGGCCTCCCTGGCCTTCAAGCGGGAGATGACCGGGGACAGGGAGGGCGCCGAGAACCTCTACCGGCAGGCGGCCAAGCACGGCCACAACTACGCCCTGATGTCCCTGGCCTTGATGCGGGAGAAGGCCGGGGACCGGGAGGGCGCCGAAACCCTGGCCCGAGAGGGCGTCGGCTACGGCGACAGCCACAGTCTGATCTCCCTGGCCTCGATGCGGAAGGAGGCCGGGGACCGGGAGGGCGCCGAGAACCTCTACCGGGAGGCTGCCGACAATGGCGACGCCCTCGGTCTGATCTTCCTGGCCCGGATTCGGGAGGAGGCCGGGGACTGGGAAGGTGCAGAGAATTTCTGCCGACAGCGGGTTCCACCAGGGGTCCAGGGCGGTCAGGCGCTGTCCCAGGCGGGTGGGCCGGCCCGTGCGGCGCTGGCGCAGGCGGGCGGCGGCCAGCCAGGCGCCCAGCGCGAAGCCGTCGGCGGTGGTGGGCCGGGATACCGCGAGGTGGCCGTGCCGGGCGGCGAAATCATCCGCGACGGCCAGGGCCTGGTGCGCGACCTGGGAGGCTGCCGAAGCGGCTGCGGCCGAGTTCCTCACACCCCTGCTGGGGAGCGATCCCATCGGTGTCTGGGATCCCGAGCAGCGCCAGTGGCGGGCGGCTGAACTGCCGCAGGCGTTGATATCCCCTGCCGTCCCGCAGCTGGCTGTCGCGCCGGGACCCTGACCAGCACACCAGCCTCCTTCCCGACCCTGCCTGATCAGGCACCAGCCCAGACGACGCCCGCTTCGCCGATTCGGCCCGCACCGGGCGACGCCCTCGGGTCGGCGCGCGGATGCCCGTACCGGCCGCCCCCGCGTCGACCAGGAGGTGCTGCGCTGGGTCTTCAGCCGCCTGGGCGCCTCACCCTGAAAGCAAGCCGGTGAGGCGCGTCGAGCAGGAGTTGTGAGCTCGTCAGTCTGCGGTCGGGGGACGGTCGTCGAGGACGATGGTCGTCACCTCGCCGTTGTGGCGCTCGGTGCTGGCGGTGGTGACGGCCTGGTGGGTGCGGGTGTGGATGGCGTGGGCGAGGGCCCAGGCGGCGAGGTCGTCGTCGGCGGGCTGGTTGAGGATGTGCTGGGTGGTGACCAGTACGGCGAGCAGGGAGCGGCCGGAGAGGTGGGTGTCTATCTGTCCGTCGTCGGTGTCGCTGATGGTGTCCGGCAGCCGGAAGTGGGCGTGTGCGAGGGACTTTTCCACCAGGAAGGCCCAGGTGTCCTTGTGGCAGATCAGCCGGGCGGAGGAGACGGCGGCCGCTGCCAGCAGCCCGCGCCGGTACTCGGCCTGCTGCTCATTGATGACCGTGGGCTCGCTGCTCGCCGTGCCGGGTTCGGCTGGTATCGAGGGCGGCGCCGCGGCCGGGGCGGGGCCGGGCGCGGTGGGTTCGGTGCCGTCTTCTCGGGCAGGAGGTGCGGACGGCAAGACACCCGCACTGTCCGCCACTTCGCCGTGAACGGCGGGAGCGGGCGAAGCACTGGCGAGGTCACCTGGTGCTCGCTCCGCGGCCTGCCCGTTCGCCGCGACCTGGTCCGCCGGCTCGGGCGGATCGCGGAAGATGTGTCCGGCTCCGGTGGGCGGCGGGTCGTCGGCGGCGTCCGGGGCGTGCTGGTCGGGCACGGGGGTGTCGTCCTTCCGCTCGTCGTCGAGGCTGGCCCCTGTCTCGAGGGCTGGGGCCGGCCGCGCCTCGATAACGTCCTCGGCTGGCTGCACGGTGCCGGGGATGTGAGGCAGGCCCAGGGTGTGGGCCCAGGCCTGGGCGATCTCGCGGCGCAGGTCGTCGACAGCGGAGCGGACCTGGCCGAGGTCGCTGAGCATCCGCTCCTGGCGTCGGCGCAGTTCGCGGTTTTCCTCCCGTACGCCGGTGGTGCTGTAAGTGACGTGTTCCAGGACCTTGCTGTGGCGGCTCTCCTGCACCTGGTGCAGCGCCGTGATCCCGGTATGGGGATCAGCGAGCATCCGGCGGACCTCGCCGAGCTCACCGATGATCTTCTCTATGTCCCGTCGTGCCACGCGCCCTCCCATCGCATTGACCGGGACATCCCTTTCCGCACGCTCGCGAACTGACGCTGCATTTTTCGGCCGTTTCGCGTATGCCGGACGGATCTGCCCGGGCGTGGGCCCGCCACTGACTGAGTTCCGTAAGTCGGCTTACGGAGCCCAGTGCTGTTTCGGCTGGCATGGCCGCGGCACGTGTCTGGGATCGCTTCTTCAGAGGCCGCGGCCGGTTCGGCACGCATGCATGGCGCCCGCGCGGCGGCATGCGGGTACTACGCCGTGCGCTGCTATCGCAGGGATGGGCCGGCGGTCAGTGCTGCCGAGCGCAAGGGGCCCGGCAGAGGGGATGGGGAGGCTGACATGCGGTGCCCGGGAGCGGCGTGCGGGGAGTGCGCGGGCAGGGCTGGCCCGGGAAGCTGGCCGAGGAGTTCGTCGGCGGCGTCGTGTCCGGCCACCAGCTGCTGCAGGACTTCGGTGGTGAGGTAGCGGTAGCTCTGCGGGGGGTGGAAGGCGCTGGTGGTGCGGAGGTGGTCGAGGGGGACCGGGCTGGACAGCGGGCGGGGGGTATCCAGCAGGAGGGCGGAGGCGTGGTCCGCGCCGTTCATGTAGGCGGTGTATTCGGCTTTGCTGATGCCGCAGTTGGTGCGGTGGCGGCGCCAGATCTGTCCGGGGGCGGCGGTGTCCACGCCGGTCAGGCGGGCGGTTCCGGTCAGGGCCATGACGGGGGAGGTGGCGTAGATGATGACCAGTGTGCCGGGTGGGACGGCGACGCGCTGGCGCCGTAGTTCGACGGTCTTGGCGCCGGTGAGGATGGCTGTGGCGAACCGCGGGTGGAGCGAGAGCAGCAGGGCTCGTTCGGGCGTGTTCACCGCAGTCGGTGGCCTTCCTCGTACAGGGCGCGGAACAGGTCGGGTGAGATCTTGTAGACCGACTGTACGTTGACGTTCTGCCCGTGCCGGGCACCGAGTTCGACAAGTCGCCGGTGGGACACCGTGGAGGGGAACAGCGCGGTGTCGGAGAAGCGCAGGGCCATCGCCTGTCCCGCGTACTTCTGGGAGGTTTCCAGCACGTCTTTGCGACGGTAGACGCCGAGGTGCTTGAACTGCCGGTAGAGGCGCTCGGCGTCGTCGATCACGCACTGCTCGAGTCGGGAGCAGGCGAAGACGGCGGACACCTTCATGGTGTCGTCGCTGCTGGCGTACCAGAGGATGCGTGCCGGGGCGCTCTCCCCGCGCGGGAGCGGGGCACGGTAGTAGACGTGTTCGCGGCTGAGGCCGAGGTTGTGGTCGCGCGCGAGGAGTCCTTCGGGGTAGCCGAACAGCTCGTAGCTCCACCGCGGCTGGACGGGAATGAGGAAGGTGGGCAGCTCGGCATCGGTGATCTTCACGGGCCACCAGGCGTGTTCGACGGCGGACGCGGCGGCGGCCGGCAGCCCAGCGGTGAGCGGGGGCAGCGTCAGACCGAGCCGTCCGGCCAGGTGGGCCACGTGGGCGTCGAGGGCCGCAGTGTCGGTGAGCTGGTCCAGGACGAGCGCGACGAGGCTTCTGTCGCCCGCCGGGCGGAAGGCGTCCTCCTCGGTGGCCGCCGAGACTGTGCGCTGCAGATGGGGATCACTCAGACGGAGGACCTCGACGCCCTCGGTGCGGCAGCGCTGGCGCAGCAGGAACAGAAGCTGCCGGGCCAGCGTGGCGCCGAGCGCATGCTGCTCGTCCACGCGCAGCAGCGGGACGTGGAGTTCGCCGTCGCGGATCTCATGGCAGTAGGTGGCCAACAGCCGGCCGTCCTGGTCGGTGATCTGCTGGCGAATCCACCGGCCCGGTGAAGCGGCGAAGTCCCGCAGCCGCTTCTTGAATGCCTTCTGCTTCTCCCCGGCGGGCCTGTTGAGGAAGACCAGCTGCTGCTGCTCCTGGCCGGCGGCAACGGCTGTCGTGGTCATGGCCGTGCCTAGCAGGCTGCCGGGCTGGTAGGCCTGCGCTCGGGTTAGCGCATCGATGGCCAGCACGCAGTCGGTCGGTCCCAGGATCCGCACCCCGCACACCTTCTCCGCCACAGGGCTGAGGGCGATCAGACCTTCATCGCGGGTCACCAGCAGCTGCACGCCCGCGGCCTGGGCCTGCACGACATAGGCAAGATCTGCGCTGTCATTGGGCGTGCGGGGCAGCTCGATGCCCAGATCTTCCCAGGCTGCCTCGATCAGTTTCCTCAGGACCTGGTCCTCATCGACCTGTTCAAGCTCAGGGTGGTGATAGCCCATCAGCGCATGGATCTGGGCTTTGCGTTCGGCGGCATGGCCGCCGTTGTGGATCTCGGTGACGAGCTGCGGCAGCACGACCAGTTTGAGCAGGTCCACCAGCCAGGTGGCGGCCAGGGCCTTGGTCTCCTGCGCACCGTTTCGCGGCAGCGAGCTGTGCAGGTCGGCGAAGATGTTGCAGTCCATCGCCGCAGTCACCAGCGCCGGCGATTCGATCTCGGTGAACAGGTCCGGATGGCCGTGGCTGCGCCACCACACCACCAGGGGTTCTCGCGACTGGCCGCGGCCGGGAACCTCCGTGCGCATCTGGAAGCCCAGCCGGGTCCACATCTTCTCCAGGCCGTAGTTCTTGCGGCACTTGAGCGTGATGCCCAGCCGGTCGGCATGCCGACCGGAGATGGCGTCGACCAGCTGTGCGTTGATGCCCTGGCCGCGGTAGGGGGCGTCGACGCACAGGTGCGTCAGGCGGACCCGCTCGCCGGGCAGGCCGTACAGGGCGTAGCCGGCCAGCTGGCCGCCCTCGACGGCGGCCAGCAGTGTGCCGGCCTGCGCAGCCTGCCGGAACGCCGCGTGCGGCAAAAACCCCAGTGTCTTGCGGTTGCGGTCACCCAGGCCGATGACGGCGTCCAGCAGTTCCTCGTCGTCCGCGGCCACCGCTGTGATCCGCACTCTTCCCGCACCCACCGCGTTCACCGGCACAGCGGCATCCCCCGATACGTCTGATGATCTGTCAGGCATTGAGTGTGGTCGCCTTGGTCATCTTTGTCAGCCGAACATGCGGCATTTCGCCGTTAAGTGGCTCAGGCGGCCATAGAGACGGGGGGTCTTGGGGCGGGCCCCCGACACTAGGCTGGCCCCCCCAACACCCCCCCGGTGGGGGCGGGGGGAGGCCCTGGTGT
>NZ_JBJDQL010000058.1:0-13463 GCF_044903305.1 Streptomyces sp. NPDC019531 | reverse complement strand
CTTTTGGGGGCCCGGGGGCCGTTTGGGGGGGGGGGGGGGGGGGGGCCCCCGCTCCCCGCCCCCCCCCCCCCCCCACCACCCCCCGGTTCGTGGCGGGGTCAGCCGATGATGGCGTGGAAGAACATCACGCCGGCTCCGAAGCCGGCGCCCGCGGCGAGGGTGGCGGCGGGCAGTGAGCGCTGTGCGAGGTATGTCAGCACGCCGGCGCCGATGCCGGTGAGGACGCCGAGCAGCAGCACGAGGGTGCTGCGCAGGCCGAGCAGCGGCCCGCTGTCGTTCTGCTGGGTGTTCTGGGTCATGGTGAACTCCGTTCCTCTTGACGGGATTTCGGCCCGGGCCGGGCCTGCTGTCGTGAATGCTCTAGCTGTCGGCGGCAGTTCTCCCCTCGCCCCTGAAGGTGTGGCGTGAGTCACACAATTTTCTTGTGGGGTGAGCGAGGGGAGATCTGCGGTCGGCGCCTATGACATCCGCGACAGGCTGGAAACGGGCCCACGGGGGCGGCAGAGCGCAAGGGAGCGAGTGTGCCGGATGAGACGTGCCAGGGGGGTGCCCCGCAAGGTCTCTTGCAGGAGGACCACGAGCTCGAGGAGCTCAGCACCGAGGGCCTGCTGAGCCTGGAGCACACGCTCGCCACTACGGTGCACGACGAAGCCGGCCGCTCCGCGCGCCGTGCCGCCGACGCCCGCATCGTTGACATCCTGCGCGCTGACAACTTCCAGGGCCCGCGCTACGAGAAGACCGCCACCCGGCTGATGGAGTACGGCTGGCTCACCATCAACAAGTGGACGGGCACCGGCGAGATCTTCGCCCACGCCCGCCGGGCCGGCCGGCCCGTCCCGCTCCATATGACCGCGCCCGACTGGGACGCCGACGCCCGCTCCGAGGTGGCCACCGAGACCGTGGTCGCCGGCCTGGATCTCTTCCTCGAGCACGGCCTCATCCGCGGCAAGTGGAACCCCAGCGGCGGCGCCAGCCTGTCCACCTACTTCGTCGGTGCCTCCATCCGCTCCTTCCGCACCGTCTATATCCGCTGGTTCCGCGGCGTGCAGATGGGGCAGGCTGAGCTGGACCTGCCCCTCAGCGACCCGGACGGAGCGTCCAGCGAGCGGGATATCCCCGATCAGCGCGCTACCGACCCCTTCTACGCCGCAGCCACCCACGACGAAATCAAGCGCATCCTCCCGTACGTCACCGATACCAAGGTCCGCAGAGGCCTCGCCCTGCGCGCGCTGGGCTACACCCAGCAGCAGGCAGCCGCCGAGGTTGGGCTGAGCGAAAAGGCGCTGGAGGGCCGCATCGGCCGGCTCCGCACCCGCCTCCTCACCGACCTGGCCGAGAAGTCCGACCTCGGGGAAGGGGGAGCACGATGACCGTCCGGAAGGACGAACCCATGGACCACCTCGCTGCGACCGATGAAGAATTCGACGCGCTGCTCGACACGTCCAGCCTGGGTGCCCCGTACGTGGTCGCCGCGACCGGCGACATTCCCGTCACGGCACGAAGCCGTATGGCGCAGGCCGTCCGCCGGCAGCGAAGGACCCTCGCCATGCCCGGTGATACCTCGCACCCACGAACAGACGACACAGCCGACAGCCAGCCTCAAGTGCCCGCTGTCTGGGAAGCAATGCCGCAGGAAGCATGGCCGGTGTACGTGGTCCTGCATGGGGCGATGCGTGCTGGGAAGAGCAGCATCTTGGCAGCTCTCTCCGCTTTCGGTGACTCGAGTCCCCGCAGCGGACGGCCATCGCTCGCACGATGGGCGTGGGCCGAACCATCACCAGATGGTCTGCGAAGCACATTGTGGCTGACGGGCGCGCTCGATGAAGCTGTGAGGGCTGGCAGTTCCCAGAAAGGCATCGCTTACGGCGATGGGATTTTCACCCTCTTCAGGCGCGCGGACGCTTTGCTTGCGCGGATCGAATCAGGCTGGCTGCCAGGCGCGTCCGATGAAGGTGTGGGGGCTGGAAGTTCCCAGGAGGGCAGCGCTCATGGCGATGGGATCGACACCCTCTTCAAGCGCCAGGACGCTTTGGCTGGGTTGGCCGCATCCATCGGCTGCCCAAGTGCGGGAGCACAGACGGTCCCGACCGTCACGGCCGCAGGTCTGCAGGTCACGCAGTTGCTCTGGCCAGACGTCGAGACATGCATGGTGCCTGGCCGCCATGCCGTGCGCCCGGGGCGATATCCGCAGGGTGTGTGGAATCTGCGGCATCTCATCGAGCCGCATCTGCAGTACGACCAATCACTGGGCAGCGCGGCGACCACAGAGTTGCCCATGTGCCCCACACCAGTGACACGCCTGCTGATCTCGCGTTTCACCACCTGCGCCTATGCGGTAGTTGACGGCGGACTGCTGGTCCCGCAAGCGGACAGCACACCGCGCGATCGTCACCAGGTCCAAGAGACAAGCGTGGCGGGATGCGACCTGGGACAGCCAGCCGGAACCCGTATGAGGCTGCGGCAAACACTGGCTGACGGGGTGCGTGCACTGTCCGCAGAGCTACCTATGTTGTTCCACCTCGATGAACGTGAGTCACTAGCGCTGACATCAAGCTTGCCGACCCGGCTGACCTACCGCGTATCTGATCCGTACGCAGTCGAAGCACGCTTCCGGGCAGGTGACAGGGACGAAACGGTATGGATCTTTGCCCGGGACCTGCTGAGACAAGGCCTGGAACGCAGGAGCGGACTAGGCGATGTCGCCGTATGGCCCGGGCACGAGGCACGGAGAATCTTCATCCGGATCTCCTCGCCCGAGGGATCTGCGTTGCTGTCCGCCGCGGATGCTGACCTGAGAGTCTTCCTCGGAGCAGCCAGCAATCTCGTCCCATACGGCGCTGAGCCCCCACATCTGCTGCCGGCGCTGAACGCGTTGGAGACGGCGATAGGAGAGTTGGCGCGACCAGGACGGTGCGAGTAGGGCTGGTGCTGCGTAAAACGACTTACGCAGCACCAGCTGGAAGGCCGACCGCACCTGCGTTGCGGGCGTGATGCGTGCAGGCAATATGTTCTGCGCTCAACACCGACCCGCATGCTGAAGGGGCGCGTGGGCCCGTGTTGGAGACCTGCCTGGGCGAACGCGTCGACAGCCCCGGCCGCGCGCCTTCAGGCGGTCGGCTGGGTCGAGGAGCGCTATGGGCGTGCGCTGACGGTCGAGCAGCGTCGGCAGACATTCCATGCCACCCTCCGCGAGAGCCCACCGTCGTCGGTGATCACCGACCAGCGGAGGCACTGCGCTCGTTCATCCGTGCCGTCGCGCGCGTACCCACTTTCCTTGGCTCCGAAGGGCGCCTGCTCCTACTGCAGTTCGGCCGCCGGTGTTCGTGTCGGAGACACGCCGAAAGACGCCCTCGTGGCGGCGACTGTCACCGGCCTTGATGGGGCGTTGCCACACCCAACTTCGCTTCCTGAGCAGGCCCACAGGTGCCAGGGTTTGGCCATCTGCGCTGTATGGCGCGTAATGCGGCGTTACCGAGGTGCGGCGGGTGCTGTTTCGTCAGAGCTGATGGCCTCCAATGCCGTGTCGTTGTCGTCCCTTGGCTCTACACAGCTGTCGGTAACCCAAAGGATTTTGAGGTGCGCCTCGTTGCGCAGCTGGTCGGGATCGGAGGTTGCCGAAGCAACCTCATATCCGGTGCTGACCCAGCGTGCGGTGTTCCTGGAGTTCTGTGACGATGTCGCTTCAGTAGCGGTCCGGCATTCGGGCCGTAGCTGCACGGTGGTTGCGAGGGAGAATACGAGATCGACATCGCTCAGCGGACGCACCTCGGACCTAAGACGCATCGATCCGTTGTGGAAGATGGCAGACCACAACCGGCGCAGGCTTTCTGTTTGCCTCGTGAGTACAGAGTGCCGGCGCAGCCACCCGCCCTCGCCTGCTTCGACGCCAGCACGCTCGGGCAGGCTGTCCCTTGCCCGATCGCAGGCCTTGAGGATTTCGTCGAAGTACGCCAACGCCCCAAACTGCATCGTGCACACGCTGGAGGAGGTCCACAAGAGGTGCTGCATTGCGCCGTCCATCACCAGCGCAGAGGACTGCTGTTCTCGTTCATCGCGCACACCATCGGGCCGACCGCTCAAGCTGAAGGGGATCACCTGAGCATGGTGCGGTGAATCATCGATGAGGACCGGCCAGGCTTTCCTTGCACCGGTAGGTGCTTCGGCAGCACGGCGTGCTTTCTGCATGAGCAGCTTGGCCTCATGCTGCAACTGCTGTGCGTCGTACAGGAGTTGTGCGGTGGCGCGGTGGTCCGCAGCGATCTGGTCGCGGGCCTCGTTTCGTGCGCGGTTCGCCTCCTCGCGTGCTGTGGTGACCAGTTCGTCGGCCGTGCTGCGGGCCTGGTCGAGGATCTGCCGCGCTTCAGCCCGGGCAGCGTCCATCGCCAGGCCGGCCTGCGTCCAGGTGTGCAGGAGCGAGGCCCACTTCTCCACGTCAAGCGGGACAGCATGCGAGGCGCCGGTCGCGCACAGATCCGCATCCGGCGTGACCTCGACGGTGACCGGGTGGGCAGATTCCTCGACCGCCGGACCTGCTTCGATCTCCTCGAGCGCCTGCTCGGCGCCGGGGACGCCGTGTTCGGCGGCCACGCGCAGCCACCGCTTGGCAGCGACGTAGTTGTTGCGCCGGAGGTTCTCATGGCCCAGCGCGTATGCCTCGTGGCCGAGGATCGCGGCATCCGCCTGTGCCCGCAGCCGGGCACGCTCCTGCTCGCTGCGTCCCTTCAGCCGCTTCATGACCGCGGCGAAGCCGTCCGCCTTCTCGGCGGTACTCAGGTGGAGGGCCTCGTGCCGCTCACCGTCCTGGGGGGAGATGGGATTCACCGGTGCGCCTCCTTCGCCGTGCTGACGATCTGGTAGCTCTCCATAAGGGGTGAGCGGCGCAGCTTGTGCAACGCCGTCTTCAGGATCTTCTTCATGTTGTCGATGCCGACTTCCATGACCTCGGCGCAGTCCTTCACGGGAAGATCGACCACGTAATGGAGCCCCAAGGCCTGCCGTTCACGCTCGGTCAGCTCTCGTAGAGCGGCGGCGAGGTCGACACGCCGGACAACATCGGCGAGCTCGTCGTGGTGGGCGCCCTCGGCCGCGGCCTCGGCGAGCTCCTCGGCTTCGAAGGTCTCGACCCGTCCGTGGCAGCGAAGGTAGTCGTTGAGACGACACCGAGCGATGCGGTACAGCGTCGCCACCGGTTTGGGGTGCTCGGGATGCTCCGGCCACCACGCGAAGAACTCCTCGAAGACCTGGCTGAGAAGCTCCCCGCCGTCGTCCCGGCCGACCTTACCGGCCAGGAACCTGAACAGCTTGTCCACGTGCGTCTCGTAGAAGTCGGCGAGCATCGCCTCGTCGACCACTGGTGCGCCGACGATCGGCCTGTCGGCCTCGACTTGGTCGAGGCCGAGCAGCATGTCCGAATGATTTTGCATGGTCACCGGCGCCGCCTCGCCGGTGCCGTACGACCGTCCGCTGCCAGAACTGCCCGCTCTTCACCGTGCCTGGTGCCGGTCAAGGACCAGGCCCCGGCGCCACCACCATGGTGCACGTGGACGTCCCTGCGGCCACCCGCGACATCGGCCACCATTGCAGCCAACAGCTCCTGCTCCCGCACGCGGCGCTTCTCACGGGCCAACTGCACCCGCCTCCACTCCCGCACCCCGACGGCGACCACCGCTGCCAGGAGGGCGATCACCCCCTCGGGCGCCAGCATCTCGTGCACCTTCTCCACCGCCCTGTTCCTCGACCTCACCTGCCTGCACCCTGTTCATCGAGTGAACACCCCGCACCGGGTACCGCCGAAGTCAAGATCTTTTGCGGAACGGTGCCCACGCGGCAACGCGACCGCCCGGGCCCCCGCGACCGTCGGTCCGTTCCAGGCGCACCGGATCGAGGTCCTGGACGCAGCCCACGGCCGGTAGGCGGGCAGGGCGGCCCGCGCAATAGCGCAGACGCCGACGTCAGCGGATCAGATGGCACAGCACGGGCACGCTGAGGCCGCCGGCTCCCAGCCCTGCCAGGACTGCTCCGGGGGCGGAGAAGTCCGAGAGGAAGGTCAGCCCGCCGATGACCTGCCCGATGACGGTTGCCGTCAGGAGGATGACGGTCGTGTGCATGCTGATGAAGGGTGGTTCCGGCGGCGGTGGGACAGGCGAACTCACGTGCTCTCCAGAGGTTGTTGGCGATGCTGGTGTCCGCTCATACGTCGCGGTCGGGTCGCCACCCCACGGTTGATTTCTGCGTTGCGACCCGCCCGAAAAAATCTTGAAAAAGTCCGTGGGGTGCCCGACGACGGACGACTTACAAGGGGTCGTCTTCGTGCTCTGCCGGACCAGTTCGGAAGCTTGCGACGGGCTGGGGCGGCAGGGGACGGAGCCGGCCCCGTGCTGTTCGGGGGCGGCGGCGACAACCGGAAGGGGAGGCAATGAGGGGCGACGACGAGGCGGCGGGCCGAGGGTCCGCCGCCGCGCGCGCCCGGCACCTACAACCTGTTGTAGGCGAGCAGGGGCTGCCTCTCGGCGCGCCCGTGCCTCTCGAAGCCCAGCGGGAGATGAACCCCGTCGAAGCACGGCAGGCCAAGAAGCTGCAGGAGAACCTGGACCGACGGATGGCCGACCAGCAGATGGTGAGGCTGTTGTCCGAGAGCGGCTTCGCCGGGGCCCACTACGACCGTTTCGAGGAGGAGCTCGCCCGGTACGGGATCTCAGTGTTGCGGGGCTGGCTGTACTCCGGCTACGTGTTCAAGCTCGTCGCCGCGCGCGGCTTCGACCTCAAGCCGCATGAGCTGGAGCTTGAGGAACTGGCCCACGACAGCGATCTGCGCGAGGAGCTGGCGATGATGACCGTCGCCCGGGCCCTTCCGGTCTTCCGGCAGCGTGCCCTGGTCGAGACCGGGTGGCGGGCCGAGGGCGGCGCCAGCATCGCCACGTACTTCATGGGGGCCTCCGCCTACGAGTTCCCCAACGAGTACCGGCGCCATCGCGTGCAGCAGAAGCGGTGGCACCGCGGCCGGGCCACCGAGGAGATCGCCACCGAGGACAGGCTCGTGGTGCGGGGCGTCGCCGACGATGTGCTGGGCAGGCTGCGCGTTCTCCAAGAGGTCCGGGACATCGGCGACCCGCGGACCCGGGCCGCCGTCGCCCTGACGATCGACGGCTATACCCAGGAGGAGATCCAGCAGCTCGTGGACGCCACGTCGATTCGCGCGGTCGAAGGGCTGTTGTACCGGTGGCGGACGAAGGCGAAGCAGCGCGAAGAAAGAGGCTTCCATGGCTGACCGGAACGACGACTTCAACGAGCTGCTGGAGGGAACGTCCCTGGGGAGCCGCGGGGCCCGCGAACTGCGCGCCCGCACGCCGGCCTATCGGGCCCGCGCCGTACAGGCGATCGCCAGCGCCGGCTGGTGGGACAACTACTCGGACGGGCTGCCCAACTGGTTCCCAACGTACTTCGGCCTGGAGAACGTGGCCTCGCTGGTCCGCTCCTACGAGGTGCAGCTCGTGCACGGCCTGCTGCAGACGGAGGCGTATGCCCACGCGGTCATCCGGGGCGGCATGAAGCGGGTGCCGGAGGCCGATGTGGAGAGGCAGCTGACGGTGCGTCTGGAGCGGCAGAAGCGCCTCTTCTCCGAGAACGCCCTGGAACTCCACGTCGTCCTGGACGAAGTCGCCGTGCGCCGCCCCTACGGTGACCGTGGGGTGATGCGTGACCAGCTCCAGCACCTGATCGAGATGTCCGAGCTGCCTAACGTGCGCCTGCAGATCATGCCCTTCAGCTTCGGCGGCCACTCGGGCGAGTCCGGCGCCTTCACCATCCTGAGCTTTCCGGAAAGCGACGTCTCGGATGTGGTCTACGTGGAGCAGCTTGCCAGCGCCCTCTATGTGAACAGGCCCGGGGACGTCCGCCAGTACGAGAGAGCGATGAAGGAGCTGCAGCAGCACAGCCCCGGCCCAGCCGAAAGCCGCGACCTGCTGCGTGGGCTGGTGCAGCTGAGTTGAGTTCCGGTCGGCCACGTGGGGAACGGCAGTAGAAAGTCGGCGTCCTTAAGCCGCTGAAGCGGGGTGCGGACGCCGACCGAGTAGAGGTCAGGGTGTGTTCTGCCGTCGCCGTAGCCAGTCTGGGTCTCGCGTAGGTGTTGCGACGGGCGCCGGTTCGGTTGCATCCGCGTCCGACACACTCATCATCCTGTCGAACAGCCAGATCAGACGTGCGAAGCGCAGGGCCGCGAAGATCATGGCGAACTCGAAGATGAACCGTGCGGAGAGGGGGTCGTTGTTCCGATCCAGGCCTAGGGCGGCCAGCAGCAGAATGCAGACCAGCGCGGTGCCCTGCAGCAGGCTCCGCCAGCTACGCCTGAGACTGATCTGGTGGTGCTGGCGTACGGCGCGCAGACGCTCACCATTCGCCGCAGTGTAGATCGAGATCGCGATGGCGCTGAGGCCACCGATCGCCGAAACCGTACCGGCAGCAGCAGCGTATAGATCTGTTCGCTGAGATGAATCGATCCAGGACAACCAGTCCCCCGACCCGCTCTTGCGGATCACCAGGACATGAGTGCACACAGCGCCTGCTGCTATCAAGTAGTCGATCCAGAGATTTTCCGCCCATCGATCCGCGATGGCATCGCGTACTCCCACAGACCCCCCCTGTCAGCGCCCAGGTCACGAACTCCTCGCGTCCACCGCGAGTCGCAGAACGTCCTCGTGTTCGGCCGCTGCACCAAGGATGGCATCCACCGCTGACACAATCCGGATTGACCTACCTTCAGCATCTGTAGCCGGTACGCGCTTTTTGGCCGTGATGCTGTGTTCTACCAGTTCGACCATACGGCTCTGCTCAGGTCCGCCAGGATCGGAGAAGACCAGGCGGGCCCGGGCTCGTTCGGCCCCAGTGACCACATCAGAGATCGCTGCCAGGTCGGCCAGAAGGTGCTCACGATGCTCCTTGAGCTCCCGCTTTTTCGGCACTGAGATGATCATGGTCACGCTGATCTCGCCGTACGCTTCGCCAGCCACACGCAGGGTCCGGGCAAGCCCGCCGCTACGGTTGGCCAGCGCGCCCATCTTGTTCGCCATGATCTTGACCTCTACACGGCTCGCACCGGAAGCGGTCTTCAGCTTCTCCACCTCCGCGTGTGTTACCACCGGCCGGATCTGAAGCTGGCTGCCGGGAAACATCTGGATACCGTTCAGCCACGTCTCTAGTGCCTTGTGCGAAGGTGCCGACACCCCGCCCTGCATGATGCCCACCACGTTGCCGAACGGCAGGAAGCAGACCACCGACGTGTCGAGGTACCCCTCTTGAGCGGACTGCTCCAACTCGCGCAGGTCACCCGTGTCGAAGTTCAGGACGGACAACCACTCGCCGGCGTCCTTCACACGGTGCAGAAGAAGATGATCTTGCTCGCCATACGTAACGACGGTGCCCACCAGTTGCGAATCACCCTCGAAACTCCGCGCAGCTACCGGCGCCCGAGACAGGTCAGCCAGCATCCCGTCCCAGTCCATCAATTCCGGGATCCGCTGCGCCTCCCCCTCTTTGGTGACAACCACTTCGTAGAAGCCAACCGTGCGTTCCTTCATGTGGCCCAGCGTTGCCAAGGCGCCCCCTCAATCGTGTCGGCGGACCCCTGTGCACACTCAGCCAGCGGTCAACTACAGCCTGTCGGAGGAAAATCGTAAGCCCGAGCTAGGTGTGTACTAGACGTGAACGTGCGAAGTCGGTTACTGGAGCAGAGACCACGAGGCGCCGCCGGAGTGCCCAATCACTGCGCCGTTGCACGTCCAACGTGGTAACCCGGCGCCTGCAGATATCGAGCCAGGTTCCCAGCTTGACGGCCACCTCTGGCCGCCACTGCCGTAGCTGACGTGGTTGTCTACGCGAAACCGGGCGCCGGAGGATACGTGGGTTGAGCTGGTTGGTGTTGCACCCGGCTGCCAGGCAGCGTCGGGGTCGGGCAGCAGTTCCGTCTCGCCCACCACGGGCACCACACGCAGGACTGCCTCCACCGAGCCGCCTCCTGCTCGCCACCTAGCGCGCATTTGCCCTGCACCGGTGTCAGGGGCCTGGCATCCCCGTGCGTGCTGCGGGACGCCGGCCGGTCAGGCCAAAGCACCGCAGTAGGCATCGTTTTCCCCGTACCAGCCAAGTAGCGCTGGCGACTACCTCACGACGATCACCAGCGGATGCCGAGGTCGGCCGGCTGCGCCCGGCGTTCCGGGCTCAGCTTCGCGACCCGGCGCCGAACGCTCTGGGCGTCGCTCGGATCCTTCAGCCGACGCCGACAAACGAAGCACGCGCAGATCGAACGCTCTGACCAGCCTCCTATCGCGCTCCATCAACCCGCAGGTGACAACAAGCTGCCTATGTGACAACTACCGTGCTTTGGCTCAACACGCTGGTGCTGGGCCTGCGGCTCGGGGGCTGATTAGTAGTCGAGGTCGAGGTAGTCGATGTCGTTGAGGGTGACGTCGGAGAGTCCCATGGCGCGGTTTCCGCTGTCTTGGAAGTAGATGTCTTTGAAGCCTTCGGCGATGATTTGGCGCATCTGCTGGTCGCCGGCTCCGGCGTCACGGGCGTCGAAGAGGCGTCGCGCGTAGGTGGGGGGGAGGTGGACGGTGAGGCGGCGGAAGCGTCCGTCGTCGGTGGTGCCGATGGGTGCGGTGTAGCCGAACCGGGCCCTGGTTTCCACGGTGATTCCGGTCGCGGTGGCGGCTTGTTGCTGTCGGCGTTTGCGGACCTGGGGCTGCCAGCGGGCTCGTACGGCGTCGTCGATCCGTTCGGCGATGGCGCGGGGCGGGTGCTTGCGTTCGCCCTTGCGGTAGCGCTCCACCGACCGCCGGCTGACGCCGATCTCCTCGGCGACAGCCCGGGTCGTCTTGAGCTGCTTGATCAGGTAGCCGATCTGTCCCTTCAGCGTCTTGGGCGGCTGGCGGGTGAAGCTTTCCCGGTCGGCCCGCTCGATGGCGTCCTCGATCTCTGCCACGGCTCAGCCCTTCTCGACGGTGGGGTCCTGGCTGTCGGTGTCGGCCAGCGGGAACCAGGTCATGTGCGTCAGGCCAGTGTTGGGCACTGGTCTACTCGCCTTCGTCGAGGACGGCGTCGCCGCCTTTGATGTGGCGGGCGGGGTTGTAGCCCTGTTCCATGAGGTCGACCGCCCACAGCATCGACTGCACGCCCTCCAGCTTCGCCAGGCCCGGCGTGGGCCCGAGACGGAACCCGCCTGGCTGCGGCTTGCCGGACGCCGCGTACGGGAGGAAGTCGAGCGGGCTGTCCCCTGGTGAGGGGTAGACGACGCAGTCGGAGAGTACGGCGAGCGGGTACAGGCCCGTCATGGTGGCCATGTTGCGCAGTTTGCGGTGCATGTTGACCCGCGCTTTGGAGATGACGGCGGCGCGGATGTCGGGGCGCCAGGTCGGCCGCTGGAGGGCCGGCCACCGCTCGCCCTCCTTGTACTTCTTGCCCTGCGGGCGTTCGCGGAGTTTGCCGATGCCGCCCTTCACGGTGGCCTTGATCGCGGCGAGGACGGCCGCCATGGCCGGGTCGGCGTCCTTGTGCCGCTCCATCGCCGCGAGGAACTCCGCGTCGGTGAGCTCCTTGGTGACGCCGAGGTCGGCGAGGGTGTCGAGGTACGCCTCCTTCAACCGGTCGTGCCACGGGTCGAGGTACGCGCCGGTCTCGCGGCGCAGGTAGGCCTCGAGAGGGCGGACGTTGTAGCCGAGTTCCTGGGCGTAGGCGACGGTGTGCGTCTGGTACCAGGCAGGCCCCGTCGGTCGCTCACCGTCCGGGGTGAACGGCGAGGGCAGACGGGGGTCAACCTCGACGTGGGAGAGGTCGACCAGCCAGGAGCCGGGGATCTTCGGGTTGAACGTCGGGGCACGGAAGTGGTCCGGGGCGGACAGGCCGACGACCAGGCGGGCCGCGGCCGCGAGGAACGCGGTGTTCAGATCCAGGCCGACCGCGTACGGCAGCGTGCACTCCTCATCGCTCAGCAGGCTGACGTCGCGCACCCACTGGTACGCCTCCTCGTTGAGGAACCCGCCGCTCCAGCCGGAGTCCACGACCACGGGGTGCTCGGGGGTGGCCTCGGGCGGCGCCGGGTCCATCGGCTCCGTGCCCAGTGAGCCGGGGTTGTGGCCGGGCACCCAGTTCCCCGTCTGCGGGTCCTGCACCGCGCGGGTGGGCGGGCGCAGGGCGGTCATCAGCTCAAGGCCCGAGACGGCGGTGGAGCCCCGCGGGGTGATGACCCGCTGGGCGTAGATGCCCAGAACGCGGGCGACGTCGGCCGGCTCCATCTCCGCAACGCCGGGCCAGGACCGCTCATCGAGCGCGTCCCACGACAGGATGGCGAGCTGTACGCACTGCCGCTCGCGGCCCTGGGCCTTGTGGTAGATCCGTGCCCAGGGGCCGAACCCGCGCTGGGTGAGACGCCATTTCGCTTTCACCACCTGCTTGACCACCGGGTGGTCCTCGGGCAGGCGTAGGGAGCGGCGCTGCTCGTGGCCTTCCAGGCGCTCGGGGAGGCCGAGTTTCCCGGCGGCCGCGGCGGTGAGCACGATCAGCGGGTCGGAGTCCTTGCCGTAGCGGTTGAGCTTTGGCGCGCCGAGGCCGGACTCGCGCAGTGTCCACTCCACCAGCTCCACCACGGTGGTCGCGGGGCAGTCCAGCACGAGCCCGTCGACGCCGTATGCGGAGCCGTCCCCGTCCAGCACGGCGAGCGGCCCGTGCGGGAAGCGCGGGTCGACGGCGGGCTGTGCCGCCTTCTTGGGTGCCGGGCGGCGTGATGCCGCGGCGGGCCGGGGCGTGGCGGGCCGCGCCGACGCCGCGGATGCAACGGCGGGAGCCTGCGGGGCGTCTGCCGTCTCCACCGCGGATGCGACTGGTTCACCGGACACCGCGGGCGCCGTCCCGGCAACCGAGGGGGCTGTGCCGGGGGTGGGGTACTTCGCCGCCCACCCGTTCAGCAGCCGCTGGTAGGCATCCAGGCGCGGCGACTTCGGCTCGCTGCGGCCGTTCTCCCAGTTCTTCACCGACTGGGTCGTGGTCTTCAATGCGGTGGCCAGCCGTGCCTGGGTGATGCCGGCGGCCTCACGCAGCCGGGCGCGCTCCGCCGGAGGCGGCAGGCTCGGCTCCTCGTTCAGCAGAGCGTCGACAGACGCGAACAGTTCTTCCTCAGATGCCATTTCCCTGCACCTTCACCTCAGCACCCTATCCCGCTTAACCGCAAACTTATCCCACTCTTTAACCCTGCTGTGCCCATTCCAGCCCCAGCGTGGCGAGGGCTGCGAGTTTGTCTGCGGTGAGTTTGGTGCGGCGGGTCTTCTGGTTCATGATCCACACGCCGAGTTTGATCGCGTGCTCGGTGCCGTCGACGACGATCGTCTCGGCGTGTCCCCGTGGGACGGTCACGGAGCCTGTGCGCTCCCGGTACTGGGCGAGGGCTGCGACGCCCTTCTCGAAGGCGTTCACGGGCG